>JBJPGG010000044.1:0-29417 GCA_048595505.1 Methylococcaceae bacterium
GCGGATTGTTGGAGAGAATATTTCGATATTACTGCCTACGGATCAGGTTGTTTTAAGTTCGGAAGTATCACTAGTATCTGAGGATTTTCAGGTGCTTATTAATGTGCGAGAGTTATATGGAAAACTGGGTGGTACTGTTACCTTAAATGCTGACTGGACAGTCATTCATAAAGGTAAAGAAAAGACAATTACGGCTAAAAAATCAGTATTTCAGGAAAATTCAGACGGAACAGATTATCAAGCTTATGTTGGTGCACAAAGTCGGTTGTTAGCAAAACTTAGTCAGGAAATTACTGATGAGATTAGAAAGCAGTTGAATAAATAAATTTTCTACAAGTCAGGAAAGTATCAATTGATGATATGCTGTTTTATCTAGCCGCACACACTTTTATGGGATACTTCAATGAATCTAAAAATGGTTAAAATTTTCTTAATGCTTGGAATGTTTATACCTACTATTGCTTGCGCTGTAACCAAAGATGATTTTAAGGTTAAAACGACAAAAAATCTGTTGAATTTATGTGTAGCTTCGACTGATGATCCTCGGTATGAGGAAGCTATTCATTTTTGCCACGGTTATCTGGTAGGAGCCTATCATTATCATGCTTCAACATTTAAGGGAAATAATGGGGGGCTGTTAGTCTGTTTTCCAGATCCCAGACCTACTCGTAATGTGGTAATTGAAAAGGTCATTGTTTGGATTCAACAACATCCTGAATATTTAGATGAATTACCTGTGGAAACTGGGTTCAGGGCCTTAACAGGTTTATGGCCTTGTAAAAAATAATGCGAATATCTTATTAATTATTAGAATTAAGGCGAAAGCAATGAACACATTTAAATTTATTTTTATTCTAGTTATTACTCTGGTCATTAGCGGATGTGCCAATATGTCGCAAACTCAACAACGTACAGTGTCTGGTGGAGTGTTAGGTGTTGGGCTGGGCGCGGTGATTGGAGCGATTGCAGGCGATTCTGGGATGGGTGCCGCGATTGGTGCTGTGGCAGGAACTACTGGTGGGTTTTTATTTGGAAAACATAAAGAAGCGGAAAAAAAAGCATACGAACAAGGGCGTGCAGATCAATATAAGCAACAGAATAAGCAAGCTCCGCAATATCAATATCAGTGAAAATTCTTTAATAAATAAGTATGTTCAATATTCTTGGATGGTTGATATCAAAATAAGTTAAAACTAATTTGTTAGTCGATAGTCATATACAAATGAAAGACTTTGTTTACTATAGCTTTGTTACTCTTTCAATATTGGGTTATGGGGATATAGTGCCTCTTTCTGCAACGGCTAGGTCGTTGGCGTATATGGAAGCAATTTTTGGCCAATTTTACATGGCTGTTCTGGTTGCTGGGGTAGTTTCTATTCATATTAGAAACGAGTTTAGAGACGATCAATAAAAATTGAAAAAATAAAATTATAGTGAACAGGGGCTAATCTATGGATTTGTGAGCTGCGGTGATTTCTGGCCATGTTATTTCGTGAAAGAATAGTTTGTATGAATGTAATTATTTAGCCACTTAACACTATTTATAGTTGTACCGACTGGCTTATATTCTGCACCCAACCATCCGTTATAATTTGATTGCTCAATCGTGGTAAATAGCGTTTTAAAATTGATTGTGCCTGATCCTGGTTGTCCTCGACCTGGTACATCTGCAAACTGGATATGTCCTATTTTATCGCTGTTTTGTTTAATAAACTGAATAATGTTTTCATTCATCATTTGCATATGATAAATATCATATTGCATGAATAGCATGGGATGATTGAACTGTTCAAGAATATCCAACATTTGCTGGCCGTTGTGAATAATGAAGTCGGGCATATCTACTGTATTAATGGCTTCAAAAACAGTTTTTATGCCTAAGGGAGTAAAGGTATCAACAGTAATGGATAGGTTTTTTTTAAAAGTAGTTAAGTAATCAGTGGTTCGGGTAGGATTTGTGCATCGACCTGGTAATATATTGATGGCTTCAGGCTGTAGTATTTCTGCGTATGACTTGCATTGCTGTAGTGCTGTTAAGAACAGTTTCTGTTTTTCTGGAACAGCGGCCAAGCCTTCTCCTCCTTGTAACAGGTCGTCGGCGTCTACGTTAAATAACACGAGTTTGAGTTGGTTATCTAACAATGCCTGTTTGATGTTTTCAGCAGGTAATGAATAAGGGAATTGAATTTCAACTGCATCAAAACCACATTGTTTAACTGCTTTAAAGCGATCGATTAAATCTAGTTCAGGAAATAATAAACTTAAATTGGCAGTGAATTTTAACATTACTCTTTTGTAAATAATTTAATTAAGGTGGATGGGTCTTGTTCCAAGTATCCTTGATTACCATGGAGTTGCATTAGTTGAGCCGCTAGTCCGGACATAGGGGTGGAATTTCCATGTTGGTTGGATAAATCTACTGCCATGTTAAGGTCTTTTAATAGGGTTTGTACTCGCCATTTTACCGGCTCAAATGTATTTGTAGCCATTTCTGGCCCCACTATTTGTAACGGTTTAGAGTCTGCAAAACCACCTGCTAGTGCTTGAGGGATTTTTGTTGCGTCAACACCTGAAGCCTGGGCTAAAGCCATCATTTCAGCGATTACCATGACATTACAGCTAACTATCATTTGATTACAAATTTTGCTAACCTGACCACTACCAATATCTCCCATATGGGTCAGCTGTTTATAGAGTGGCTTTAGCACTTCCCGGGCAATATTAATATCACTAACTGATCCACCTGCCATGATAGCCAATGACCCTTGTTCTGCCCCTGCAGTACCTCCTGAAACAGGTGCATCCACCCAACCCATATTGCACTGTTGTTTTAATTGTATCGCAAGTTGTTTGGTGGTTTGTGGATGGATACTGGATAAATCGATTAATAATTTTCCAGAGTCAGTTGAGTTAAGGATATTTTTTGTAACAACTGATTCAACGACGGATGTATTGGCCAAACATAAGATAATAATATCAGATACATTAACGAGTTCGGTGATAGTTGGATAGGCAGTAGCACCGGCAGCGAGGACCGAGTTGAGTTTTTCTTTGGAACGATTCCATACGTTAACGTTGAACCCAGCAGCAAGTAAACGTAGGGTCATCGGCTGTCCCATTAAACCAATTCCAATAAAGCCTAAAGTATATTTTTTTTTTGTCATTGTTTTGTGTGTTTGAATGATATGATGAAATCCTATCACTTATTGAACCATCAGGTGTAGAGTCTAAGTATGATAATTCTAAAGAATATTCTTATTACCCTAATATTAGTTTGTTTTAATGTCCAGGGCATTGGTGCTACAGAACAAAAAGCGGCTATTGCCAGTGCACATTCTCTGGCAACTTATGCAGGCTTTGAGATTTTAGAACAAGGTGGAAATGCGTTTGATGCTGCGGTTGCAGTAAGTGCTGCATTAGCCGTTGTAGAACCAGCTGGATCAGGGTTGGGAGGCGGTGGCTTTTGGTTGTTGCATAGAGAAAGCGACGGTTTTCAAGTCATGATTGACGGCAGGGAAAAAGCACCGCTTGCAGCTCAAAGAGGAATGTTTCTTGATAAGCAGGGTGAGGTTATTAAAGGTTTGTCTAAAGACGGCGTGCTATCAGCCGGAATACCAGGTTTGCCAGCTGCATTGGTTCACTTATCTGAAAAATATGGAAAATTGTCTTTAGCCCAGTGTTTACAACCGGCTATACGCTATGCTCAGCAAGGGTTTATGATAGGTGAGAGACATCGGCAGTTATTAAAATTCAGATTGCCTCTGTTACAAAAAAACCCTCAGGCGGCAAACATTTTTCTTGATAATAATAGAGTACCCAATGCCAAATCAATTTTGCGACAAGTTGATTTGGCTAATACACTCAAGCAGTTAGCTCAATATGGAAGAAAAGGTTTTTATTCAGGCGAGGTGGCGGACAAACTGATTACCAGTATTGGAAAAGAAGGCGGAATTTGGTCACAAAAGGACTTGAATGATTATCAGGTGGTAGAAAGAGAACCGGTGACAGGGGAGTACCACGGTATAAAGATAACCAGTGCAGCGCCACCATCATCTGGAGGTATTGTTTTGCTTGAAGCTTTAAATATTTTGTCTGGATATAAATTGGCACAATTTGATGAGGTTACTCGAAAACATATTATTGTTGAAGCGATGCGTAGAGCTTACCATGATCGTGCTTTTTATTTAGGCGATAGTGATTTTGTCAATATACCCGTTAACAGGCTGATTAATCTAGATTATGCTGCGGGATTAAGAGCTTCGATACGACTGGATAAAGCAATGCCCAGTCATTTATTGGCAGGTGAAATTGAACAAAAAACCGGGGGTAGAGATACTACACATTTCTCAATTATTGATAAACAAGGGAACCGGGTGGCTGCCACATTGAGTATTAACTTTCCTTTTGGGTCAGGGTTTGTTGCTGAAGGAACCGGAATATTATTAAATGATGAAATGGATGATTTTGTCACTAAAACAGGTGCTATGAACGGCTATGGTTTGGTGGGGGGTATGGCAAATGCTATTGAACCTGGTAAACGTATGTTATCCAGTATGTCGCCTACATTTATTGAAGATGATAGCCGTATTGCTGTATTAGGTACGCCTGGGGGGAGTAGAATTATCTCTATGGTGTTGCTGGCTGTGTTGGATTTTGCAGCAGGTCATGGGCCCGAATATTGGGTTTGGACCCCTCGTTTTCATCATCAATATATACCTGACTTGATTCAATATGAGAAAGGGGGGATGACTAGTGAAGAAATACATGGCTTGTCAGTATTGGGGCACAAGTTAAAGGAAACCAGATCTCGGTATGGCAATATGCAGGCCATTCAATTTAATAAAAAATCAAAATTATTTTCCGTGGCTTCTGACCCAAGAGAGCCCGGATTGGCTCTGATTCGTTGATTATTTATTGAAAGGAATTAACAAGTGAGTAGTCTTTTTGTCGATTTATGGTATGGGGATTTACTGTCTGAACAAATGACAGAACAACGGTATTGGCCATTATTAAATGCAGAAGAAAAACACAAGGCGACAGCATTTTCAAGAAAAAATGTGCAACAGAAGTATATTAAAACGCGTGGGATATTAAGGCAGGTACTAGCATCATACCTTAATATTGATGCTCAAAAAGTTATCATTAAAACCGGCGAATACGGAAAGCCTTATTTAGTTGAGAATGGTTTGTACTTTAATCTCAGTCATACTGACAATAAAATTGTAGTTGTTGTCAGCAACGGAGGTGAAGTTGGGGTGGATGTGGAATACATTAGAGATAGACAGCATATGTCAGGGCTGGTAAAAAAATGCTTCTCCAAAATAGAGAGTTCGTATTGGAATGCTTTGCCTGAAGATCAAAAAATCACAATGTTTTACCATTTTTGGGTTAGGAAGGAAGCCTTTGTAAAGGCTGTGGGGCGTGGAATAGCATTGGGGCTTAACCAGTGTGTAGTTAATCCTGATGATCAAACTCGTTTTTTAACTATTCCAAGTGAGTATGGTTTATCAGTAGGCTGGAAAATATTGGAAGCAGTTTTAATTCAAGACTATATTTGCGCGATTGTGACCAAAGATATGGAATTTGAATATACACAAACAGAGTTGAATTAAATATGCTGAGTACTGCTATGAAATATATTTTGCGTGATCGATTATTAATTGCTTAGAGAATGGATTCACTATGAAAAAGTATGTCTATCTTTTGTTGTTTGTTTTTGTAGTAACAAATAGTCATGCTAAAGAACAAAAACTTGAAAAATTTGGTCATGGCACAGTTGTTTTCCCCAAGCAAAATCTGAGCATGGATGTTGAAATTGCTAGGACCAAAGTGCAAAGGGCTCTAGGTCTGATGCATAGAACATATTTGACAGCAGAGTCAGGCATGTTATTTGTTTTTGAACAGAACGGGATACAAAGAATCTGGATGAAATCTACTCTCATTCCATTAGACATATTGTTTGTTTCTACTCAGGGAAGGATTGTTTCAATGATAAAAAACCTGCAACCTTGTCGGCGTGCCCCTTGTAATATCTATGGTTCAATTGAGTCTGCAAAATATATGTTGGAAGTTAATGCGGGGATAATAGATGGGAAACAGATAGAAATTGGGCAGAAGTTGAAAATTTTAATACCTTGACTATGTTGATAGCTAGAAAAGCTAAATAAGCAAGATTGAGTTGTTACTTTGTCCCAACTTTCTAAGTGAGGATAAGGGAGTTATTTCATGCGCGTTTTTAAACCTTATTTATGAGATAATTCACTATTTCATCACTTTACAAAACCAGTTAAAATCTGGTTTTGCTGAGAACAGGAGTTTATGCATGACAGCATTAATTGGCATTATCATGGGGTCAACATCAGACTGGGATACTATGGTGCATGCTGCAGAAACCTTAGAGCAACTCAATATCCCTCATGAGGTTGAGGTGGTTTCCGCTCACAGGACGCCGGATAAACTGTTTCAATATGCCGAATCAGCTGAAGCCAAAGGTCTTGAGGTTATTATTGCAGGTGCTGGTGGCGCTGCGCATCTTCCAGGTATGACTGCTGCTAAAACTGCAATACCAGTGCTAGGTGTTCCTGTTCAATCGAAAGCACTAAATGGTATGGACTCTCTTTTATCCATTGTACAAATGCCAGCTGGAATACCTGTGGGAACTCTTGCAATAGGCAGGGCGGGTGCGATTAATGCTGCTTTATTTGCTGCAGCAATTGTGAGTAATAAACACCCTCAATATCGCGATGCCCTAATGGAATACAGGCAAAACCAAACAGATAAAGTGACAGCTAATTCTGACCCTCGTGAGGTAACCACATGAAGGTTGGTGTTTTGGGCGGAGGTCAGTTGGCGCGAATGATTGCTTTAGCAGGTTATCCGTTAGGCTTGGAATTTATTATTCTTGAACCTAGTGAAGTTGCTGGTGCTACAGGCCTGGGTGAGCATTTATGTGGTCCATATGATGATCAGGGTTTGTTGGCAGAGCTTGCCGAGAAAGCTGACGTAGTGACCTATGAGTTTGAAAATGTGCCGGCTGAAGTCGCAACATTTCTGGCAGAACATACCTGTGTTTACCCCGCGCCTAATGCTTTAGCTGTTGCTCAAGATCGATTACATGAAAAAAACTTTTTTCATCAATTACATATACCTACTGCTGAATATGCAGCCGTAAGTAGTTTGAAAGATTTACAGCAAGCCATGGAGCACCTTGGTTATCCTGCGATTTTAAAGAGTCGTAGAATGGGCTATGATGGTAAAGGGCAAGTCGTTTTAAAGTCAGCAGATCAATTATCTGAAGCCTGGGAGTCAATGCAGGGAGTTGCTTCAATTGTGGAAGGGTTTGTGCATTTTCAACGCGAAGTTTCTATTATTGCAGCAAGGCGACCTTGTGGAGAGGTGGTTTTTTATCCAATATCTGAAAATGACCACGACAAAGGTATTTTAAGGGTTTCAGAATGTTGTACTGATGATGCTTTGCAGAAACAGGCAGAAAGCTATGTGGTTCGCTTATTGGATGCTCTAGATTATGTGGGTATTATCGCTCTGGAATTGTTTGATATGGATGGGAGGTTAATAGCGAATGAGTTTGCCCCGCGTGTACATAACTCAGGACACTGGACTATAGAAGGTGCTGAAACCAGTCAGTTTGAAAATCATTTACGTGCAATTCTAGATTTACCCCTAGGTTCAACAGCTGCTCGTGGGTATACTGGAATGGTTAATTTTATAGGCAATGTACCTGCAGCTGAAAGTGTATTGGCGATCTCAAATGCGCATCTTCATCTTTATGATAAAGATTCTCGCAAAGGTCGAAAAGTGGCTCATGCTACCGTTAGAGCAGATAATGCGAAAGACTTTTCGGAGTCACTGCAAAGCTTGGTAGCGTTGGCTAAAGCAGCGGATGATTCTTAATCTGGATGCCTCCAGCGCTGTTGTCCCCGGATGGGATGATAGTCCGAATCTTAGCGCGTTAGCAGTAAAGGGGCTAAAATTGTTTCCCGAAGAGTCGTAAAGCCATTTGTGGGAACCTTGACTACGCGTGTTTTGTGTGTGGTTGAGGTGGACGCAAGGGCGGTCGATGCCTATTATTAGGCGCGGCTAGACTCTGCGCGTAATATAGCGCAGCCATTTTAATTTGATCACCAAAAAATAGAAAAAGTAGCCTGAGGTACACCTAGGCCCGGTAGGTTCTACTTTTTAGGGCGTAACCATGCTTAATCCAATGTTATTGACTGATTTTTAACATGGAATGATTGAATAACATTCATTATCAGTTTTTCATTATCAGACCAGAAAGAGATGGTTAATACATCATCATTTTTAGAGAGGTAAAAAGAGGTTTTAATCTTTGGTTTATCAGTCCTGTCTTCACGAAAAAAAATAAATCCATCGCGTTTGTAGACGGCAACATTATTTGACAGTTCAAAAATTATTTTTCTTGTTTCATTTACCTCATCATTACTTAAATGGTTTTTGTCATATATTGCAGATAATAATTGCCTTCTAGTGTAATTTTTTAGGTTATACCCATCAGGATTAAGCAGTAACTTATTTGTAATAAGTATTTCATGAACGAAAAAAACAGCATGGCCATCACTATCGACAATTGCCATGAATTCTAAATTTTGTTCGGACATTCTTTTTATTTTGTAGTCTTTGGGGATTGCGAATGTATACCTATTATTATAAGCAATAGTTTTATACCCACTAGGCTGAGTTATAGTTTTAATATTCCTAGGGTTGGTGTCAAAAGCTTTAGCACTATGACTGAGTAACACAGCCAGTAGAATAAATATAATGTTCACAATTAGAATCCCATGGCAGCTGCTATTATTAAATTTATATGTCTTTTGGTATGAGAATCTTTACACCGTGGATTTATACCACTTGCCGATGTTGCTCCCTCAACTTTCTTTTTTTCTCGCCATACATCATAAAGGTATTTAAGTGCGGTTCTGGCTAAAGATGGTGTTTTAGTTGACGTTAATACAGGTAGACTGGTAAGCCATACCATCCCTTTTGAACAACGCTTTAATGCGTATATCATTCTGTATAGCTCCACAGCAGCTTTATCGTTCCATCTGTGTGATGGCATAGAAATATCGTTGGTAAAAGCTAGAAACAACTCCGCGCAAACTTCCCTTTCTTCGTTTGTCATTTTGAATATACCCAATATAAAGAGCAAGATGTTAACACATTGGATTAGTCGGGGAAAATACTATGCTATAGAAGCGGTCCCCAATATTAAATTGTGGTCTGTTCCCTATTTCTCCTGCCTGTTACGCGTAGGCGGTGTTTAAATCCTCATTTACTTCGTAGACTCCGGTTTCTGCGTTCCATCCGTAACTGATAGCGGCTCCTAATGATCTTGAGTTGGTCCTAACATGTGAGTAGATCACATATCTTTTGGTAATTGTTAACATTTTTGTAATTCGATTTCTTGTAGCATAAATTTACGGTTTAAGAAAAAACCTGAAATTATTAGATAACATAAGGATTACTATTATGAAAAGCATTGAGTTTTCACTGATTATACTTATGGCTATGGCATATTTTTCATTGCTCTATTTTAAGCATTTTATACCTATTTGGTATAAGAAGTTGCCATGAGCGTATTAAGTTTTTTCTTTCATTCAATTTTGCTTATTCTTGCCTTGGTAGCCTTTTGTTTGTTTGCTTATATAGTGAGGAAGTTATTAAGTCTGGAGGCCTAAATAGCTGGTTAGGTGGTTTTTTTGCTGAACGACAGGTTTTTTTAATGATATTGTGGTAGAGTTGGAATCAACTGGTGAGCAGCAATATGTATACATTTTATCTCTATTTATAGAGAGCGTTGCATGCTGAAGCAAGTTAACAAAAGTGGGTTTATAGTGTGAAAAGGATCACAAATTACTCGGATGTTTGAGAATTAGATCACATTATATGAATGCAGTAATATCTTTTTTTGGGTTTAGGAGTATCCTTAAATATACAGAAGAAGTATTAATTGATTTAGAGGAATTTTGGCATTGATTAATAATGGGTAAAGTTCAGGAGTTGATAACATGACTACAGCATCAATAGATATAGAAACACTAGACAAATTATTCGATAATCAGAAAAAGCTTGATGATGTTTTTAGCTCGATTTTTGATGATGATGATTATTTACAAAGTAGTTCGGCGTCATTTAATGATCATACCCCTGGAAAAAAGGGTCAAAAAAACAGCCAAGACACATATTCAAACGAGGATTATTCATATAATGCTGATGATTTAGCTTTTGTTCAGGAAAAAAGAAACATAATTTATGTAATATTGCCTGTGGCAGCAGAAATTGCAGCAATTTATTATGCACTTATGTACTTTAGCTAAGTTGTGGCAGACAAGTGTCCCACAATTTAATAGCATTAAATTGACCTACAGAGGACGGATATAGACCTACTGTAGATATAGAAAAATCTCTGATTAAACTACCCATTTGCACGAGTATATTGCTATGAGATTTACCTCATGTGCTCTATACCTCCTTTTTTGTCGTTATTTCTGATGGCTTAATCCTGTTAAATTTCACACCTGTCCGTGCGCGTTATAAAATCATAACGGTTACCCTATATAAAATAAGTTGACCACTTGGTATGTGCATAAAATATTGAATAATTAATGAAATTCAATATTTTAGCCATCACTTGTTGAGTGAGGGTTATTCGCTTTACTGTTTTGTGAAGTAATCTGGACGAAAAACCCTTCAGAATAGCTCTCGATAAGGACTATGGCCATTGCCATTGCCTATACGGATGTAGGTAAAGGGGCGTGTGCAGGACGCGGAAGCTTTATCTTCGGGCGATTCTTTGTCTTTAATACAAATGGATGTGTTGAATGTAAAAAATGCAGGAGCTATTTTCAATCACTCCCAGATTTTCCTAGGGTTTTAAAAAAACGATGGAGCATCCTGGCGTTTCAATGGTTTTTAGTCGTTTTCAGCCCACAACCAAATTGATTAGTCTAAACTCACATTAGTGGTAGTTATAATTGTCTACGCTTAATGGGTTGTGATCAAAAGTGTAGTGATCGAATTACCCCCTGTTTTATGAGCACATAGCTGGGGCTTGCAATGGACTTAGACGAAGAAAATATAAAAAAATCAAATCGTAGACGTGCCTTCCGTATTTATGAACAGGTAAATCTTTTTTATCATAAAATAGAATATGGACAAGGTGTAGAGGCAACACTTGGTCTTAATCACGATATTAGTAACACAACTCAGTCCGTAGAGAATACTCCTTCCCTTACTAACACAGCTTCAGTTACTGAAGACTTTCTTCCCGAATCCCATAGCCAGGAAAATGATACTTTAAATGTAAATATAAGCTCTAGTGGTATTTCTTTTACTTGCCAAAAAGAATTAATGCCAGGAGATTATTTAATGATAAGGGTGCTTTTGTTATCCAGGATGACGGTAATTACGACTTCTTGTAAAGTTGTATATTGCAAACCTAGTAATCCTTTTGAAAACAATCAATACCCTTATTCAGTGGGTGCCCACTTTGTTAATTTAAAATTAGACGACAAAGAGTTGCTGCATAGACATGTAAATAAGAAAAGAACCCGACAATTTATTGGTAATGGGTTGTTAACAAGTCTTATTCTGACTGTCCTTGTGATACCTGATCTGGTATTTGAATTGTTACTGGGTTTAAGTTCTTTTCTGCTTGATAATTTTGTAGAATTAGTACATTTGTTGTATGAGTTAATTGAATATAGTCTGGATAATATAGTTGAACATTTTTTTCATACAGGTTTACATGAAACACAAGTTATAGTTTTTTACATTCAAGTTGGCTTAGGGGGCGTTGGCTTATATGTACTTCTTCGTATAGGGTTTTCAGTACTACAAAACTTATTTTTACACAGTCGTGTCTATTTATATCGTAAAAAATTGAGTATTCTTTATTGCTGGCAACAGAAATCTTTTTTGTATAAGATTGGAATTATTAGTTTGGGAATTATTGTGTTTATTTGTTATGGCTTGTTCTTTATCTGAGATCATTCGAGTTTGGTGCTAGAAAGCTACAAGGCTTCTGTTTTGCGTTTGATAGTGCATAAAATAAGGACTGTAGTCTATTAGTTTATCAAGGCTGAAATTTTCTTCTGAACTCAGTTTAATCAGAGCTCCATTGTATAACTTACTGGGTGCAATAAATATTTCAGCTTTAGAGTTTTGGTGAGGAATTATGATAAGTTGATTTTCTATGGTATCAGGTGACTCAATTAGTTGAGATGTTGGTACGCCAGGAATTTTTTCTATAAGAATATGGTTTGTACCAGATTGATTGGTAATTTTTATTTGTTTGATGACACCCAGTTCTGGTTTATGGACCGATGCACAAAACAAGGTGATATCTCCTATGGAGCACGTGATGGGTTTTGTTTCTACAATAATGTATTGTTTGTTTTTTAGTTGCAAAATTTTTACTGCTTCAGCTCCGGCTTCTGAAAGTAAAGGATTACTACTGCTTGAGAAAGTTGAGGTGAGACTGGTATGAGTTTTTTGTGACTCTAAGGGTTCTAATGACATTTCATTAATTGCTGAATTATCAACTACCTGAGAGCTAAGTTTTTGAATTTTATTTAGCTTGCCGGTTTTTTTTAGGTATTCAGTTATAGGAGCAAGGCCTACAATGAGATGATTAATATCAAATGTGGAAGGCAGTGGCGAGTTGATAATTGTTTTATACCCAGAAATTTGTAACAAAATGCGGTTCAAGGCGTCTTTTTCAAGGCTAGATGAAAAACTTTTTGACTGTATGAATGATATTAATTCATGAGTATTAATGCCTAGAGTAGTGTTACTTGTTGGTTGAATATTGTTGCTAAGGTAGGGAGGTTGTTTGCTATTTGAATTCCAGGAAAAAGCATTATCAGTAGAGGTTTTTGTATTTAAACCCAAAAAATGAGCATGATGACCTGAGATGGAAAAGAGTTCTTTAATCAACTTATCAGGATATTTATAAGGCTCTAACACAGAAAAAAGAATATTTCGTTTCAGTACAGACTCTATAGTTGGAAGGCTTTTAAAGTCTATTATTTTATGCTTTATTTCCAGCTGAAGAATATTTCTATTTTGGGCGAAAGAATAAATTTCGGCTGTTTTCCCCCAGAGAGTAGAGGACGGAAATTGATGGAAAATAGTTGCTAGGTATTGTGTACGCCCAATCAGTTGCAATGCAATGTATAAGCATTGATTCGATTCATCTTCTTGTAATGTTTTTTTTGTTGCTAAAGTGAAAAATGCCAGGCTTAAATTTCTTAATAACAGAATACATAGCTTTTCAATTTTGCGGGATTTTTCTCTGGGTTTTTGTTTGCTTTCTAGCTGATTTGACGATTCGATATCGGTGCTTAAATAGAGCACAGTAGGTGTAAGTTGTATTAGAACCCTAATTATTTTATTGGCATCAGTATCTGTTGATCTAAGTTGCCTGATGGTTTTGTTAAGCTGATCGGCCGCGTTGACGCTACTTAACAGGCTTAATGATTGAAGCCAGTTTACAGTAGAGTCTTCTGATAGCTCAAAGGGAAGTTTATTAATTGTCATGAATACTCTTCATGTTTTTGTTTTCAATAAACTAATATTAGCCTGTTTTTAAAAAAAAATTTGTGAACCAATGCAATATTGGTGGAGGATATTAGGCTATGGTGATTTTGTTGGCTGCCCCCGCTTGTTCTTTAACCAATTTAGGAACCAGATATCCAGGCAATTGTTTTTTAATTTGATTCATCAGGTCAATTGCTAAATTTTGATCAACCTCAAAATGTCCTGTCCCCGTCGCTTTATCAAGTAAATGCAGGTAATAGGGTAAGATACCACAGTCAAAAAGCGACTCACTTAATGCACATAATTGAGCTGCATTATCATTGATACCTTTTAATAAAACTGACTGGTTCAATAGGGTGATATTAGCATGCTTTATTTTGTAACATGCCTGCTTTACTTTAGCATTTAATTCATTTTTGTGATTTGAGTGAACAACAAGGACTATGGGTTTTTTGATTGAAGAGAGAGAGTTACAAAAGCTAGAGTTTATTCGGCTGGGCAATACGATGGGTATACGAGTATGGATTCTGATGCGTTTAAGATGATTTATCTTGTCTAATTGATGAAGCAATGAGAACAATTTTTGATCATTCAGCAGTAAAGGGTCTCCACCGCTTAAAATAATTTCTGAAATATCTGGGTTCTGTTGAATATATTGTAGAGCTTGGTTTGTTTTTTTTGCGCTGAGTTGAAAGTCAGAGTATGGGAAGTTTCTGCGAAAACAGTACCGACAATTAATAGCGCAGCTGCCAGTAGTAATAAAAAGAACCCTCCCGTGATATTTATGAATAACCCCTGTTTCTGCCATAGCTTTAATATCACCAACTGGATCGGAATTAAACCCGGGGAAATCAATGGCTTCATCCTTTACGGGTAAAATTTGTTTAAGTAAAGGGTCATTTAGGTTGTTTTTTTCCATTCTGTCAGCAAATTCTCTAGGTACTCGTAGCGGAAAGTTTGTTGAAGTTAAAAGTTGAGCGTTAGTAGGTGATATGCCTAGATAATTACATAGATCATGGAGGTTGCTGAACCCATCTGCAAGTTCTTGTTGCCATGTTATTGAGTTTTTGTTCAAGTTTTTTCCTGTATTAAGGCGGGTCATTGTTTCTATCATTAGATAGCTCTATTATAATGGCTCTATTACAGATTGTTTATATGAGAGAAAAATGGCTAAGTATAGTACTAATGAGTTTAAAGCGGGTTTGAAAATTATGCTGGATGCAGATCCTTGTTCTATCATTGAAAATGAATTTATCAAACCAGGCAAAGGCCAGGCTTTTAATAGAGTAAAGATTAGAAACTTAAAAACCGGACGAGTGATAGAACGTACATTTAAATCGGGTGAATCAGTTGAGAGTGCAGATGTAGTTGAAATAGATACCCAGTTTTTATACAGTGATGGTGAATTTTGGCATTTTATGGAACCAGATACATTTGAACAATATCAAGCTGATAAAAATGCAGTTGCTGATACTGTTAAGTGGTTAAAAGAACAGGATGTATGTACCATGACATTATGGAATGACTCTCCTTTAACTATCGCGCCACCTAATTTTGTTGAACTGTCTGTGGCTGATACGGACCCTGGATTAAAGGGAGATACTTCAGGAGGCGGTGGTAAACCAGCGACTATGGAGACAGGTGCTGTAGTTCGAGTGCCTTTGTTTATTCAGATTGGTGAAATGATTAAAGTGGATACACGTACAGGTGAATATGTTTCGCGTGTTAAAGAATAGTGCCGAAACAAGATCTTGCACAATGGAAGCCAGCTTGTGATTTAAAGGTTATACGTTTAAGAGCGAAAATGCTGGCAGAGATACGGGATTTTTTTTCCCAGCGATCTGTGCTTGAAGTGGAAACGCCCTTGTTGTCTCAGACCACAGGGACGGACCCGCAACTGCACTTTTTTTCAAGCTATTTTCATGGCGTGGCAAATAATAAGGATATAAAAGGCCTGGAAATGTATTTGCAAACCTCCCCTGAGTTTGCAATGAAAAGATTATTAGCAGCGGGCAGCGGCTCTATTTTTCAAATTTGTAAAGCGTTTAGAAATGGGGAATTAGGGCAGTTCCATAATCCTGAGTTTTCTATTCTAGAATGGTATAGGGTCGGGTTTAGTTTAGACCAGCTGATGGACGAAGCTGCTAGATTATTACTCGGTCTGTTAGATGAAACTAACTCGGTTGATACGATAAAGAAAATTAGTTATGTGGAGTTGTTTGAGCATGTTACCGGGTTAAATCCGTTAGAATTTTGCCAGGAAAGTTATAGTTTTTATGCGTCTAATCATGAAATGAAAGACGCAATTACATTGTGTGGAGCGGATCATTCAATGTGGTTGGATATTATTTTTAGTTATAAAGTTCAGCCTATTTTAGAAAATGAGTTACTCTGTATGGTTTATGGTTATCCCGCTATCCAATGTTCTTTAGCCAGAATAAATCAGAATAATCCGGCAATAGCAGATAGATTTGAAGTGTTTATTAAAGGTATAGAAATAGGAAATGGTTTTTTTGAATTATCGGATGCTGTTGAACAGGAAATGCGTTTTGACCAGGAAAATAAATCCAGAGTATTGAACGGGTTGGAACAGGTGGAAAAAGATAAGAAATTTCTTGATGCACTGAAATCTGGTTTGCCTGAATGTAGTGGAATTGCGATAGGGCTGGACAGGTTGTTAATGATTATCGCCAGTGCTCAATCTCTGAATGATGTGATAGCATTCCCATTTGATAGGGCTTAGGTGTATGCGCGATATAATCACGACAACTCGCCATTCTTCTTACCGTCTTTTACCTTGCATAACATCAGTGCGTAGACTGTTAAGCGCCTGTTTATGGGCTTTGAAAATGAATGATAATCCTGCGCGAATAGATGAACTTATTTCATGCGCGTTCCTTAGTAAATCTCAAGCATGATATACTTCAGCTTTTGAAAAAATGAAAATTGAAAAACTGGTAGACTTGTGAAAAATAAAATATTTCACCCATTAATAATGTTGATAGCAATGTCAGTCACTCAAGTCGTTAAGGCAGAGGATAGCTTCATTGTTGAAAATATACAGGTTAAGGGGTTACAGAGAATTTCTGCAGGTACTGTTTACAATTATCTCCCTGTCAGTGTAGGTGAAAAATTCTCTACTAATAATGCTAGTGATGCTATTAAAGCATTGTTTAAAACAGGTTTTTTTAAAGATATTTCACTGGACAGACAAGATTCAACTTTAGTGGTCAATGTTGTTGAAAGACCCTCTATTGCAAAAATTATTTTTGAGGGTAATAAAGATCTCAGCTCTGAAGATTTAACCTCAGCACTTAAAAAAATTGGTCTGGCAGAAGGTAAGGTTTTTAATCGCCAAATATTAGACAAAGTTGAGCAAGAGTTGAGGCGACAATACTTCAGTCATGGGAAATATGGTTTAAAGATAAAAACAGAGGTTTCCAAGTTAACCAGGAATAGAGTGGGTATTCATATTGATATCTCAGAAGGTCGGGTTGCCAAAATAAAGCAAATTAATGTGGTCGGAAATAAAATTTATGATAATGACACTCTACTTAAATCATTTGAATTAAGCACCACTAGTTTTTTGTCTTTTTATACTAAGGATGACCAATATTCAAAACAAAAATTATCCGCCGATTTAGAGCGTTTACGTTCATATTATTTGGATCGTGGATATATTAATTTTTCCATTGAATCAACCCAGGTTGCGATAACCCCGGATAAAAAAGAGATTTATGTCACAGTCAATATAAAAGAAGGTGATGTTTTTATGCTTGAAAAAGTTAAGCTTGCCGGGAATCTTGTGGTAGATCCTGAAGAAATTATAAATCTTGTTCAGGTAGGACCTGGTGAGGTTTTTTCTCGTAAAAATGCGACTGAAACGTCTAAAGCAATTTCTGATCGATTGGGCGATGAGGGATATGCTTTTGCTAATGTAAATATGGTTCCAGAAATTGATGATGAGCAAAAAACAGTTGTTATGACTTTTTTTGTTGACCCAGGAAAACGTGTTTATGTGCGCCGGATAAATATGAGTGGTAATACCAAGACTCGAGATGAAGTGCTACGCAGAGAGTTAAGGCAAATGGAATCAAGTTGGGCGTCAACAGCTAAAATCGAGAGATCCAAAACCAGGCTTGAGCGATTAGGATATTTTGAGGAAGTCAATATTGAAACGCCACCTGTCTTAGGTACTGCGGATCAAATTGATGTAAATTACTCTGTAGTTGAAAAATCATCCGGTAATTTGTCGGCCGGTGTTGGTTTTTCTCAAACACAGGGGATAGTCTTTAATGCTAATGTTTCACAAGATAATGTATTTGGTTCTGGTAAGAGAGTTAACTTAGCATTTAATAATAGTGATGTATCAACTCAGTACAGGTTTGGTTATTTTGACCCTTATTATACGCTTGATGGTGTTAGTTTAGGGTATGACCTTGGCTACAGTGCAAGAGATGCAGAAGAAGCTAATATTTCCAATTATTCAACTGATGTTATTAACACCGGCTTAAACTTAGGTTTTCCGTTGAATGAACATGATAGGTTAAGATTTAATATAGACCTTAAGCATACCGATCTAGAGACATCTGAGTTTTCTTCAACTGAGATTCTTGATTTTATCAAAAATAATGGTGATAGCTATCTTACCTTATCTACATCGATAGGTTGGACCCACGACACTTTGAATAGAGCTATTTTCCCCAGTGCCGGTGGTCAGCAGAGACTGTCTGCTCTAGCGACTGTGCCAGGTAGTGATTTGGAGTATTATAAAGTTTCTTATAAACATCAGCAGTATTTTCCAATAGCAAAGGATTTTACCTTCAGGTTATTAGGAGAGGTTGCTTATGGTGATGGATATGGTGATACTGATGAATTACCGTTTTTTGAACATTATTTTGCCGGCGGGGTCAAATCAGTCCGTGGTTATGATGATAATACTTTGGGCCCAAGAGATTCCAGGAATGACCCTTTTGGAGGGGCCAGTAAAATCATTGGTAAAGCAGAGCTGTTTTTTCCAGTACCGTTTGTTGAGGATGCGAAGTCGATAAGACTTGGATCATTTATTGATGCAGGTACAGTGAGTGATGGGTTTAGTATTGATGATATGAGGTACTCGGTAGGACTCTCAGGTGAATGGCTATCTCCTTTTGGGGCTCTGGCTGTCAGTTTTGCTATACCTATGAATGCAGGTGATGATGATGAGGAACAAAGCTTTCAGTTCTCATTTGGTTCAGGATTTTAATTTATTGATGATTTAACTTATAATTCACCCGTTTTGGGTTGATTTTTTAAACAGTATTTGTTGGATAATTTAGCTTGGTTTGTTAAGTATCCAATTAATATTTCTATAGATGGATGTAATAATGAAAAAAAGAATTTCTTTGTTTTTAATGCTTTTGTTTGTTGCTAATGTAAGTTATGCGGAGTTGAAAATTGGTTTTGTTAATGTAGCCAAGGTACTTGAAAAAGCACCACAAGCGGAAAAAGCAAAAAAACGCTTAGAAAAGGAATTTTCACCACGTGATAAACATTTGGTTTCACAAGGGAAAGAAATTAAAACTCTGGAAGAGAAAATGGCGCGTGATGCTTCTGTCATGGGAGAGTCTGAACGACGTAAACTTGAAAGAGATATTATTAGCAAAAAGAGAGAAGCTAAAAGGGCGCAGCAAGAGTTTAGTGAAGACTTTAATATGCGCCGTAATGAAGAGCTGGGAAAATTGCAGCGACGTATACTAGAAGCGATTAGAGCGTTGGCTAAAGATGAGAGATTTGATTTATTGTTAACGGAAGGCGTTATTTATGCCAGTCAGCAGATTGATGTGACTGAACAAGTACAGCAAAAATTAGCCTCTTTGTCAGATTAATTTATTTTAGGCTAAAGATATGACTGAGCAATTAGATGTTTTGCAAATTCAGGAACTTTTACCTCATAGGTATCCTTTTCTATTGGTAGATAAGGTTCTTGAGTGTGAACCCAGCGTACGCTTGCTGGCTTGTAAAAATGTAACTTTTAACGAACAGTTTTTTCAGGGGCATTTTCCAGGAAACCCTGTTTTCCCCGGCGTTTTAATGATTGAAGCATTGGCACAGGCTACAGCTATACTAACGGCTAAATCATCAGATCAGTTTGGTAAAGGAACCACGTATTATTTGGCTGGTGTTGATAAGGCGCGCTTTAAGCGTCAAGTAGGGCCGGGTGACCAATTAATGCTGGAGGTAGTATTAATGAAAACCAGGCGTAATATATGGTCATTTGAATGTCGGGCAGAAGTTGATGGAGCGCTTGCTGCCAGTGCGAATATTATGTGTGCAGCAGTGGTAGGTTGATTTGATTGATTCTAAAGCAGTTGTAGATCTTAATGCGGAGATAGCTGAAGATGTTTGTATTGGACCCTTTACTGTTATTGGGCCTGAGGTACAAATAGATTCCGGAACAGTTATTGGGCCACATGTTGTCATTAATGGGCCAACAGCAATAGGTAAAGACAATCACATATATCAATTTACCTCTATCGGTGAAGATCCTCAGGATAAAAAATATGCAGATGAGCATACCCGTCTGGAAATAGGCGATAGGAATGTGATTCGTGAGTTTGTTACAATGCATAGGGGTACCTTGCAGGATCACGGGTTGACATTAATAGGCAGTGATAATTTGTTTATGGCTTATACCCACGTAGCGCATGATTGTATTATTGGTGATCATGTCATTATGGCCAATGGTGCTTCAATCGCGGGTCATGTACATATGGGAAATCATGCTATTTTAGGTGGTTTTACATTAGTCCATCAGTTTGCTCAAATTGGGGCGTTTAGTTTTTCTGCCATGGGTAGTGCCATTACCCAGGATATTCCACCGTTCGTTATGGTTGGCGGTAGGCCAACGCGACCTCATGGAATAAACTCTGTTGGTATGGAACGAAATGGTATTTCTCCTGAAGTTGTCAGGCAAATTAGAAAGGCATATAAGATTTTGTACAAAAATAATTTGCGTCTTGAAGATGCGATTGAGGAAATGGAAGATCTTGCCGGAGAAAGTAAAGAATTATCTGATATGGTTAGTTTTTTACGCAATGTGACTCGAGGTATTCAGCGATAAAAACTATTGCTGGGATTGATGAAGTAGGACGAGGTTGTATCGTTGGGCCTGTTATTGCTGCGGCTGTGATTTTAGATCCGGATAAACCCATTGAGGGGCTAACTGACTCTAAAAAACTGAGCGAAAAAAAACGTCAGGCCTTTGCCCTTTTGATTAAAGAAAAAGCGAAGGCTTGGGCAATAGGTCGAGCAGAACCCTGCGAGATAGACCATTTAAATATTTTGCAAGCAACCTTATTGGCTATGAGTAGGGCTTACATTCAACTTCAAGTAACAACTGACTGGGTAAAGGTGGATGGTACTTTTTATCCCGAAATTTCCTGTCCAGGAGAAACAATTGTGCAAGGGGATTCTAAAGTAGCTGAAATTTCAGCCGCCTCAATTTTAGCTAAAGTTGCCAGAGATAATGAAATGGAAACTTTGGACCTTTTATATCCGGGTTATGAATTTTCCAAGCATAAAGGATATCCTACAAAATTGCATCTACAAGCATTACAAACTTTAGGTGTAACGGAGCAACATAGAAAATCATTTTCGCCGGTAACAAAACGATTGGCTTTGGATGCTACTGTAGCATCTGCAGTGCGATAATTCTGAGTTAACTTGCATGAAACAACCTGAGTTTGTCCATTTACGCGTTCATTCTGAATTTTCATTAGTAGATGGAATTGTTAAAATTAAACCTTTGGTTAAACGCATTGCGGGCTTTAGCATGCCAGCTGTTGCTTTAACTGAGCAATCGAACCTTTTCTCTTTAGTCAAATTTTATCGTGCAACCCAAGCACAGGGTCTAAAAGCTATAGTGGGGTCCGATGTTTATATTTTTAACCCCGAAGAACCTTGCAGCCCTTTTCGTCTAACCCTTATCGCTTGTAATAAAGTCGGTTATGTAACGCTTACTGAATTGATTTCAAAATCCTATCAAGAGGGGCAACATCAAGACATTCCGATGCTGAAAAAGCAGTGGATAGAAGAAAATCATCAGGGTTTGATTGCTTTATCTGGCTCTATGGAAGGGGATATTGGGCGCGCTTTAGTGGCAGAAAATTATGAATTGGCTGAGCAATGTGCTTTAGGTTGGGCTTCATTGTTTGAGCAAAGTTTTTATCTGGAAGTTCAGCGTGTCGGAAAAAATGATGAAGAAAGTTATATTAAGGCAGCTGTAGACCTGGCGTTAAAGCTTGAGTTACCGGTTGTAGCGACCAATGATGTGCGGTTTATCGAAAAATCGGACTTTGATTCGCATGAGGTTCGTGTCTGTATAAATCAGGGGCGGGTATTGGATGATACTCGACGACCAAAAAATTATACTAATCAGCAGTATCTTCGTAGTCAGGAGGAAATGCTTGAATTATTTTCGGATATTCCTGAAGCCTTGGAAAATACCATAGAAATAGCAAAACGCTGTAATGTTGAATTGGTATTGGGTAAAAATTATTTACCTGACTTTCCCGTACCAGCAGGAATGACCCTAGATAGTTTTTTTATTGAAGCATCTCGGAAAGGGCTTGAGGAGCGATTATTACAATATCCTGCTGTGGGCGAGGGAGATGTTGATGCGAATCAAAAACCCTATTGGGAGCGTTTGGATCTAGAGCTAGGCGTGATTACCCAGATGGGTTTCCCAGGTTACTTTATGATTGTAGCGGATTTTATTCAATGGGCTAAAAACAATGCGATTCCAGTCGGCCCTGGAAGGGGCTCTGGTGCGGGGTCATTGGTAGCTTATGCGCTTAAAATTACTGATCTTGATCCGATTGAATTTGATTTATTATTTGAACGATTTTTGAACCCTGAACGGGTATCCATGCCTGATTTTGATATTGATTTCTGCATGGACAGGCGTGATGAAGTTATCGATTATGTTGCTAGGCATTATGGTCGAGATCATGTATCGCAAATCATTACTTATGGGTCAATGGCTGCAAAAGCAGTGATACGTGATGTCGGAAGGGTTTCAGCCTTTTCTTATGGTTTTGTCGATAGCTTGGCTAAGTTAGTTCCCTTTGAAGTGGGAATGACATTAAGCAGGGCATTGCAAGAAAGTCCTGATTTAAAACAGCGTTATGAAACAGAAGAAGAAGTAAAATCGTTGATAGATATGGCGCTTTCTTTGGAAGGAATATCCAGAAATGCCGGTAAACATGCTGGTGGGGTGGTGATATCACCTAGCAAACTGACTGACTTCTCACCGCTTTATTGTGAGCAGGGTGGCGGAAATTTGGTTACCCAGTTTGATAAGGATGATGTGGAAGCCGTTGGCCTGGTTAAGTTTGATTTTTTAGGATTGCGCACCCTTACTATTATCGACTGGGCATTACAAGCGGTTAATGCCAGGAAAAAGCAGGCCGGTGAAGCCGTGGTTGATATCACTCAGATTCCTCGTGATGATGAAACGACTTATCAAGAGATATTTATAAAATGTCAGACTACGGCCGTGTTTCAATTAGAATCCAGAGGAATGAAGGATCTGATTCGCAAGCTGAAGCCAGACTGCTTTGACGATATTATTGCCTTAGTTGCCTTGTTCAGGCCTGGCCCCTTGGAATCAGGCATGGTGGATGACTACATTAATGTTAAACATGGTGCCAAAGCAGAGTATGCTCATCCCTTATTAGAGCCAATTTTAAGCCCTACCAATGGCGTTATTTTATATCAGGAACAGGTCATGCAAATTGCCAGGGAACTGGCAGGGTATACCTTGGGTGGTGCAGATATGTTACGTCGTGCCATGGGTAAGAAAAAGCCGGAAGAAATGGCTAAGCAGCGAACTATTTTTACTGAAGGTGCTATCAATAATCAGATTGATGAATCGATAGCTACCTATGTTTTTGATTTGATGGAGAAGTTTGCTGGTTACGGATTTAATAAGTCGCATTCAGCCGCTTATGCTTTGGTAGCCTATCAAACGGCTTGGTTGAAAAGGCATTATCCCTCAGCATTTTTGGCCGCAGTCATGTCTTCGGATATGGATAATACCGATAAAGTGGTGATTCTGATTGAAGAATGCAGGGAAATGAAAATAACGCTGTGTCCTCCTGATATTAACCTGTCTCATTATAAGTTTACAGTTAATGATGAAGATGAAATTGTATATGGGATAGGGGCAATTAAAGGTGTAGGCGAAGCGGCTATTGAAGACCTGCTTAAGGAAAGAGAGGCGAATGGATTATTTACTGGGCTTTATGATTTATGTAAAAGGGTCGAGTTACGGAAAGTAAATCGTCGAGTACTGGAGGCGCTGATAAGGGGAGGCGCACTTGATAGTATTGATGACAATAGAGCTGCCCATTTTTCTGAGCTGACAACGGCTTTAAGAGTGGCTGAACAGCATGGAAAGATGCGCTTGGCAGGACAGAATGATTTATTTGGTTTGTCAGTGCAAGTGGATCAAGGTGATGATTCAGAAGTTTATACAACGTCTGTTGAAGCATGGACGGAAAAAGAGCGTTTGGATGCTGAGAAAATAACCTTAGGTCTCTATTTAACGGGGCACCCAATTGATCGGTATGAGGCTGAGTTAAACCATATTAGAAATGGTTGCATTGCTTCACTAGTTGCTGATGCAGAAAGGTCAAATGTTAAAATGGAAGGCAGAGTCGCTGGTTTGATCGTTGAAATGCGTACACGGCAAACTAAAAAGGGAACCATGATGGGGTTTGCTACCCTGGATGATAGAACGGGTAGGATTGAAGTTGCTGCATTCAGTAATACATTTGAAAAATACCGTGATATTTTATCCAAAGATGTGTTGTTGGTTGCCGAAGGAGGGTTGGGGATCGATGATTTTTCTGGGGGGTTAAGGTTAACAGCGGATAGACTTTATACCTTTGAGCAGGCAAGAGAGCTTTTTTCCCGTTGTCTATTTTTGGACTGGGGTAATAATAATGAGTTGGGTCTAGAGGCTTTTATTGCTGGATTAAAGCTAGCATTGCAGCCTTTTACAGGGGGCGGTTGTGCTGTGCAAATTGGATATTTTTCAAATGAAGCAAAAACAACTTTGCAATTAGGCGATGCATGGCGCATACATCCAACAGACGAATTGATTATACGATTGCAAAGACTGCTTTCAAGCAATGCTGTGGAAGTGAGATATCGTTAGTTTGAATTTTTTATGATCAAAGCTATTAAAACGACATTACCTACATCCATGTAGGTAATGTGTCAGTTTAAGATTCTGAGTCAGTAGGCGGAGCTGTTTTTTTCTCTATCGCTTTGGGTTCAGAAGGCGCTACAGTTGCAGGCGTTTCAGATTTCTCTGCTTGTTGTTTTTGCTCTGCAAATTTACTTGCATAAGAACGAGGTTGATTATCGCTTTGAGACTGTTCTTTTGGCGTAACCGGCGTTTGTTCGTTTGATGTGGGTTGAGCGTTGCTCTCAACATTACTATCTTGATTGTTCTCTGGTTTTTTGTAATTTGGGTTACGTGTACGTCTGCGGCCAGAACCGCGTCTGCTATTTTTGGCTTGTGAATTTACTGGCTTTTGATCCGCCGAAGCCTTGGTGTTTTCAGTGTTTACATTGCCTTTATTAGGCTGGTCCTTTTCTGTAGCTGTGTTTTTCTGCGTATTCCGAGCTGTGTTGTTTCCTCGGGGTTTGCGATTTTGATTGCTACGTTTTTCCTCATAGTTGCCATTTCTGTTTTTAGAGTTTCTAGGGTTTCTTGTGTTCCTAGGGTTTTTGTTTTGACGTGACTTTTCTTCTGAGATTTTACCTTTTGAAGACGGTTTTTTGGCAGAAGTCGCGGTATTTTTTCCCTCAGAATTACCCACTAGTTTTTGCCAGAAGCGTTGAATAAGGCTGGCAGATGTTTTTTTATTATGAACGGGAGCCGGCGCATCAGGAAGAAATTCTTTGATGATAGCTTTTTCAATAGGTTGCTTGGACTTTTGAGCAAAATCAGGGGTTGCAATATTCTCAGCTTTAATTTGTAAATGACTGGGTTTATCATCGTCCCAATCTGCTGATTTTATCCGCTCAATATCATAAGCTGGAGTTTCAAGGTGTTTGCTGGGTAATACCACAATAGCTATATTATGGCGTGCTTCTAGTTCTTGTAATACCGATCTTTTTTCATTTAATAGAAAAGTTGCACATTCGATAGGTAAATGGGCTACCACTTTTTCTGTGCCTTTTTTCATGGTTTCTTCTTCAAGAATACGCAATACAGAAAGAGCAACAGATTCGATGTTACGAATGGAACCTTGGCCTTTACAGCGAGGACAAGTCAATTGGGTGGAATCGCCTAAAGAAGGGCGTAATCGCTGTCTGGACATTTCCAGCAAACCAAAGCGTGAAATTCGACTGGTTTGGATGCGTGCACGGTCAATTTTTAATGCATCACGTAATTGATTTTCAACCGCTTTTTGATTTCTATTGGCCATCATATCAATAAAATCAATGACAAACAGTCCGCCTAAGTCGCGTAAGCGTAGTTGGCGAGCAATTTCATCAGCTGCTTCAATATTAGTGTTTAAAGCTGTTTCTTCAATATCACTACCTTTGGTTGCGCGAGCTGAGTTTATGTCAATTGAAGTCAGCGCTTCTGTATAGTCTATAACAATAGATCCGCCAGATGGCAAGGAAACTTCACGGTTATAGGCTGTTTCAATTTGAGATTCAATCTGGTAACGACTAAATAGTGGTACGCTATCCTTATACAATTTTGCCTTTTGCAAAAAATGTGGCATGACTTGTTCAAGGAATTTTTGAACCAGTTTGAGTGCTGATTCTTTATCAATTAGAATCTCATCAATTTCATTTCTTAAATGATCTCGTAAGGCTCTAATGATGACGTTGCTTTCTTGAAAAATAAGGAAGGGTGCTTTTTGGTCCGAACTGGATCTGTCTATGGCTTCCCATAACTGAATCAGATAGTTTAAGTCCCATTGTAACTCTTCAATATTTTTGCCGCACCCAGCAGTACGGATGATGAGTCCCATTTTCTCTGGAATCTCAAGTGCCGCCATGATGTCACGTAATTCATTTCGAGTTTCACCTTCAATTCTTCGGGATATACCACCGGCTTTGGGATTGTTTGGCATTAAAACCAGATATGTTCCTGCCAGGCTAACATAGGTTGTTAGTGCTGCACCTTTATTGCCGCGTTCTTCTTTTTCAATTTGAACGATAATTTCCTGGCCTTCTTTTACCAGGTCTTTAATGCTTGGGCGCCCTTCAGTTTTTTCCGGTCCCGTCTGTTTGCGATATTCTGCAGAGATTTCCTTGAACGGCAAGAAGCCGTGTTTTTCAGCACCATAATTTACAAATGCTGCCTCAAGGCTGGGTTCGACACGGGTAATAATCCCCTTGTATATATTCGCTTTTTTTTGTTCGTTTGCAGGGAGTTCTATGTCAAAATCATATAGTTTTTGACCATCTACCAAAGCAACACGCAACTCTTCAGGTTGTGTGGCATTGATAAGCATTCTTTTCATTATGTTTTCCTTGTTGTTTCCTGCTCCATAACAGATTTACTAAAGAATACGCTGTATTCCCGAACAGACTTGCTTAGGGTGAACCGTTGTTTAGGGTTCACAGAGTAATAAGTTCTTCAACTTCTTGCCTGTTTTGAGCATGGTGTTAATTTCTGCTCCTGAGTTAATCTTGGATATAACTTCAGTGTTGTTACCAGGCGAAATAAGTTCTGTTGCTATAGCTTGATGATACTTTCATTGTCTAGCTATAAGTATATTGTCTTAATTTGAAACAGCATCACCCATCTAGGGTAGAGTGATAAAACCCAAAAATTCTGTGTAGAATACAGAAACAGTATTATTTCTGTAGTTTTGCATGCGCCATCATTTGCTAATGACGGACAGTCTGCGATCTATTTATCTGTAGATAAACCTCCCTAATATAACAATATTTTCTCGTTGTATCAATTTAATCAGTTAATTAAAGTGATTATGCTGTTATTATTACCATTATGAATATAGAACAAGAAACAAAAAAGCCAAAAGTCCAGTGGGTTGAAATCACCGAAGAAAATAGCGGCCAACGGTTAGATAATTTCTTGATTACTAAGTTAAAAGGTGTGCCTAAGACCCGGATTTATAGAATAATTCGTAAAGGAGAGGTGAGGGTTAATAAGGGGCGTATAGACAATAAATATCGACTTGAACAGGGTGATATTGTTCGTATTCCACCGGTCAGAGTTGCCGAGAGAGAGAGAGAAATAATTCTACAGCCGACATTGAAACACAGTCTGGAACAGAACATACTTTATGAAGATGATGTATTAATTGTTTTGAACAAGCCGTCTGGTTTTGCAGTGCATGGTGGTAGTGGTATTAGTTCAGGCGTAATTGAAGGCTTAAGAGTATTAAGGCCAGAGGCTAGATTTCTGGAGCTGGCGCATCGACTGGATAAGGATACTTCGGGTTGTTTACTGGTGGCTAAAAAGAGGTCTGCTTTGAAAGCATTACATGATCTTTTTCGAGGAGATGGGGTGAAAAAAACTTATCTGGCTTTATTGGTAGGGCAATGGGAAAGAAAAAAACAACTTGTTACTGCGCCGTTATTAAAAAACACAGGGAAGGGTGGTGAGCGCGTGGTGAAAGTCAGTCAGGCAGGTAAATTTGCAGAAACCAACTTTCGTAGGTTAAACAAATATAAAGATCTTACCTTGGTTGAGGCATCACCAAAAACAGGTCGTACACATCAAATAAGAGTGCATGCAGCCTGGTTGGGACATCCTATAGTGGGGGATGATCGTTATGGCGATGATAAGACCAACAGAAGGTTAAAGAAAGAAGGTTATAAACGCTTATTTCTTCATGCTTATAAGCTACAGTTTAAACATCCGGTCAGCGATGAACTGATTAGTTTTAAGGCGCCTTTGCCTCAAGAGTTGGATGTTTTATTAAATAAAGAAGCTTTAATTAAATAAGTGTTTAATTGTAATGACGAGTAAGTTTGATTTAATTATATTTGATTGGGATGGTACTCTGGTTGATTCAATAGACTGGATTGTTCATTGTTTAAAAACAGCGGCAGCGACTCATGGCTGTGATGTGCCAGAAGAACAGGCTGCAAAAAATATTATCGGCTTAAGTATACAAAGAGCAATGGAACAGCTGTTTCCAGGAATAGACCAAAAAACTCAGGAACAATTGATTAGTTGTTATAGTCAAGAGTTTTTCTCCAAACAGATTAGCAAAGATGATTTGTTTGTAGGTGTAAGCGAAATGTTGATAACACTTAAAGATAAAGGTTATCAACTGGCTGTTGCTACGGGGAAAAGCAGTTCCGGTTTGCATAGGGCTATGGATGGAACGGGTTTGAGTGAGTTTTTTGACACAACGCGTTGTGCGGATCAAACCGCATCAAAACCTCAACCTGAAATGCTTGAACAGATTATAAAAGAGCTGGGTGTGAGTAAAGAAAGAGCAGTTATGGTGGGCGATTCTGTTCACGATATGCAAATGGCTATTAATGCAGGTGTATCCGCTATTGCTGTTTCTTGTGGTGCACATTCTACTGAACAATTACAACAATATAATCCATTGTTAAATTTTCAACAAACAACTGAATTGCTAAAAGTTTTATAAAGGTTAATAATCATGGAAAATCAACAAGACATTAATATGGACGTGAAAAATACAACTGAGAATTCTCCAGGATGGGAGAGAGAAGTTCTTGAGAAGCTGGCGTTGGCAGCAGTAACTGAACAACGTCGAGCCAGACGCTGGAATGTGTTTTTTAAAACGCTTATGTTTGTTTACCTGATTGCTATTGGG
>JBJPGG010000045.1:0-70618 GCA_048595505.1 Methylococcaceae bacterium
TTAATGTCCAGATAAATAGCTGCTTCAGGCTCATTATTTTCTGCCAGGATGCCTTCTATTCCACCCGAAAACAGCTGACGTGCTTCCAGCTCTTCTAACAAAGCTTCTGAATGAAATTTTACATGGACATTATGTTTCATATACTGCTCTAAGATTCTATTTTCTGTGTGCTATGTTTCTATTCTCTCTCCAACGCCACCGCCATGCTGTAGGAGCGCAGCCCTCGGCGCGATTTTAATCATGCTCTTGATATCTCTTAAACAATTTATAATCAGTCTTGTATCTCCACCGCCTTAGGCGGTGGCTTGGGCAAATGGCTATGCCGTTTGCCCTGTTAGTCTATTCATGATGCCCCTTCGTAGTGCTATCCCATGACGTAAGCAAGAGGAAAAAATCATGAGAGGCTCTAAATATGTCAAATATAAGAAAAGGAAGGAAGAAGGCCGCAAGTCTTCAATTTAATCGATTCAAATAACGGGATAACACAAGCCCCCTTCAAGGGGGTAAACAAAACCACCTTCTTAGAAGGTGGATATTTTTTTTATCGCGTTAGCATTCGCACCAGGGGCTCCTACATGACAATACATTTGGCTTTATATCGCTTACCCAACATGCCTATTTATTAACTTCCAGATCGTATTGTTTATTCAAATTTTAACCTATCTTCGTGACTTTCAATTTCCCAAGCCATTGATTTATCGTTAACGGCCGTTTTTTAATGAAAAAAGCCCTTTAAAAATTCAAGCTATTGATTTATTGGGATAGTACCTAAAATTGTCACGAAGATAGGTTAAGTATAGACAATATTTTCATTACTATATCTTATAGATCAGCCATTAAAATTCTACGTGGTCACATAAGCTGAATAATTTTTGATACCTGCATCACGTTTTTTTAAAAAGATAGTAGATGTATTTCAAGGTATAGAGAATTTATCGGTGAGTGTACTAATGAAAAGTTTTCTCGTTCCAACGCTGTGCGTTGGAACGCATGGACTGACGCTGGAGCGTCCAGCGTCCAAGTATAGGTAACCAGCTGAATACTGAGTTATTCCCCCAATAAGGATTTAATGTCATCCGGCAAGGCATCATCAGCTGAGTCTTTGTTACTGCGAGAGTTATTAGTTTGAGTTGATTCGATTGGGAATATAGCGGTACATTTGCTGCCACCGACTAACTTGTTATCAGGGTTAGGTAATGACAGGCGAATTGTAAAACTACCACTGGCCGCATCGAGTATACGGTCAACACTACTGACTGTTGCTTGATACGAACTATTAGCTGGAAAATTTGGCTTGATTTCCACCGACATGTCCATTGTTATTAATCCGAACAAATCTGATGATGCTACCACTTCTACCTGCAAAGGATCAATTTTAGCCAGTTGTAAAATATGCTGATTTGCGACTGATTCTCCAGGCATCAAATACCGTTCAACTACAATACCGTCTATTGGACTTGTAATAGTTTTTTGATTAAGTTCGGCTTGCGCTAACAACAACTTTAATCTATTTTTTTTTCTATCCAGTTTGATTTGCGCTAAGTCTGTTCTGGCGATTGCCAATTCAGTGGTAGCATCATCTTGTTCCTGTGCGGATGAGGCGTCTTCACTATATAAACCGGTAATACGCTTCAATTTTCTTCTAGCATAAGAAAGTTTTATCCCTTTTGCATAAACCTGGTTATCCATTTCAGCTTCTTGCTGGGCAACTTCTACATAGGCTGATTCAACCGTTGCTTTAAGTTGAGCTAGAACTTGTCCTTTTGTAACAGTATCAGTTTTGTTAACTAAAACAGCCGCTAATACACCATCAACTGGACTACTGACATCAATATACATTTCTGGTTTAACCAGACAATCTAGTGTAGTTGTATCTTCAGCGCTTAACAGCGGGCTTATCATTACCAATATAACGCTGAGTATAAGACTTGAGTTTTGTTTAATTACATTCATTATTGTTGTTGATCTTTATGTCTTACAATAAATAATATAAATACTGAAGGCGGAGATTTTATCCCGACCCACACATTTTCTTATTCCATTCGTCCTGTAAATGACAGGGTTTTTGCCTGTTGTTTATCTTGCTTAATTAACAGGCAACGTATTCTATAATCCTTAAATTCTATCCATTTTTGCGGTAATGCCAAAACCATTTTTCCCAGCCAATTAGGTAGCGGTTCCGTTCCCTTGCAAAACCAAGCAATTAACTTAAGCATAGCAGTCGGGTAAAAAACCGTCAGATTTTCATCTTGTAAGGACATAAAGCCTTCCGCACTACCGGAATCACCTTGCCTGGCACAACGCCCATATAATTGCCGGTCTATTCGACGGGCATCATTTCTTTCAGTGGCTATAACATGCAAGCCGCCTAAAGCTTCAACCCCCTCGCCCAAGGCAATATCAGTTCCTCTTCCTGCCATATTGGTTGCCACAGTAATTGCCCTTAACTGACCTGCTACAGATATAATTTCTGCTTCCTGCTGGTCTTGCAGTGCATTCAAAACCTGATGAAGTATTTCATTTTTAGTTAAAATAGCACTGACTTTTTCAGAATCGGCAACACTGTTGGTACCAATTAATATCGGCTGACCGGTGTTATGACATTGCTTTATTTTTTGAATAAACGCATGCCATTTTTGTTCAGTCGTTTGATACACTTTTTCCGGATACATTTTTCGCCGTGAAGGTTTATGAGTAGGGATTTTTATTACTCGTAAGCCGTATACACTATTTAATTCGCCGGCTACTTCAGTCACAGTCCCTGACATTCCTGCCAAACGCAAATAGCGTTTAAAAAATTTCTGATAGCCTATTCTTGCTAAAGGGTCTCTTTCTCCCGTTATTTCACAACCTTCTTTAGCTTCAATTAACTGATGCAACCCATGTTCCCAGGAGCGGTCTGGCATAGCTCTGCCTGTTAAAGCATCAATAATCTCAATTTTATCGTCACGCACCAGATAATGTTTATCCCGAAGAAACAGGCGCTTTGCTTTTAAAGCCTGTGTCACCATTATTTCTCTGCGCCTGCGCTGTTGCCAATAGCTTTCCATTTTCTCAGCCAGCTCTGCCAGTTTACTTTTTCCTTCTGCTGTCAGCGAAACATCTTGCCGTTGCTCATTAACCTTAAAATCAGTTTTATCTGTTAATGATGCCGCCAGGTAAAGCGCATCAAAATAGGTTTGGGTCTGCTCATCACTATGCCGAGTCTGAGAAATTATCAATGGTGTTTTGGCTTCATCAATCAGCAGGCTATCCGCTTCATCTATAATGGTAAAACATATACCTCGTAACAAAAATGCTGATGGTTTACGCTGCTGCTGACTTTGCAAGTGTTTAAACTGAATCTGCAGTTTACCGATATCACCCCCCATTTCCATTCTGTCTTTTAAATAATCAAATGTAATCTGCTGACTGGTGGAGTGGACTATGCCACATTGATACGCTGTTTTACGGGGTTCTGTTTCCATCCCATCTACCACGGATGCTGAGCTCACCCCCATTTGTTGATACAGTGGCTGCAATATTTCTTCATCCCTGGCTGCCAGGTAATCATTAGCCGTAACCACATGCACTGGAATACCCGCTAATGCGGCGGTACATGCGGGTAAGGTCGCTGATAGTGTTTTACCCTGCCCTGTTTCCATCTCGGCAATCATACCGTTCATCATCACCCAGCCACCTAGTAGCTGCACATCAAAATGTCTTTTCCCCAGTGTTCTATGAGAGACTTCTCTCACTGTTGCAAAGGACTGAGCAACTAAATCTTCCTGTAAACCATGTCGATGTAATTGTATTCGCAATTGTTTGATATGCTCAATCATGGCTGATTCAGAAAGTTTTTTAATCTGCTGCTCATGACTGTTAACTTTGTTAACGATGTATTTTAAGCTGTATTTACGGCGTGCTATCAAATATTTAATCTTAGCAACACCCAGACGCGTTTGTGTTTCCAATACTCCAGGCCATGTCTCTTGTTGTTGCGGATACATACCTAGGGTAAGTCCTGGCCGTAGTTTACTCTCAGACATTGAATTGCCTTAAAAAGACTTGGCGAATACTTCGATACCATTGCTGCCCCAGAGGTTCACTACCATGATCAAAACGTACATAAACCCGCTGCCCAATTTGTGGACTCTTCAGCAAGGGAATAAATTCCAGATCTATTTGAAACACTTTTTCCTGGGTTTTTAATTCATCTTTAAAATCAGGATCAACTGCTATTTTGCCACCATTTATAGTTGCCAGAGCTGCACTGGGTAGATAGTTTGTTGCCTCTGGTGCACGACGTATGATTTTTGCCGTAATAACTTGATCAGGATGATTTACCAATCTGATTTGTACTGTTTTAACCTGTTTTTGGATTTGTCCAATATCTGACTGTGCAACGACCGTTCGTACAGTAGGTAAGGCACCATCAATAACATAACCGATAATTTCACCCTTGCGTAAAAATCGCCCCGGTAGGTCTTCTACCTCGGGAATCAATAGTTGACCTGCTTTATTACTAACAATTTTCATTGCTTGCTGCTGTTTTTTTGCATATTTTAACTCTGCTGCAACTACCAACATTTCTTCCTTGATATTTTCTGCTTTAATTCGGCTATTATCCCATTCTGCTCTAAATTTAGAATTAAGTTCTTTTAAATCAGCTAGCAAAACTTCAACCCGGGTATTTAACAGCGGATCATAAATCTCTATTATGGTTGTGTCTTTTTTGACTGTAACCGGTAAGTCCAACATTAACGATCCAGCTACACCGTCTACTTCTGCTCGAAGCTGTGCGTCTTCAGGCATCCATATCACGCCTTCTGAGCGGGTATAAGCCGGTACAGGCACCAGATAAAGTACGCCAAAAAATAGTGTCAGGGTTCCAACCAGGCTAATGATGGCTCTCATTCGCTGATTGTGTATAGAAGGACTATTAAAAACAAACAGTAAACCTTTGAATAGCGGCATCAGTATTTGTTTGCTAGCCATCCAAATAGCAAGCAATACACCGGCAATAAAAAACGTATCGATAATATAAATGATAATAACCCAAAGCAGGCCCATCCGATATACAAAGGAGCTGATACTATATACAACAAACCACCCAGCCTCCCCCGGTGCAGTGGCTGGTGAGGACAATTCAGTTGCTCCAAATACAAATTTCTGACAAAGGTAGGCTAGATATTGGGTTGAGCGCTGGAACAGATTGGGAATCGCCAGTGCATCTGCCAATATGTAGTATCCATCATATTTCAACAATGGGTTTCCGTTAAAAAATAATGAGGATATTCCACCTATTATCATCATATTAAAGGCGATATCTTTAACTATTCCAGGTTCAACACTTAACCACAGAAACAGGCCTAAGGCTGCAATAAATAATTCAATTAAAATCCCCGCAGCACTAACGAGTATACGCTGTCGCTTACTACGTAAAAAGTTGACTGTGGATACATCAACATAAGGAATAGGCATAAACATTAAAAAGGTGATACCCATTTCATGTACTTCGCCACCCTCATATTTTGCACTGAATGCATGACCTAATTCATGCAAGATCTTAATCACGGGATATAGTAGCCCCATGATTATCAGGTTATAAGGTGATAAAGTATTAGTGGTAAAGTAAGCACTTATTGCTTGCCAGTTCATTGCGGTAGCAAGACCTGCCAACATAATAACTAACACCCAAATTAAACCTACATACCAGTGAAACACCCAGTTTACTTTTGGCAAATGATGCTGTAAAAAGTCTTCAGGGTCCCATAATGGAACTTTTACAGACAGAGGGTTGGCAAAACGTTGCTTTAATTTATTACTTTTATGCTGTTGCCCACGCTCAAACAATTCTTCGGTATCAGCAGGCATACCGGATTGTAACAAATCAGATGCATGCAGCTTACCCAATAACTTAATCATTTGATCTTGTGTCGGTGCAAAATCACCTAACTTGTCATTGACCCTGTCCCATATCTGATTAACTGTTAAGTTACCATCCAGCAAACCAATCACTTGATAAGCTGTTGAATTAAAACGGTGACTTCGACCACTGACTTTATCTTCCAGGATATACCAGATCAACCCTCGATAATCATTACGATGCATATCCACATGCTGTCGTATTTGTGGCTTTAAATTACAAACGCGATACCAATGAGGGCTAAATAGTGTTTCACTCATTTGGCATTTCCTGACTATGTTCAAAAACAATAGTTTGATACATAAAAATTAGCTGATCTGCTGTAAACTTTGCCCAGCTTACATTTATTATTTGCATTCGCATTAAGGCCACCATGACCACACCCATAATTTAATCCAGTCCACCATCTCATGGGTCCAAATCCAGAGCAATTTCTGCCGACTAATTTCAACTTTCGCTATGCCTTCCATACCCGGACGTAATAGCTTTGGCGTATCTGACAAGGCGGCTTCAACCCGAAAAACATTACTGCCATCATCAGCATTGGCAACTTCTGTAATTTTTTCGATCCGTAATGGGAATTTTCTGTCGGGTAAGCTAGATAAAGTCAGAGCACCTTGTTGTCCATGACGGATATACGAAATGGAACGTTCATTGATTTTTAAAATCACTCTGTATCCATCAAGTGGAGCAATTTTAAACAGACTATCACCCCGGTCAATTGGTGCGCCCAATGATTGACTTAAATCCCCTTCTATCACAATCCCGTCAAACGGAGCCTGAATAATGGTTCTTTGTAATTGTTCCTGCTTCAAGTTAATTTTCGCATTAACTTGCTCTAACTGTGCATTAAGAATACCCACCTGAACCAGCTCTCTATCTGCCATGGCTTCCCGGTATTCTCTTTGCAGCTGTTGCTGTTCTCCCACTAATTTTATTTTTTCAAGCTTAAGGTCGACATCTTCCATTGTCGCCATAATTTCCCCTTTAAAAACCGTATCCCCAGCTCTGACTTTTGCCGATTTAATAAAGCCATCCAGAGGTGCAGAAATAGTCCGCTGTATTCTACCTTCCAGCACTGAATCCGCTTGAATACGAAAATCACCTTCAGTTAAAGCGGCAAAACAAATAAAAACAACACTACATAAGGCAATTAATTTCAACCCCAGATACTTAAACCCAAAGATATCTGTTAATTTATTTTTCGTATATAAAGCCAGCTTTTGAATTAAAAACAATTCATCATCTTGCTTTAATTTTAAGGAAGGAGATATCAACGCTAAAGTCTGTTGACAAATATTAATGGTTTCCTGATCAAATGGGTTTACCTCACTGCGTTCCATCGTTAAAACGGCAAAAATGGACTCTTCATAAATAAAAGGAATTGTACAAATTGATCCACTACCAAATTTACGTGCTAATTCTGCGTGTGCATGGGTAATGGCTGTCGTTTCAATTTCCTCTTCTGGGTAAACTGTCACTCTGTCCTGATCTACTGCCTCATCCATTGCTGCAGATATTCTTCGAATCAAATTAGATTTATCATCAAACTTTGCGCTATTAGATAAAGCAATTACCTGAGCATGATGATTTTTTAGAACACCAACAGCAACCCTTTCACATGAAAATGCCTGGGTAAATTCGTTAATCAAAACTGAAAAGGCTTTATTGACTGAATTTTGTTGTAAACAGTTAACAGCCAGTTTGACAACGGTATTATAAAACTGATCTTGACTCTCTTCATCTGAAGTCTGAGCCATTGCCAGCCACTTGGTACCCACTTTTAACGCATGTAGAATTATTTGCTGCTTTTGCTCATCATGCTGTCTAGTTTTAACGGAAATAATACCTAGCAATTGTTTGTTAACAAAGATTGGTAATGCCAGATAATCATAGGTTCGCTTATCTGACTCGTCTTCACTGACATTTGAATTGATGACATTGTCACGATTTTTAGCGGCAAGTCTTGAAACAGCGATTAATTCCACAGGCTCCTTATTGTCATGCGGCCATTGAGCAGCAGGTTTCAAACTTGTTTTTTCAACATCTGTTAATAGAAACAATGCACTACAAAGGCCTTCTATTGATTGGCATTGAATATCCAGCCAGTTTTGCGCAAAATCGTTCAATTTTCCAGCCTCATAGTGCAATTTCCCATTCTGGTGCAACCTTTCTAGAAAAAGGCCATAGGCAATCTATTACATCATCTACATACAAACGGGCATTAGTTTTTATCGTTTCAACATCTTGCACCGTCAGTATATCTTTTATCAAGTCAGTAGATTTATTTAAAAAAGGATCTACAGCTTGCTCTGGATTCAGCTCTTCTGCCAACATTAGAGAGCGGGCCAAATTGACAATCTGATTTTCAAATTTATTTTTTTGTGCTTTTTCCGGTTCCATATGATAAATAGCAATATCACAATAACTATCTGACAAATGCCATAATCGCATTATTTCACTACTCACCTGACCATAATCGTAACCCAGCTTTTCTCTTTCTACGATAAATAGCGGCTGGTTGTTTTGTTCTGATTCACACATAACATCCTGTGCCAGCTCTGGAGTTTTCGTATACATTACAATGTGACCAATCTCGTGTAAAAGTCCTGCTGTAAAAAGCCCTCCACTAGCAGGAAGCATGCATTTCTTTGCCAACAACCTGGCTGTAATACCGCAGTAAATACAACTACGCCAAAATAACTCCTGATTTATTACATCTACAGGAAAACCTGAAAATGCCCGAATGGCCAAACTGCTTAACAGCAAATCCTTTAGTTCCATCACCCCTATCAGAGAAATCGCTTGCTTAACAGTATGGGCTTTCCGTGAATAGCCAAAAAAATGGCTATTTGCTATTCGTATAATACGTTCAGCCAATGCATTATCAAAATTGACAACATCTACAAAATCATCAATTTTGGTCCCAGGAGAAATCACCATGTCACTGATCTGATGATAAACATCAGGCAATGTTATTTGTTCTGCAACACTTACGACTAAATTATGAGCAGGGGTCATATACTTCACGCGGATACGGATACAGTTTTCTACCAGTCGATTTTGACCGATAGGCTGAATTGCTGAAACAGTTGCGTAACTTACCATGCACCTGCTGCCACGTCTTGAAAACAAACAAAAACCCAATGCCAGTTGTCAAACTGGTTCCGTGTGCCTTCCTAAGTGAATATAAACAAACATTATTATCCAAAAATCAACCTCTCCATTTCACCGCTAATTATATTGGCTTCAGTACATAAATTATTAATGTCTTCTTCACTAATATTTAATTGTGCCAATATTTTAGGGTCCATCATATCTTCAAAACTATCAGCACCGGGAAATTTATTAACGGCTACGGTGTGAGCTATATGTACAACACTGGTTTCAAGTAAATAATCTGTGGCCTTAGATGGCTGGAGTTGATGGCCAATAATGCACTGGAATTTAACAGGTAAGCCCCACTCTGCCATCAATGCTTGTCCAATCTCACCATAGTCAGTGCCAAAGGTACTTTTTTCAACTTCAGTAAGTGCACGGTTTTCACATTTTGCTAAGTGAACAGTCAACCTGGATTCCTCAGGGTATTTCAAAAAAAGAATAAGGCGGCCTATCTCATGTAATAAACCTATAACAAAAAGACTTTCTGCATCAGGTAATGCCAGTTTTCCTGCCAATAATTTTGATATCACGCCACAAAAGATACTGCGTTGCCAAAAGATATTTAAGCTTTCTATATCATTGGATAAATCCAGACAATCTACTGCTGAAATACTCAGTACCAAATCATGTAATTGCCCAATGCCAATTAAATTCAGAGCTCGCTTAACATTATCAATCTGCCCTGCAAATCCAAAAAAAGCACTATTGACTAATTTTAATACTGCAGAAACCAAACCGATATCAGTATTAACAACGACCGCAAAATCATCTAGGCATGAATCGGGGTCATCCATTAGTTCTCTGATTTTCAAATAAATTTCAGGCAATGACATCAGGTCTGATATTTCGCTAACCAATTGCTCAACATTAATTGCAATGGTATTAGTCAAATACTGTTCCTGTTGAGAAAACAAATCATTCGCTTGATTAATAAAGGCATCTAATTCTGATCTTTTGTCAGCATTTGTAGTCATTTTATGTTTTTTCTTTTTTCCATCTTCATTGCACTTAAATAGTCGTCTTTTATTCACTAGCGAAATTTATTCAATAAGGAGTTATATTTCCATAATGAAGCTACAACACGTTGGGTATCCCACATTCGTTGAACTGGAATCACTATAATGAGCAAGACTCTTTATATCCGTACAAGGCCGGCAAATACTACCTAGCTAACACTTGAATCATAGATTTAATAATAGCAGTTCTTTTCCTAAATTCTATGTAAACAGTAATAAAGCAATTTTATTTTCTAGCAAGATAAGATAGATACCATCTTATTCTAAAATTGCAATCAAGCAAAAATGAACTATTAACACGTTATAAATTCTAATCGGATACTCACATTACACGAGGTGCTCGATTATGAAAAAAATCAGCCTTCATATAGACACTCAGCCGATGGAGCAAATACTTCATTTATTAATCAGCTTGAAAACTTTGATATCTCTATTGAAAGTGCCATTACTGATTCACCTTCTCAGCAAAAAAATTAACAACAAATCCAGCCTAATCGTGTTACCAAAAGATATATTTGGCAATCAACGACTTAATTCAGAAGGTATCAATTTAGCTGACATACGGATTTTAATGCTGCTACAGCAAGACTTGTCAGAATTGAAAACACACATGGCAATCCCCCCTTGGTCAACGGCAAAGCGATTAAGGAAACTCTCTATTTATTATATTCAAAAATACGGTACAATTTAAAGTTGATCGCTGTACACATTAGGAACTATCATGCTTATGATCCCAGATATTTTTCAAATTGTTATAACCGGGTTATTGATTCTGGTACCCATTGCTCTGATATACAAAAAAGCAGGATTTAATCCGATGTGGAGTGCCCTGGTTTTCTTACCTGGGTTTGGTTTACTATTAATTTTTTTACAGTTAGCCTATTTCCCTTGGCCTAACCAAAAAAGATAATACTAGGAGTTTATAATGGAAATTTTATTCTTTTTCCTTCTACCTTTTTTTATTGTTTTTACACTCTGGTTAGGGTCTAAAATACTAGAGAAAGCAGGCGTGGATAAAAAATGGGTTTTTTGTCTTTTAATCCCTGTTGTCAATATTTTTATGATTTGGGCTTTTGCCTTTTCTCACTGGCCAAATTTAAAAGATAATGTTAAACAAGATATAAATTAAAGCTTAAGAAGAGTCTATGACGAATAGCAACCCAGATGAACAAGAAACAATAATTTGTACCTGTACTGGCACAACTAAAGAAAAAATTGAACAACTTATTGATAAAGGTGCCGACGATTTAGACAAAATATCGTCTGCTACAGGTGCAGTCACAGGATGTGGTTCCTGTGATGTTTTAATATTGGAATTGCTAGATAAATAAGGTGCAATGATTAAAGCTCATTACCTTTTTCGTGAATAAATTTTATGGATATAAACTAACCACAGGTTATGTTTTGGAAGTGAGGCTTTAGCCTCGCCTTTATCGTGCGAGGCTAAAGCCTCACTTCCATGTTAGAAATTTATAACCCTAATTACAACCTGCCCTGTGGTTTGTTCATAGCCATGATAAATTTAACTTATTCTTATTTCTATCCTGCTGATGCAGGTGGTTTCACCCATGATATAGATAACGAACTCACTATTTTTACAACAGCAAAAATAACAACGGTATAGATTAATGTTGAAGTTAAATAAAGAGGATAGTATTGCGCAACTCTTGAGCTATATTCAATCCAGTTTAAATCAGCAAACTTACCTGATAATAAATAAAAACTGCCATTTGAAATAGCAAAGGCGACTGAGGTTGCAACAAACACCATGCCAAACTGAACCACCAATCCTGTCAATTGTAAGGTTTTAAACCTTGAACAATAACGGCCTGCAAACCATAAAGAGGCATAAGTTGGGATTAAAAACATATAGGCTGGTGAAATACAATAATCACTAACGCTAAACTGTGAAATCGAAACATAGTCAATTAAACCGGCCTGTACTAATAATAAAGTGAAAAATTTCCAGCCGCCTACCCATAATCCCGCTAAGAAGAAAACCGCTAAGGATGCATCAGCTAAAGAGATTGAATCTCCAAAATGATGAAACCGGGTTGCTAACATTAGCCCAATCAATGCCAATGGCATTCTAATTTTTTTAATATCAATATTCATAAATCCTCCACTTCATTTAAATCTTCTATGCTTATTATACAAGTATGATCTGTTTGCTAGAAAATTAATAGGTATAATTTACTGAAGCAAAAAAGTTCCTATCAGCAGTGTTAAAGCCTCTATTAGTTTGGTACTGATCATTCAACACATTATTAAGCTTGCCTTTTAGTGTCCAGCTTTTATTTAATTGATAAGCAGCTCGCATATCCCAAACTACAGAACCATGAGTTTTAGCTGTTCCACCACCAAACAATGTGTATGAGCGATCACCAGAAACAGCTAAAGCTGAACCAATTGTTAAACGATCAAAAAACTTTCTGGAAACATCTAAGCCTAAATGTAATTGAGAACGATGGGTTAATCGCTCATTAGTCTTACGGTCTTTAGGACTTAAAGCACTTCCGTTCAAAGCAATGCTCCAGCCAAATAGCTGGGTGGATATTTCACCCTCAATGCCATCAACCTGAGCCTTATTAACATTAACAGCACGAAATGTATTTCTATCAAAACTTATCAAGTTATCAATATTAATATGATAAGCTCTTAACATCCAATTCCCCCAACCATGCTGTCCTTCTAGACCCACTTCAAATGTAGTTGACTCTTCTGGTCTTAAATTAGGGGTTCCAAAACCAGGAAAATATAAACTATTAAAAGTTGGCGCTTTATAACCACTACTAAAATTTGCTACAAAATCCACATCACTATCAGCCAACTCAATTCTGAATCCGGCATTACCGGTGACATGAGACCCAAATTGTTCATCCTCATCACCTCTAACGGAGGCATTAAAATCAATCAAATCAAACCATCGACCATAATACTCTGCAAAGCCACCTATATCATAGCGATTGGTTTCTGCATAAGACACATGGCTTTGTACTTGGTCATCCCTGAAGTCAGAGCCGATAATAATTTCATGATCAGAACCCAGGTTAATTTTATTGGACAAGCTTACCATTCGGCGTCGAGTATTAAAATAATCGCCATCAGGCTGGTCATACTCATCTCGAGATTCACCAAAGGTTAAAATAGAAAGCCAGTAATCCGTTAGCTGCATCTTTGCCGTTAAGCCAATATTTTGAATAACAAAATCATTTCTATCGCTACCAAAATTATTATCAAATTCATTTTCACCATCTGATCTAATAATAAACGCTTCAGCACTATACTGATCATTAAATTGATAACCTACGCGTGCATTAAAACTGGTATTTTCGTAACCATCTCTATCGTTATCATTTGCACTAGCAGAGGTTGCATTAAAACCTGCTGTTGTGATGTGTGAGGCGCCAAATGAATACCAAGCTTTTTTATATTTACCACTGACATTTCCACTTACTTTAGCTGTATCGTAAGAACCACCGCCAGCATCTATAGAAATAGTAGGCTTATAGTCTTCTTTTTGCCCTCCTTTTCGGGTGAAAATTTGTATCACTCCGCCAATCGCATCAGAACCATATAAACTAGACTGAGAACCTCTAACAATTTCAACACGTTCTATTTGATCTATAGGTAACGATGAAAAAGGTGATGTTCCCAATGATGCTGAACCAATACGCACGCCATCAACTAACACTAAAACATGTCCACTGGAGGTTCCACGGATAAAAACACTGCTGTTTTTACCTGGGCCACCACTTTCGCTGACATCGACACCGGTTGCCCGTTTTAGTAATTCAGGCACACTTTGTAACTGTAGTCGCTCAATATCTGCACGTGTAAATACAGTACTTGCAGCTGATAAGTGATCTATCGTCTGGTTCGTTCTAGTAGCCGTTACGACAACATTGGGAAGTTTTACGGTATCTTCAGCCTGGGCAGTAAACCCAAGTGAAATTAGACTAAAAATTGATAAAAAAGAAAGTAAAATAATTTGTTTCATATTGTCCTCTGCACAACCCCGTGCAAATAGATTAAATTTGCAGGTGAGGACAAAAAACAGAAATAGATAACAGAATGTCATCTACTCCGTAAACAGCCCTCCGCTGCACCGAATAAAACTTTCGGGCAGGTTTCCGGGCTTATAAGTTGTGTTCATCAGTACATCACCTTCCCATATCATTAATACAGTGGCATTTAATATACTTTGTAACTTATCTACCGTTGCGGGGGCAGCGTCGGAATTGTTTCAATGTGAATCGCACCGACTTCCCTTTTAACCCTTCAATAAAAAACATCAGGGCACCAAAAAGTTGAGGATGTGGATTATAGAGAATTATAATTCTAAAGCAAGGTTTAATTTAGGCTTAAAATTAGTAAGTTAAATATAAAACATGTGTATTTAGGCGGTAAAAAGTACTCCACTTTCTACCCTCGGTCATGCCTTAGTAACCCACACAGATGTTAGATTAAGCGTCTTTTTAACTTTAACAGCATAGGCTGCAGCTTCATATTTAGATTTAAAGCCTTTCACTGTCAATCGAAACCAGTTTTCACCTTTCACTTTAACTTGTTTAACTTCTGCAGGAACACCTTTTTTCTTAAATTCGGCCGCTTTTCTTTTTGCATACCATTCCTGTTTAAAAGAAACCAAATTCACGACCCAGGTAACTTTAACTACGGCTTTTTTCGCTTTCTTAGAAGGCGCTGGAGAAGATTTACGTTTTTCCAAGGTATCAACTTTAGCCAACAACTGTTCTATTGCCACCTGAGCATGATCATTTTGCACGACTAAATCATCAACAATTGACTTTAAAGGGTTGCTCTCTACTGAACTAGTTAATTTACTTACCTGTGCGTTAAAATTTTCACCTTTAGCTATTAATAAAGTGATTTTTCTATTAATCGAATCAATGTCTTTACTATTATTTTGAGCCGTTAATATTTCAATTTCTTCTTCAAGTGTCACCACCAATTCACTTAACTCTGTCACATCTGACTGCGCACCGTAACCAATTGCCCCTAAGCCTCCACCAATTAACAATGCAAAAATTGCAATTCCAATCGCAACATAGGTTAATACGGGGACTTTAGCTTCATTTTCTTTTATTAATTTTCTTAATTTACGCTGTTCTTTTTGCAGACCCTCTATTTCCTCTGCTATAGCATTATCGTCATCACCTGGAGCGGCTAATTCAGTCACCTGCTGCTTAAGGCTTTCATTTTCAGCTGTAAGGTTTTTTATCTGGCCCTTAACGTCATCTATTTCTGCTTTATTTTTTTCTATTCCAGCAACGGATTCAGAAAGTCCCGCACTAACAGCTGCAATAACAGCAGTTTCATCTTGTTGTTGCGTTTGTTCTGCTTCACCCTCATTGCTTTGCTCTTCAACTCCAGCACTTTGAATATCAGTTGAATCTTCTTCCTGTTCAACAGTAATTTCGTCTGCATCTTCTTCAGCAGAGATATCAAAGTCTGCCATTAGAAAATCATCTTCCGATTCCGATTCCGATTCCGATTCCGGTTCAGGTTCCGGTTCAGGTTCAGGTTCAGGTTCAGGTTCAATAATATCGTCAGAAAATTCATTTATTTCTGCAAACTCATCATTCTCAAGGTCTGACTCAGATGCGACTGAATTAATAAGGTCATCCACATCAAACCCATCAGTGTTGTCAACAACCTCTTTTGCCTCTTTAACTTCTGCAGACACTGCCTCTTCCATAATTGAGTCTATACTTTCGTCAGCAGTAAACTCATCAGCCTCTTCTTGTTTTTTTTCAGTTTCTTGCTTAGTATCCTCTCTAGGACTGGTTTCAAGCAACTTATCAACATCATCATCCGCTATTTCCTCTTCTGCAACATCAAATGCATCATTCATTAATAATCGATCAATTGCATCTTCATCATTAAGCATTGCATCCAAATCTTCTGCAAATTCATCTGAAGAAGTATCACTTTTTTTATCTTTTGAGTCTGCCATTTTTTACTCTCACAAATGGATAACAAAATCATTCTTTATGATTTTTTATTAAAACCTAGAAAATTCAATTGGCTCACGGCTTCTTGCGCAAGCTATAAATCCGTGTCCAATTGATCTCTCTAAGTTTAAAGTATAGGTCTGTTCTATATTGTCGGCTGAATATATTATTTTTTTAGCTGATATTGATGCTAAACTGAATAAAAAAACTGGACATACTCTATGCAACTTACTGTTACAGCCTTAGGAAACACATCAACTCACTTTATTGCTGAAATTCTAGCATCTGTTTCTAGTTGTAACTGTAATGTTATAGAACTCAGGCTATCACATCTTGCTGAATCCACCGCTTGCTATTTACTAGTGGATGGCAATTGGCATCATATTGCCAAACTTGAATCTATTTTCGAGAGTCTGCAAAATCGTCTTGAAATACAGATTCACACTTTAAGACCAGAAACCAGTCATAAAAAAAGTAATGGCATACCCTATTCTATGGAAACTATTTCAGTTGACCGCAATAATGTCATAGAAGATATCACTGCTTTTTTAATTGAGCGTAACATTACTATAGAAGAAATCAATGCCAGTTGCTATCAGGCAGCTTATATCCAAACGCCTTTATTTTCAACAAAGTTCGTCTTACTTATTCCTCCAGAGATTCGCTTAATTGCTTTAAGAGATGAGTTTCTTGATTTTTGTGACACCTTAAATATTGACGCTATTATTGAACCTATTAAACGATAACATGACCGAATTAAATATAGGCAAACCCGTTCCTGATTTTAAAGCCGATTCTACAGGAGACACACCTTTTCAGCTTTCCGAATATTATGGAAAAAAAGTAATTATTTATTTTTACCCTAGAGATAATACCCCTGGCTGCACCCAGGAAGGAAAAGATTTCAGAGATAACATTGAGCAATTTAATACGCTTAATACTGTTATTTTTGGAGTGTCTAGAGACAGCGTTAAAGTGCATGAAGGGTTTAAAACAAAACAGGAATTTCCTTTTGAACTATTGTCAGATAAATTGGAAAATCTCTGCCAATTATTTGATGTTATCAAAATGAAAAATATGTATGGAAAGCAAGTACGAGGCATTGAACGCAGTACTTTTTTAATTGATGAAAAAGGAATCTTGCTCCATGAATGGCGCAAAGTAAAAGTAAAAACTCATATTGAGGAAGTGTTACTAAAACTTATTGAAGTCTCTTAGGAGAATGAAAAAATTCTTTCCGGAGCTATCAAAAACACTTCGCGCGGTCACGGGTGTGGGTTTATATCGGTCGTATTTTATCGATAGACTGTGTTCTAAAATGGTTGCCTAGCTTGCTATTCGTCCATTTCAGCGCCTTGCTATCAACAAAATACAACTCGGTATAAACTCCACCTCTTGACCCCGCGAAGTATATTTCAGATTTCCATGTTTTTATTCAAATGAGGAAGTGTTATGAATATAAAATCATCAGGCAATAAAAAACTTTTTGTTTTAGATACCAATATATTGATGCATGATCCATCATCAATCTTTCGTTTTCAAGAACATAACATTTTTATTCCGATGGTTGTTTTGGAAGAACTGGATCGAAGTAAAAAAGGCTTATCTGATGTTTCACGAAATGTACGCCAAGTCAGTCGTTTTCTTGATGAATTAATCCAGGATGCTAATCAGGAAACAATAAATGAAGGCCTGCCACTTTCACGAATAGAGCATGGGCCCAACAATGATGCTCCCTATGATGGCCGCTTATTTTTCCAAACCAGTCAGCTATCTTCATTATTACCCGATAGCATGCCTGGTCATATTGCTGATAACTCAATACTCAATGTTGTATTAGCTCTGGTAAAAAACCACCCGGATATCAAAGTAGTACTGGTCTCAAAAGATATCAATATGAGAATCAAGGCTGCGGCTTTGGCACTGAATGCAGAAGATTATCATAACGACCAGACACTTGATGATATAGACTTACTGTATAGTGGAGCAACAGCTTTAGCTAATGATTTTTGGGATGAGCATGGCAGTAGAATGGAGTCTTGGCAAGAAGAAGACCGAACTTATTATAAACTAACAGATTCACTGGTTACTGACTGGTACCCCAATCAATATATCTATATAGAAGGTGACTCTAATTTCGAAGCCATAGTCAGGTCTTGCGATGGAGCAACAGCTACTCTGGAATTAGCAAAAAACTACCGTAAAAATCATAATAATACCTGGGGTATTGTTGCAAAAAACAGAGAACAAAATTTTGCATTAAACATACTACTGGACCCAGACATAGATTTTGTAACACTTCTAGGCACCGCTGGCACTGGTAAAACATTACTGGCCCTTGCTGCTGGTTTGACCTTAACCATGGAACATAAAATTTACCAAGAAATTATAATGACCCGAGAAACTGTACCAGTTGGGGAGGATATTGGTTTCTTACCGGGCACAGAAGAAGAAAAAATGGCGCCATGGATGGGCGCTTTAATCGACAACCTTGAGCTTCTTGGAAGTCGTTCAGGAAGCAACGAATGGGAACAAGGCGCTTCACATAATATTTTGATGAATAGGGTAAAAATAAGATCGTTAAATTTTATGCGAGGTCGTACTTTTCTAAATCGCTATCTTATTATCGACGAAGCACAAAACCTGACACCTAAACAAATGAAAACGCTTATTACCCGAGCTGGCCCTGGTACAAAAATCATTTGTATCGGTAATTTATCTCAAATCGACACACCCTATCTTACTGCTACTACATCAGGGCTAACCTATATTGTTGACCGTTTTAAAACCTGGCAACATGGTGCACATATTACCCTGCAAAGAGGAGAACGCTCCCGCTTGGCTGACTATGCCTCTGACATTCTATAAGATTGGTACGTTGTAGAGCGGACTTCAGTCCGCTATAGCGAGCATTGTTGTATATTATGGCGGTTAGGTGGCGTGTAGTAAAGTAACACAAGAGCAATTACCGAAATCTGCTCTACAGTATTCACCAAACAAGAGATACCAAACGACAAACCTTTCTAAGAAATATTTGTCACCAACTTATTGATACACCAAACAATCCATTTCCAAATTAAAACGAAGTATCCAAAGGTACTTCAACTAAAGTGGGCCATGCATTTAATATGGCTTTAACCGCAGTGGCTAGTGGAATTGCAAAAAACACCCCCCAAAACCCCCAAAAACCTCCAAAAAATAATATCGCGACAATAATTGCGACAGGATGTAAGTTAACGGCTTCTGAAAATAACAACGGAACCAAAACAACACCATCTATAGCTTGAATGATTGAATAGGCAATCGCTACATATAAAAATTCATCTGCTGTAAATCCCCACTGCATAATTGCTACACCCAATACTGGGAAAGTCACTAAAGTAGCGCCAACATAAGGAATAACGACAGAAAGCCCCATTAATACAGAAAGCAAAATGGCATAATTTAAACCCAAAAGGTTATAAGTTATATAGCTGGCAGAGGCAAGAATAACCACTTCAGCAAACTTACCACGTACATAATTTGCTATTTGCATATCAACTTCTGCCCATACCTTGACAGTCAAACTCCTGTCTCTGGGTAAAAAATTAACGAACCATGCAATCAGTGCATTCTTGTCTTTCAAAAAGAAAAAAACCATCAAAGGAACTAAAAACAAATAAACAATAGCAGTCACCAGCCCTACAACCGAAGCTGCTGAAATAGAAATCAATTCCTGTCCATACTGTAATAACTCATCCTGCACAGAAATCACAATCCCTCTAATATTATCTTCTGAAAAGTACTGGGGATGGAGCTCAGGCAATCGCATAATATCTACCTGCGCTCTTTTTATAATTTCAGGGATCCGCTGAACTAATTGAACCGCTTGAGCCGAAACCATTGGCATTAATACAAACAGGAAAAGACCTAGACAAGCCATAAACCCTGAAAAAACAATATAAACAGCAACCAATCGAGGTAATTTTTTTTCTAGCTTACTTACAATCCCTTGTAATAAATAAGCGAGTACAACGGATGCAAATACTGGCATCAATATATCGGACAAAGTATAAATAAGAACAAAACCGACGATTAAAATTAAAGCCAAGGCTAAGGCTTGAGAATTTGGTAAAAATCGTTTGAAAATATCTTTTATAAATCGAAAATCTGAAAAACCAGTTTGTGAATTCATTTTCTTTATAATTATTTTAATTCTTCACTACAAATATTAATCTACGAAGTAATGTATTACCTTAGCAGCAAATCAGAAACAAACAATCCTTAAGCATTTATTAATGACGGATACTAAATAGATTTGTTTCAGGATATTCTACATTAATGGTGACCTATTCATTGTTTTAAATAGCTAAATTTAATTCTGTCGTAAAAAGAGATGCTAAAAACAAAAAAACAGGATGGAAATTACTGCCCATCCTGTTTGCTTATTAATCTTAACTCTTAGTTCTTAATCAAAATCTAAAATAAAACCCTGTTGAATAATTACTATTTGCTCTTGAAATATATCCTTCATTTCTATAAGTGTTTTTATGCTTATTATATGCAGGTCTTGGCTGATAATAATCATACCTGTGGCGATCGACTCGTTTTGTATGAGCATAACGATCATTATGTTTCAGCCTTTTTATTTTCTTACTGACATGATCTAGATGTTCCATTACACTTCTTTTATCTGAACGACTTAAATAATGATGACGCCTAAGATGTTTGATTTGTTTGGCCACATGCTTTTGTTCACGGTGTAATTTTTTAACTTCCTTACGTGTCAACTGCCCCTTATCTATACCTCGCGCTATACGAGACTCTTGTCTATGCTGCCGATACTGAACATCATGCCAAAAAGTGGAATTATGTCCTCTTTCATAATCATCGTGGCTAAAATGACCACCTTTTGCCTGAGTAACCCAAGGGAATGACATTAATAGTATTGCTAAAGTTAACATTTTCATAACTTTCTCCTGCTATTTCAGTTTTGTTTGATGTTGAGTCTAGAATACCTGGAAGACCCTGAATGATAACTGAACGTCGTTTAATTAATGGCAAAAAAAAACCTTCTCCAACAAATGCTAAAGAAGGTTAAAGCCTACAGCATAAAAATGCTGCTTTTCTAACGAGGAGGAAACGAAAATGGTTGAATCTAAATCACTAAAAATACTAACAAAACAAGGGATAAATCCCCTTAAGTTGCTGCATAGTCTACCTGTAAATTAAAATTAAACAATACAGCGTATTATTGATAGATTGTTTCCTTTTTGTTTACAAATAGGCTAATTTATACCCACTCTATTTGTTAAAAATCTTTGTAATTGCATAAACAGTTAAATTTAAGCGATAATAACCGGTTACACTATTTAATAGACAGCACTATAGACAGACACTTGCTATAACAGGTGGATTGTTAGTTTTGGAATATACTATGAAAAAAACCATGTACGAAAAGATCTGGGACAGTCACCTTGTGGCAGAAACACCCGGTCAAGCACCTTTAATATATGTTGATCGTCATTTGATGCATGAAGTGACAAGTCCCCAAGCATTTGAAGGATTAAGACTTGCAAACCGTAAAGTACGCAACCCTCATAGTATTTTAGCGACAATGGATCACTGTGTACCGACCAAGAACAGAGATTTACCAATTGCCGACCCTATTGCAAAAAAACAAATTGAAACCATGGCAGATAACTGCCAGGAAAATGGACTCAATCTTTATGACATGAAAAACCCTAATAACGGTGTTATTCATATTGTGGTCCCGGAACATGGTTTTGTTCATCCAGGTATGGTGGTTGTTTGTGGCGATAGCCACACTGCAACTCATGGTGCCTTTGGTTCACTTGCTTTTGGCATTGGAACTTCTGAAGTAGAGCATGTAATGGCAACTCAAACATTGCCACAAACAAAATCAAAAACCATGCTAATACGCATTGATGGTGAACTATCAAAATATGCCTCTGCAAAAGATATTGCTTTAGCCATTACCGGAAAAATTGGTACTGCTGGAGGAACCGGTCATGTCATTGAATATGCTGGTGAAGCCATAACCAAGCTATCTATGGAAGGCCGAATGACATTGTGCAACATGGCGATTGAAGCGGGTGCCAGAGCAGGTCTAGTTGCACCAGACCAAAAAACATTCGATTACTTACAAGGCCGTGAATTTACTCCTTCAGGTGAAAACTGGGATAAAGCACTGGCCTACTGGAAAAGCTTACCTAGCGATGAAGGCGCCGAATTTGATACCATTGTTACATTAAAAGCAGGCGATATTGAACCACAAGTAACCTGGGGAACATCGCCTGAACAAGTAACAGGCATTACTGATATTATCCCTGCTCCGGAAGATTTTGATGATGAAATCAAACGCCAAGCTTGTGAAAATGCATTAAATTACATGGGACTAAAAGCCCATACCAAAATAACCGACATTCCTGTTGACCTGATTTTTATTGGTTCCTGCACTAACGGTCGTATTGAAGACTTCCGTATTGCTGCTGACATCACTAAAGGAACTAAAGTGGCTAATAATGTGACAGCTATCGCCGTTCCCGGTTCATATCACGTTAAACAACAAGCAGAAGACGAAGGCCTGGATAAAATATTCATTGAAGCCGGCTGGGAATGGCGTGACCCAGGCTGTTCAATGTGCCTGGCAATGAACGGTGATGAATTAACTGTAGGACAGCGTAGCGCATCAACATCAAATCGAAATTTTGAAGGACGCCAGGGTAAAGGCGGACGTACCCACCTAGTTTCTCCTGCTATGGCTGCTGCAGCGGCTTCAGCCGGCCATTTTGTTGACATACGCAACCTTTAAGAAACGGGAATATATATTATGGAACCATACAATAAACATGAAAGTATTGCGGCACTGATGAATCGTAGCAATGTTGATACTGATCAGATTATTCCTAAACAATTTCTAAAAAAAGTTGAACGCACTGGATTTGGAATACACCTATTCCATGATTGGCGCTTTAACGAAGATGGTAGTGATAATACTGGTTTTGAACTAAATAAACCTGCATTTAAAGGCTCACACATCTTGGTTGCAGGCGATAATTTTGGCTGTGGTTCTTCACGTGAACATGCGCCTTGGGCCATTGCTGATTATGGTTTTAATACCATAGTATCCAGCAGCTATGCTGATATTTTCTATAACAATTGCTTTAAAAACAGCATATTGCCTATCATTGCCACTAAAGATCAATTAGCCATCTTAATGGGTGAAATATCAGCAAATGAAGGTGTAAAGTTTGTGGTTGATCTAGAAAACCAGGAATTAATAACACCAGCAGGAAATGGATTCAAATTTGAAATTGATCCGTTCCGTAAAAACAACCTGGCCAAAGGCTTAGACGACATAGGCCTAACACTTCAACATACTGCTGAAATTGATCAGTATGAAGAAAGACATAAACAATCTTATCCCTGGCTGTGGACTTAAACTAAGGACCAAGTCAAGATCTAAATCATATCTAAATAGTATAGATGTAAGCTGGAAAATGGAGCGCTAGCAACATATCCAGCCTACATCTAGCAATCTTTTGTTTTCGTTTTCCCAAGGCAACAAACCATGTCCACCCCTTCCAGACACATCCAATTAATGGACACTACGCTACGTGATGGCGAGCAAACGCAAGGCGTCTCTTACTCCCCAGATGAAAAAGTTAACATTGCTAAAGCACTGCTACATTCTCTACGGGTTGACCGAATTGAAGTTGCATCTGCAGGTGTTTCCGAAGGTGAAAAACAAGCGGTCAGCCGAATTAATGACTGGGCTCGTGAAGAAGGTTTTGATGGTCGTGTAGAAGTTTTAGGTTTTGTTGATCATACTCGAAGTGTAGACTGGATTAAAGATTCTGGCGGCAGTGTTATCAACCTACTCACCAAAGGAAGTGAAAAACACTGCCATGAGCAACTGGGAAAAACACTAGAACAACACCTAGAAGATATTATTAGAACAGTTGATTACGCCCTTGAAAACGGCCTGATGGTAAATGTTTATCTAGAAGACTGGTCAAATGGCTATCATGATAACTGTGACTATGTTTTTGCCTTAATGGATAAGCTACAACATATTGGAATCACTCACTTCATGCTACCAGACACACTAGGCGTGATGTCACCGGAAGAAGTGTTTGTTAGCCTAAGTGATATGTGTAGCCGTTATCCAGAGCTGCAATTTGATTTCCACCCTCACAATGACTATGGCTTAGCTACTGCCAATGTAATGGCTGCAGTACGTGCTGGTATTAGCTCTATTCATTGCACTATAAATTGCTTAGGCGAGCGTGCAGGAAATGCCTCACTAGCTCAAGTTACCGTGGTATTACGTGACAAGATGAACATGGAACTATCTATAGATGAGAGCCATTTAGTTCGTACCAGCAATTTAGTCGAAAACTTTTCTGGTAAGCGTGTAGCAGCCAACACTCCCATTATTGGTGCTGACGTTTTCACCCAAACAGCCGGTATACATGCAGATGGTGATCAAAAAGGCGGACTGTATAAAAGTCGTTTAACACCGGAACGTTTCTCGCGCATTCACAGCTATGCTCTGGGTAAAATGAGCGGCAAGGCCTCTCTAAGAAAGAACCTGGAATTACTAGAACTTGAGCTCTCTGAAGAAAATCAAAAAAAGGTACTGGCACGAATTGTAAAATTAGGCGATTCGAAACAAACCATTACCACTGACGACCTGCCTTTTATCATTGCAGATGTATTGGAAAGTAAAAATTATCAACACATAAAACTACTAAACTGCTCTATTACCAGCGGCTTTGATTTAGAAGCCACTGTCAGTTTACGAGTCGATGTAAAAGGCGAGATACACCTTGCTTCTGGCTCAGGGAATGGTGGCTTTGATGCTTTTATTGATGCCATCAATAAAGTGATGAAATTACACGACTACACCCTACCTGCTTTACTGGATTATGAAGTCAGAATACCAAAAGGCGGCCATACCAGCGCTCTAACTGAATGCGTCATTGTCTGGGACTGCAACAAGAACAAAACACTAAAAACTCGAGGCGTTCACTCCAATCAGGTGTTTGCAGCTGTGTTAGCAGCGCTAAGAGTCATCAATATTCAACTACATGAATTAAATCAACCTAAAAAACAAGAATTAGACGAAGCGACTAGCTGACAACTAAATTCATATAACCATTAACAAACCACAAATTTTGAATTGTAGAGCGGATTTCAGTCCGCTATAGCCAATAATGTAGCATGGTATAGCGGACTGATTACGCCATGGATGGCGTGTAGCAGAGTAATGCACTAGGGCAGGAAGCCCGTAGGTAGAATAATGCAGGAGCTATTATCGAGGAGCAATTACCGAAGTCCGCCCAACATGCTGTCGTCATCTTTTTAATCAACCTACCGATTGTTAATAGGCCTGATTATTTATGATTATCAACCGTTGGCGGAATAATATTCCCCTGTGCCTGCATAGCAAGCGCCTTAGGGTTTGATCTATAGTGATGTCGCACTACATTAGCTAATGCCAGCTTAACCGTCTCATCAATAAAACAATTCTGTTCATCAGGCAAAACTGTCAAAATTGCTTCTAACAACTGATCTTGTGGAGCGACTAACTTTTCCTTCCAGGAAGACAATAATTTTTTATCAATTTTTGCAGGCAATGAACCCATAATACCTACATCATTCTGATCATGCACTAACAAACCAGAAGTAGTCCCTCTATCCAAAGTTAATACCTGAAACAAATAAAGCGTATGATATTCGAGTTGTTTATTGTAATCTTCATCTGCTGGATTAGGATAATCCAGAATAGCCTGCCGAAATATTGCCATATATATATTAATGACAGTCATACCCAGTTTTTTTGCTAAATTAAAATCAGCCTGTACACTGTCCCCATTGTATTCTTCCAGATAAAAATGTGACACACCTCTATGCCGCTCCAACGCAGGAATAAAAAAATACCTATCTCCTTGTGTGGCTGCTATTGTATAAAGTTCAGGCGTGACTTTTTTCAACTCATTGCTGAATAACAACGCCACTTCTTCATTTTCAACAGACGGATTAAGGTCTGCCATCATTCTCCAATAACCCGTGCCATCCTTCATTTCCGTCCAGCTAATATGCATATGGACTGACGGCACATGAGGGTTGAGCGGATGAATAATAGTAGATAGGGCCGTTGCAGATGCTAAGCTTTTACTGCTGTTTTCATCATAATTAATATGCGACACATTCACTGATGCTCGATTAAATACGTATCCATTATTTGCCACATACCTCACACCACCGCCATGTCGTCCTTGATCACGAAACCATTCCACAGCATCAAACAATGATTTATCTTGCTGCACCCCGGCAAGGACATTCAATTGGCTGACAAAATAGTGCTGCAAATCTTCGACCAAAGAGTTTGCTGCTAGCGCATAAATTGATTGGGCTTTAGTTCTATACATAATCTGCTGCAATTATTAGTAATATAAAAAAGGGCAGGCCTTCATGCCGACCCTGGTATCCAAAAATAATTGAAACGTTAAACCTTAGGCATTCCAGCTAATTTCTCTACGACTTTATCACCGAATTCATCAGTGTTAATCATATTAACACCCGAGCCTGGCTTGGAGAGGTCGGCCGTTGAATAGCCATCACCAAAAACACCCTGCATTGCAGCCCAAACATTTTTAGCTTCTGCTGCCATATCAAAACTATTTTCCAACATCATCGCAACAGAACCAATCATTGAATACGGGTTGGCAATATTTTTACCGGCTATATCAGGTGCAGAACCATGAGAAGGTTCATAATACGCTTTTTCATCACCTATACAAGCAGAAGGCATAAGTCCTAAAGAACCTAGAATGCCACCGCCTTGATCACTTAAAATATCACCAAACATGTTTTCCATTACCATCACGTCAAACTGAGTCGGGTTAAGGCAAAGCATAGTAGCGGCCGCATCAACTAAAATATTAATCACTTTAACGTCAGGGTAATCTACCGCAACTTCTTCCACTATTTCATTCCAAAGCACACTGGATTTTAGTACATTACTTTTATGAATATTATGTAATACTTTTTTTCTGTTACAGGCCAGTTTAAAAGCTTGTATAAGAATTTGGCGAATTTGGCCCTCATCATATTCCAATGTTTCTTTTACATATCGCAATCCCTCTTCATTAACACCAGTTTCTTTTTCACCAAAATAAAGCCCGCCAACCAACTCACGAACAATAATAAGATCAATACCTTCACCAATAATCTCAGCCTTTAATGGCGAAAAATGTGCTAATTCTTTAGGCAAGGAAACGGGACGAAAGTTAGCATAAGTATTATAACGACGACGCATAGGTAACAATGCCCCACGCTCAGGTTGCTTATCGATAGGAATGTTTTTTGATTCTTCATGACTTAAACCAATCGGGCCTTTAAGAATTGCATCCGCATTATCACAAATATCTTTTGTTTCTTGAGGAAAGGCATCACCCGTTTCAAAATAAGCACAGGCGCCAAATAACGCAGGAATTAATTCAAACGAAACATCGTTACGCTGTTCAACAAGTTTTAGAACTTTAACTGCTTCTGCTGTAATTTCTGGACCAATACCATCACCTGCCAAAACTGCGATTTTATAATTCTTCATTATTAACCTTATCTACCTTTTAAAATATTTGTTTAAACTGTATAACCACTCGATAATAAGCATTAGTTTGAGCAGCAAACCGTCTATTTTACCTTATCTTTAGTATTTCTATACTCTTTGCATTTAAAATTACCCCGCTTTAGGGTAAAGATCATTTCTATTGTCGTAATAACGTCAATACTTGCTCTGTTCTTTTTTGCATTAATGCCACATCTGCACGAGACTCTACATTTAGTCTCACTACTGGCTCAGTATTCGACATGCGTAAGTTAAACCGCCAATCACTGTACTCCACACTAATACCATCGGTGGTATCAACATGTTCAGCATCTGCTCTATAGGCATCTAGCACTCTGTTAATTGCAGCCTCAGGATCTGCTAGCTTACTATTTATTTCACCTGAAGATGGAAATCTGGCTATCCGCTCAGCCACCATGGCTGACAAGGTTTTTCCTTGTACACAAAGCAATTCAGCAACCAATAACCAAGGTATCATGCCACTATCACAATAAAAGAAATCTCTAAAATAATGGTGTGCACTCATCTCACCACCATAGATCGCATCCTCTTTCCGCATGCGCTCCTTGATAAAAGCATGTCCTGTTTTGGATAAAACAGGGATACCACCTGCTTGCTCAACAATTTCCTTGGTATTCCAGGTCAACCGGGGCTCATAAATTATTTTTGCACCTGGCTGTTTTTTTAGAAATGCCTCAGCTAATAAACCTACAATATAATACCCTTCAATGAACTCACCTGTTTCATCAAACAAAAAACAGCGATCAAAATCACCATCCCAGGCAATACCCATATCTGCACCATGCAGCTTTACCATTTTGGTGGTATCCGCTCTGTTTTCTGGCAATATGGGGTTAGGTATACCATTAGGAAAAGAAGAATCCGGCTGATGATGTAATTTAATAAACTCTATAGGCAATGATAATGCTTTAAACTTTTGCTCCAAAGCATCGACCACATGCCCTGCTGCGCCATTGCCCGAATTAACAACCAGCTTAAGTGGTTTAATATTTTCAACATTGATATATCTTAATAAATATTGAGCAAAAGCATCCAAAATCGAAGTCTTGGAATATTTGCCTTTAGACTTTTCTGTATTATCCCCGCCATCTAACCAAGGCTGCTGCTCAGCCATTTTCTGTATATCACGTAACCCGGTATCGCCAGAAACTGGTTTACTTTGTTCGCGAACCAACTTCATGCCATTATAATTCATCGGATTATGAGAGGCTGTTACTTCTACACCACCATCAACACCCAAATGACTGGTAGCAAAATATATTTCCTCTGTGCCAACCATTCCAATATCGATAACATCACAACCTTCATCTTGCAAACCTTTGGCTAACGACAGCTTTAATGCTTCACTAGTCTCTCGTGCATCTCCTCCCACCACCACTGAATTTAAACCCAGCGTTCTAGCAAAAGCTCTTCCAACTCGATAAGCAACATCATTATCTAATTCAACATCAAGCTCACCCCTGATATCATAAGCTTTAAAACAGGTTAGTTTTTTGTCCATCATTTCCTCACACGACTCTTCCACTCATTGAAATCAGATCATTCACTCCCTATTTTAAAATAAAGCACCGAGTAAATCATAAAAACTTATTAATTTAATTATAGATAACAGAGCCCTAGCATGAAAAAAAAGATATAATAGGCGGTTTTTAAACAAAGAGGATTATAAAATGACAGATAACTGGATTGCTCCTTCTATCCTTTCTGCAGATTTCGCCAAATTAGGTGAAGAAGTTGATAACGTTTTAGCATCAGGTGCTGACGTCGTCCATTTTGATGTTATGGACAACCACTTTGTACCCAACCTTACTATTGGGCCATTAGTTTGTGATGCCTTAAGAAAACACGGTGTAACAGCTCCTATTGATGTTCATCTAATGGTTGAGCCAGTTGACAGAATCATTCCTGATTTTGCCAAAGCAGGCGCTAGCATGATTACTTTCCACCCAGAAGCATCTACCCATATTGACCGTACTTTACAAATGGTACGTGATGCGGGTTGTAAATCTGGTTTAGTATTTAACCCAGCGACATCACTGAGCTATTTAGATTATGTTATGGATAAAGTAGATATTATTCTATTAATGTCTGTTAACCCTGGCTTTGGTGGTCAATCTTTTATCCCTGCCACACTGGATAAATTACGTGAAGCTAGAAAGCGTATTGACGATAGCGGTTTTGATATCCGTTTAGAAATTGATGGCGGTGTTAAAGTAGATAACATTGGTGAAATTAAAGCGGCGGGCGCAGACATGTTTGTTGCCGGCTCTGCAATTTTCAATCAACCTGATTACAAAAAAGTGATTGATGAGATGCGTGCTGAGATGGCCAAAGTTTAATCATACTTTCGCAGTATAAAAAGGGCGCGTTGATTGAATCAACGCGCCCTTTTTTGCTCTGAAGTCTATTGCAATTAACCAGCCCATGAATTAAAGAGATAAACAAACTACATCAAAGGCAAAATCTGATCAAAAATCCCACCATTTGTCGCCAAGATTTGTTTTGGAAAAACCCCGTCTTTACCTTTAAAGTCAGTTACCGTTCCCCCCGCCTCTTTTACGATCAAAGCACCTGCGGCCACATCATATAAATTTAATTCCTGCTCCCAAAAAGCATCAACCTGGCCATCTGCAACCAGACATAAATCCATTGCCGCTGAACCAAATCGTCTTTGTCCTGTTGTTTCTTGAGCAATTCGACAAAATCGCTTCAAATTATTTTCTACTAGATATGATCGTAAACAGGCAAATCCAGTGGCTATCATTGAATCTGCCAGGATTTTTTCTGCTGATACAGAAATATTCTTGCCATTTTTGCTTGCTCCCTGCCCTTTTGCAGCCAGGTATAAATCATCCAAAGCTGGAGCATAGACAAAACCGGCAATAAGATCGCCATCAATTTCTAAAGCCACACTGATAGACCAAAAATACTGACCCTTTGAAAAAGAATGAGTGCCATCAATTGGATCAACAATCCATCGACTGGACTGATCATCTGATTGACCACTTTCTTCCCCCCAAAAACCATACTGAGGATATGCTTTTGCTAATGCTTCTTTTAAATACACTTCCACAGCAACATCAGCATCTGTGACTAAATCTCTGGGACTTTTCTTAGTTATACCCACACTATCTAAATTATTAAAATATCGCATTGCTATAGAACCAGCTTCGCGTACAATTTTTTCAAGAACATCAACTGAAATGGGCATTTTTATACCTTAAAAGAATTAAACAAAATAAAGCTTATAGTTATCTAAATAAGAAACTCAGATTTATCACGACCCGCTTTCACTAATACTTGCATCCATTTTGGAGACACGCCACGGCCGGTCCATTTTTGGGCTGGGTTTTCAGGGTTACAATACTTTGCAGCCACTTTTTTCCCTTTCCTTACCACTTTTTTCTCATCCTCTTTAATATCTACAACAACTCCAATTGAAAGCGCTAATTCTTTTATCTGTGCAATAACTTCTTTACGCTTATTACTCTGTTTCTCTTTTAATGCTTTCTCTGCCTTATCGATGACAACTTGTAATTCTTTTTCAGAAAGACTGTTATATTCGCTCATATTATTTACAACCTTAAAAACACATCCCAATAAATTATATCACTGAGTCCATAATCAATAATATTATTAATTACTCCTGAATTACATTAAACTGAATTTCATTTAAAATAACACCTTGTTCAGATTCTAGTGTAACGCGCCACACTCCGGCCTTATAATAAGTAATTGTTTTACCAGTACTCGCCCGCCATCTGTTCCCCAGTATTTTAATTTCCCTTTTATAGACACTTACATCACCTCGCAACCAATGATGAAATAAAGCATGCCCTTTCATATTCCTTATTTCAGTAAAATAATAAACACTGGTAGCCTTATTTTTATTTACCAAAATGGGTGAACTTATTTCTGCTAATGGCTCTTTATTATTAATTCCTGTTGTTAATAAAGCTCTGGCAACTTTAGCATTATTTATTACTTTCGGTGGGTGAATAATTTCAGCAATTGGTTTGTGTTGTTTTTTAATATTTTCGATAGAATCAATCTCAGTATTAACGGTCTCTTTATTAATAACCTTGGTCGATAACTTAACATCCGGAGCTTCTACTGCTTTAATATTTGCACTTGATTCATTAGCAATAACAGCTAATTCTTTTTCAATAATATTTACTGCTGGCTTAACGCCTGCCTTTACAGTTTTAGCGACAGCATAATCTGACGAATTTTTTATTTTGTTAGGTTCTGGTGATGACTCACTAAAATAGTAAAAAGGAGCTATAATAAAAATCATAAGCAATAATACAGCTAGCAATATTCTCCTAACATTCCATTCTGTCACCCTTTCAGGCCGAAGTTGTTTCCTTAATTTTTCATCCGTATCTTGATAATTTATTTTTATTACAACTTTGTTGCTACCGGCCATAAACCTTCCTATTAAATTTTAGTTAAATTCTAAATCTTATAGCTACATTAATTTTTTACTTCACCTATACTTTGCATCTGATAATATACCACTTTAGCTTCAAAATAACGTCTTATAACTGTTGAAATACGGAACGCCACATGAGCAATTTGCTAAAACTGTTTCAAGAATCATCGGCTCTTTATGGAAGTAATGCTGTTTTCATAGAGGATTTATATGAACAATATCTTGAAAACCCGGATTCTGTCTCTGAAAGCTGGCGTAACAAGTTCAATACTATCCAAAATGGTTCACTACACGAAACCGCCCACAGTCCTATTGTTAATCGTTTTGAAAAACTAGCTCAGTCCACACAAGGAAGACTGGCTAAATTACAGGGGTTTACTGAAGAAAGTGTAAAAAAACAATCCTCTGTTGCCAGGCTTATTAATCATTATCGTGTACGTGGTCATCAAATAGCGGACAACAACCCGTTAGGAAAAAGTGAAGAAATTCCAGCAGACCTGAAGCCTGCATACTATGGTTTAGCTGAACCCGATATGGACACCCTGTTTGATACGGGTACACTCTATGGTGTCGACAAGTTACCTTTACGAAAAATCATATCCACCCTTAAAGAAATCTATTGCGGCAGTATTGGTACTGAATACATGCATATTGTCGATGCAGAAACCAAACGCTGGATTAAAAACAAACTGGAAGGCAGCCGGCCCGGTATTTCGACGCATTCAACCGAAAAAAAGCTATCTATTTTAAAGCAGTTAACAGCTGCTGAAGGAATTGAAAAATACTTACACCGCAAATATGTCGGACAAAAACGTTTTTCCTTGGAAGGCAGTGAGTGCCTAATTCCAGTATTGGATGAACTGGTTCAAAATGCAGGCGATAAGCAAGTAAAAGAAGTGGTTATTGGGATGGCTCACCGTGGTCGACTCAATGTCCTTGTTAATATATTAGGCAAAAGCCCCGCGCAATTATTTGGTGAATTTGAAGGTACCCATACCTCCTCCCCTGGTGCAATCACAGGCGATGTAAAATATCACATGGGCTTTTCATCCAATGTTGCCACCCCCGGGGGGCCCGTCCACTTAACATTGGCTTTTAATCCATCACATCTTGAAATAATCAACCCGGTTGTAGAAGGCTCAGTCAAAGCCAGACAGGACAGACGAGGTAAAGGTAGTGTAGATACCATTATTCCTATTTTAATCCATGGCGATGCTGCATTTGCCGGCCAGGGCATTGTAATGGAAACACTCAACATGTCTCAAACAAGGGCCTTTTCCACAGGTGGCACGATTCATATCGTTATCAACAATCAAATAGGCTTTACCACCAGCAACCCTTTTGATGCTCGCTCAACCCTTTACTGCACTGACGTAGCAACAATGGTTCATGCCCCTGTTTTCCATGTTAATGGAGATGATCCAGAGGCGGTGATATTTATCACTCAGATGGCTTTAGATTTTCGCATGCAATTTAATAAGGATGTCGTTATTGACCTGATCTGCTATCGCAGACTAGGTCATAACGAAGCGGATGAACCTGCAGCCACTCAACCTATGATGTATAAGACCATCCACAGCTTGCCTTCTGTTCGTGAATTATATGCCAGGAAATTACTGGAACAAGAAGAAATTTCGGAACAAGAAAGTCAACACATGGAGAAGAATTATCAACAGTTATTAGAAGAAGGCAATCCTGTTTCTCGTCCTGTTTTAAATGATTCGATCTATTCTTATTCTGATCAATGGAAAAAATATTATAATCAGGAATGGACTGTCCCATGCGACACCCGTGTTTCGTTAGATAATCTACGTTTTTGTAATGACAGACTTCATCACTTACCTGCAGAATTTGAGCTTCACCCCAGAGTCGCAAAGGTCATGGAGAATCGAGCAAAAATGTCAGCAGGAGCTTTACCCCTGGACTGGGGCTTTGCTGAGAACATGGCTTATGCCACCCTGATCATGGAAAACAAAGACATCCGTTTGATAGGACAGGATGTAGGCAGAGGTACTTTCTCTCACCGCCATATTGCCTTACATAATCAGCTTAACGGTGACACCTGGTACCCAATTCAGCACATGTTTGAAAAGCAGGGACGAGCACAAATATTTGATTCTTTACTATCAGAAGCCGGCGTATTGGGGTTTGAATTTGGCTACAGCTCCACTGAACCCGAAAAGCTAATTATCTGGGAAGCGCAATTTGGTGACTTTGCCAATGGTGCACAAGTTGTTATTGATCAATTTATTAGTTCTGCTGAGTCAAAATGGGGTCGATTAAGTGGCCTAGTTATGCTCTTGCCTCATGGCTTTGAAGGACAAGGCCCTGAACATTCATCAGCCAGACTGGAGCGTTACCTACAACTTTGCGCCGACCATAACATACAAGTTTGCATTCCAACCACACCGGCTCAAATTTTCCATTTATTAAGACGACAACTGCATAGAACCTTTCGAAAGCCCTTAATTATCTTAAGCCCCAAAAGTTTATTAAGACATAAATTAGCGGTTTCGACATTAGAAGACCTTACCGATGGCCAGTTTTTTCCTATTATTCCTGAGCAGGATGAGATTAAACCCAAGCAAGTCACCCGATTAGTGTTATGTACCGGTAAAGTCTATTATGACTTATTGGAATCACGTAGAGCTGATGAACTTAACCATATAGCCATCATCCGTATTGAACAGCTTTATCCATTTCCCAGCGACTTATTTAATACGGAAATTAATAAATACCCTAATGTAAAACAAATTGTCTGGTGTCAGGAAGAACCAAAAAATCAGGGCGCATGGTATCAATCCAAACACCATTTTTACGATAATATTGATAAAGATATCACTATCTTTTATGCCGGAAGAGTTCCCGCTGCTGCACCTGCAGTAGGTAGCCATACCGTCCATATTGAACAACAAAAAGCAGTTGTTAAAGCTGCTCTTTACCAAGTCAACCAAGGAAATTAACATGAGTTTTGAAATTCTGGTCCCCAGTCTACCTGAATCCGTTTCTGATGCAACACTTGCAGCCTGGCACAAAAAGCCAGGGGAATTTGTTAATCAATACGACAACCTGGTTGACCTGGAGACTGATAAAGTTGTGCTTGAAGTGCCCGCTCCTAAATCTGGCATACTAAAAAAAATTCTGCACCAAGATGGAGCTACCGTTGTTGCTGGTGATGTATTAGCTATACTGGAATTACAAGAGGCTGACCAGTCAACAGAGCAATCAGTTGAGCCTCAGGGAACTGAACATGCTTCATCTGAAGATATTCCATTAAGCCCTGCAGTCAGGCGCCTAATATTAGAGAAGAATCTTGACCCTCAGTCAATTTCTGGCTCAGGAAAAAAAGGTCGGTTGACTAAAGCAGACGTGTTGGATTACATCGAAAAAAATCAAAAGACAACAGAAACAGCGCTTAAAAAGCCCACACCAGAACCCACAGTATCTAAAGAAGTTGAAAAGATAGCAACTACCAGTCCTGAAGTTTCATCAAACTTTCGTCCTGAGCAACGCGTTCCAATGACACGACTACGAGCTAAAGTAGCCGAACGCTTACTTCAAGCTCAACAAAATGCAGCCATGCTGACTACCTTTAACGAAGTCAATATGCAAAGTGTGATTGAATTAAGAAACCAATACAAAGACCGGTTTCTACAAAAGCATGAGATTAAACTGGGGTTTATGTCATTTTTTGTTAAAGCTTCGATTGAAGCGCTGAAAAAATACCCTGCCATTAATGCCTCAATAGACAATAGCGACATTATCTATCATGGCTATTATGATATGGGAATTGCAGTTTCCACCCCCAGAGGATTAATCGTACCGGTAATTAAAGATGCAGATCAACTTGATTTTGCCGGTATAGAAAAAAGTATTTTCGAATACGGCACTAAAGCAAAAGAAGGTTCGTTAAGTTATGAGGATTTAACTGGCGGTACTTTTACCATCACAAATGGCGGTATTTTTGGCTCCATGTTATCCACCCCTATTCTTAATCCACCACAATGCGCCATTCTAGGTATGCATGCTATTAAAGAGCGTCCAGTGGTAGAAAACGGAGAAATTGTTATTCGTCCGATTATGTATTTAGCTTTATCCTATGACCACCGCCTGGTTGATGGCAAAGAAGCTGTACAGTTTTTGGTCACTATTAAAGAATGCTTAGAGTCTCCCGCTCACCTTCTGCTGAATATATAGGTATACGCCATGAGTACGCCCCAATCAAAATATGATGTCATCATTATCGGTGCAGGCCCAGCCGGTTATGTTGCTGCAATACGCTGTGCCCAGTTAGGTTTGAAAACCGCTTGTATTGACAACTGGAACAGAAAAACAGATAAACCCTGTCTGGGTGGAACTTTTGTTAATGCCGGATGCATATCCTCCATGGCATTACTTGAGACTTCTAAAATATATCATTTGTTAAACAATAATATTGCTACACACGGCATTTCAGTAGAAAACCTAAACATTGATCTGTCCCAAATGATCAAACGAAAAGATTCCATTATCGAATCATTAAATGGCCAAATTGAAAAGTTGTTTGCTCATAACAAAATTGACTGCATCTGTGCACAAGGCAAATTATTATCTGCCGGCCAAGTAGAAATCACTGAAACAATCAGCAATAAAACATCTGAGTTAATGGCCGAACACATTATTCTGGCAACAGGTTCACACGCAACAGAACTCCCTTGCGCACCTATAGATAATGAATTTATTATTAATTCAACTACAGCCCTAAACCTAACGGAAGTACCTAAAAGACTGGGCATTATTGGTGCGGGTATTATCGGACTGGAACTGGCAGGAATATGGAATCGTTTAGGTTCTGACGTTATTTTACTGGATGCACAAGAATCATTTTTAACCTCTACAGATGACCAAATATCTGAACAGGCTTACCAAATCTTCACTCAACAAGGCTTAGATTTACGCCTGGGTGCCCGCGTCATATCGACCAGTAAAGGCAATAAAAAGATATCTGTAGAATACCAGGACAGCAAGGGAACACACACCCTTCGCCTTGATAAATTAATTGTTGCCTCTGGCCGCGAACCCAACACCGATAACCTGGCAGCGGCTGAAGCCGATTTGATGCTTGATGATAACAGCTTTGTTCATGTTGATAGCAATTGCTGTACTAACTTGCCAGGAGTGTATGCAATTGGTGACTTGACGACTCTTGGTCCTATGTTGGCACATAAAGGCCTGGAAGAAGGCACCTTTGTAGCAGAACAAATTGCCCAACAACACAGCCCAATCAATTACGACATAATACCCAGCGTTATTTATACCTCACCAGAAATTGCCTGGGTTGGACTGACAGAACAGTCACTAAAAGCAGTAGGAGAAAATTATAAAGTAGGTACTTTTCCATTTACCGCTTCTGCTCGCGCTCAGGCAGCTGGAAAAACCGAAGGTTTAGTAAAAATAATAACCCATGCTGAAACGGATATGATTTTGGGCGTACATATCATTGGCAGCCACGCTTCTGAATTAATTGCTGAAGCTGTATTAGCCATGGAATTTTCCGCAAGTGCAGAAGACTTATCAAGAACAATTCATGCTCACCCCTCAATATCAGAAGCGTTGCATGAAGCTGCGCTGGCCCTGGACAATAGAACCTTGCATCTGCCCCCAGATTATTAATGCTATTTCTCATTCTAATGCTGTGCGTTGGAATGTATGAGATACGCTCCAGGTAGATACTTTCGAAAAAAACAAGATGTTGTCATAACTAAAATGCTGGAGCTAGCATAGAACCACCAAAGATAACATAGCCCTTATCTTTTAAGATATATGCTTTGATAAAAGCGCCTTCTTTCCAATTCAGAAATTCCTCTGTCATTAAACCCATAGCCTGAAAACCAACCAAACGATTAAGGTTTTCACTCCATTCAAAATTTTCTCGAATCTATAATATTTGGCTTAAAGTATCAAATAATTCCACCATAACTACAGATAGATCATCATTAAACACAGACATAACTTCATCCTCACTAATTACCTTTTATAAAATAAATACTATTCTTTGCAATAAATCACCACAAATAAAAAAACTTATGCTATTGGAACTATAATAAAAGCATTATGTGTCAATACCATCTATTTTTGAATGAACCTATCAACCAACAGACCTAAAATTCTTGTCGTAGATGATTTGTCGGCTAATTTATTATCGATGAAAACATTACTTAAAAAAGTGGATGTTGAAGTAATAACAGCTGACACAGGAAATACAGCATTGTCACTTGCTTTACAACACAATCTAGCTTTAATTTTATTGGATATTAATATGCCAGTTATGGATGGTTTTGAAGTAGCTACATTATTAAGTGAAACTGAAGAAACTAAAAACATTCCTATCATTTTTGTTACTGCGATGGATCACAGTGAAGAGAGACTGCTGCAAGGTTATGGTGCGGGAGCTGTTGATTATATTGAAAAACCCGTTACACCCCAAATCCTATTAGCCAAAGTTAATATTTTTATCAATCAATGGACATTGAAAACAGGTTTAGAGGAAGAAATTGATTTACGGAAAATTGCGGAAAAGAAAATTGATTTCCTTGCTCATCATGACCCTTTGACAAAATTAGCCAACCGTAGAGAACTACAAAGCCAATTAAAATCGGTATTGGATCATGCTACACGAAAAAAAGAACGGTTTGCAGTGTTATTTCTTGACTTGGATGGCTTTAAAAAAATTAATGATGAACTAGGTCATGAAATTGGTGATGCCGTATTGATTGGAGTCGCCAGTCGTTTTCAAAAACTGATTCGCTCATCTGATATTTTGAGTCGATATGGTGGAGATGAATTTATTATCGTTTTATCTGATATAGCTGCATCTTTAGACCTATCAACAAAATTAAGCCAATTGATTAATACACTTTCTGAACCGTTTTATTGTGAAGAACATGTAGCCCATGTCGGTGTTAGCATTGGCGTTGCAATTTACCCAGAACATGGCGAAACAGGAGATACACTGATTTCCCGCGCGGATAATGCCATGTACCAAGCTAAAGCTGATGGGAAAAATAACTTTAAATTTTTTTCTGATGATCTTAATCAGCAATTACAGCGAAAATTACTACTAGAAAAACACTTACATCATGCATTAAAGAAACAGGAATTTGAGGTTTATTACCAACCATTAATAGATATTGCAACGGATAATGTTATCGGTGCTGAAGCACTACTTCGTTGGCATAACAGTTTTTTAGGATCAGTATCACCTGTTGAATTTATTCCCATAGCTGAGGCCACTGGTCAAATTTCAGAAATGGGTATTTGGGTATTGCACCAAGTACTTCCCTTATTACATCAATTCCCAACCATTCATATTGCTATTAATGCATCCAGTTTACAATTTAAAAATAGCTTGCTCTATGATGAAATCAAATCTTTAATACAGCATGGACAACTAGATGCTCGTATGCTCGAGGTAGAAATTACAGAAGGTCTACTTCTAGACGACTCGCACTCAGTCACAGAGCGTATTGAAAATATGCATCAATTGGGGATTAATTTATCTGTTGATGATTTTGGTACAGGTTACTCATCTCTTAGTTACCTTAAGGATTGCCCTGTAAGTACTGTGAAGATTGATCGTTCATTTATTACAGATACACCTTCCAATGCAGATAACTGTGCCTTGGTTAAGGCTATCATTGTCATGGCACATGCTCTGAACCTTAAAGTCATTGCAGAAGGAGTGGAAACACAAGCACAATGGAATTTTTTAAAAAAATATCAGTGTGATATTGCACAAGGATATTTCAAAGCAAAACCCATGCCTTTACTGGATTTTGAAAAATATTTGATAGATCATATATAAATTTCTTATCGAGCATGACTATTTAATAAAACTAACAGTGGACTCTTACAAATACAAAGAATTTACGATAATAAAAGCACAACAAAAGATTCTTATTGTTGATGATGTTCCTGCTAACTTAATGGCCTTACAGGTTTCCTTAAGTAAAGTTGATGCTGAAATCATCACTGCGACTTCAGGGAATGACGCACTTGCTCTCGTACTACAACATAAAATTTCATTAATCTTGCTGGATGTGCAAATGCCTGGCATGGATGGTTTTGAAGTAGCTCAACATCTTCAGGATGAACATTCTACCGCAGACATTCCCATTATTTTTGTCACAGCATTCAGCCGTGATGAGAAAAATATCTATCAGGGCTATCAATCCGGTGCAGTTGATTATCTTTATAAACCCATTGACACCACTATTTTATTATCCAAAGTTAATATTTTTCTAAAATTAGATAAAATCACCCGACAGTTACAAGCGAATGAAAAACAATTAAAACAAACTGTTAAAAACAGAACCCAGGAATTAGCTGTAGCCCTAAAGAAAGCAGAATCAGCTAACGAAGCAAAAACTGAGTTTCTAGCTAATATGACACATGAAATGCGCACTCCTTTACATGGCATTTTAAGTTTTGCCAATTTAGCTTTAAAAGTAATCAACACTATAAACAATGCCAAACTGGAAAAATATATTGATCGAATTGAACTCAGTGGCAGACGCTTATTAGGCTTAGTGGATAATCTACTGGATTTATCAAAATTGGAAGCAGGAAAAATGGAATTAACTCGGCGTCCTAATGATATGAAACAATTAATAGAAAGCTGTGTTTCTGAGTTAGAGGCCAATTTTAAAGATAATCAATTGGCTGTGATTTGGGAAATAACTGATTGCACCAAAATTGTTAATTGTGATGGAGACAGCATAAAACAAGTGATCTCCAATTTATTAAGTAATGCGATAAAGTTTAGCGAACAAGGTCATTCTATTTTCATTGCTATCAAGGGTCAATCGCTTGATTCTACAGACACTAACGTTCAACCAGGTATTCTTTGCAGTGTGCGCGATCAAGGCATTGGTATTCCAGAGAATGAACTGGAAAGTGTGTTTGATAAATTCAGTCAAAGCAGCAAGACCAAGACAAATGCCGGCGGTACCGGTTTAGGTTTAGCCATTAGTCATGAAATCATCAAATTACATCAAGGTAAAATTTGGGCAGAACAAAATGTAGATAAAGGCTCTATCTTTAAATTCTTTATTCCCTATTCGGTAGACAACTGAAGCGGTTTTTGATAAATACCTGCGTCGCGATCTATCGTATCCAAGTCTGTTTTTTTTGCAATACCATCCATGGTTTCTTGTGTTCCAATCACTAAATACCCTTTGTCAATTAAGGCACTCATTAGATTGGATAAAGTCTGCTGTTGAAATTTCTGGTTAAAATAGATCAATACATTCCGACATAAAATAAGTTCAGCAGATATAAAACTGGGTTGTTGTATCAGGTTATGTTTTTCAAAATGAATTTTTGATAAAAGAGATGAGTTTAACTTATGTTTTCCATAAGCAGAGGTAAAATACTCTAAAATACTCTGCTGCCCAGATGATAAGCGATAACGCATGGCAGTTTCCGCATCCAAAGGCCGGTTTAATATCCCTGAAGCGGCACTATCCAAAGCTTTTTGACTGATATCAGAGGCATATATTCGAGTCCGTTCCAGTAAACCCGCTTCATGTAACAAAATAGCAATTGAATAGGCTTCTTCACCGTTTGCACAACCTGCAATCCAGATAGTTATTCGTGGAAAACTGGCAAGATAAGGAAACACCGTTTTTTGTAACTGATTGTAAACAAAAGGATCACGGAATAGTGTGGAATAACTGATTGTCAGTTCGTTGATAATCTCAGCCTGAAAATCAAGGTCATAAGCTAGTAAAGGCATTAAAGACGAAATATGCGGTAAATTCTGGCTGATGGCTAATGCTTTGACTCGACGCTTGATTGAATCCCTTGCATAGTGGCGAAAATCATAGCCTAGCAAGCGATACAATGCCTGTAAAAACAAATCCAGCTCTATCTCTTCTTTGTCGTTAAACTCATCGTCTCGTACTATCTGTTTCTTATCTGGCATATTTAATTAAGCTGGATATCGTGATGCTACAACCACATTGACATCTGAACTAACAACTTGTCCACATCGACAGGTTTGGCAAGGTAATCATTAGCGCCAGCATCAATACATTTCTCTTTATCACCACGCATAGCATTGGCGGTCAGTGCAATAATAGGCAGATCTTTAAACTGTTCCTGGGCTCTAATATGTTGCATAGTTTCATAGCCATCCATATCCGGCATCATGATATCCATCAGCACTAAATCAAAATCTGCTTTTTCAGTCAGAGCGTTCAATCCATCTTGTCCGCTAGGTGCAATACGTACTTCTATTCCTTTACTACGTAACACTTTAGCCAAAGAAAAGGTATTGCGCATATCGTCATCTACTAATAGGATATGTTTGCCCTTTAATTTTTCAAGGTCACCCTGTATGGTAACCACTTTAATATCTTTATCCTGATCCTGATCCTGATGAACATGATCTATAAATAAATGAATCTCATCTAACAATCGCTCAGGTGACCTGACCGATTTAATAATAATGCTACTACTGTTAGCAGTAAATATTTGTAATTGTTCATGCTCTTCATCACTTAAATCTTTGCCACTATAGATAATCACCGGCGGTAGATCGATTTTTTTATCTTCTGACAACATTTGTAGCAGGGTAAAGCCAGTCATATCTGGCAACCCCAAATCCAATATCATTGCGTTATATTTTTGTTCTTGTAATACCTTAATTGTTTCTGCACCTGATTTAACAAAACTGACTTTAACCTGTTCTTTACTCAGCAATTTTTTCAGTGCAGAGACACTCGCGTCATCATCTTCAACCACTAATAGGCTGATTTCGTTTAAATCATGCACTTCAAGTAAATGTTTCAGTACTAATTGAATTTGAGTCTTGGACACCGGTTTGGTTAATTGGCCAATAGCTCCTAGTTGTCCCATGTCAATTAAATCATCCACCGCACTGATGACATGTACGGGTATATGTCGAGTCGCAGTATCAGATTGTAAAACACCTAATACATCCCCCCCATCAATGCCGGGAAGCATATAATCAAGGATAATACCAGTGAGTTTATATTTCTTCGCTAGGCTAAGACCTGTTTCTCCATCAGGTGCCAATAATATTTGGGCTTTTTGCTGATGACAGGTTTTTATCAAGCTTTTTGCAAAGATAACATCATCTTCAATTAATAAAAATAGAGATTGGTCGGGGTCAAGTTGATCTCTATCATCCATGCAGGGAGGCGGGGTATTTTTTAAAGTGACTTGAAGTGGTTCAAGGCTTTTCGCTACTATCTTTTGTAGTTCAGGGTCTGCTTTTTGATCTTCTGCCGGTTCACTAAATGGTATTATCAAGGTAAATTGACTGCCTTTACCTTCTTCACTTTCAACGGTTATTTTGCCATCCAATAAACTAGCAAAGCTCAAAGCAATGGATAAGCCCAGTCCGGTACCCCCATATTGACGATTAGTTGAGCCATCGGCTTGCTGAAAGGCTTCAAAGACGCCGCGTTGTTTTTTTTCAGGGATACCAATCCCCGTATCAGTCACTGCAAAATAAAGCCATTGACTCTGATCTTTGTCTGAAATCACTGTGGAAAAACTCAAAGTGACACCGCCCTGTTCAGTAAACTTTATAGCATTACTCACTAGATTGGTTAAAATCTGGCCTAGCTTGGTGTAATCACTAACAAAACTTGTTGGCATCTCCGCTGTCACATCAATATTAAAAACGATGTCTTTAGCTGCTGCCATATGTTTGAAGCGACTCTCCATAAAATGTTGCACATCTGCTAGTAGAATAGCATCGGTATGAACTGACATGTGCCCGGCTTCTACTTTGGACAAATCGAGAATATCGTTAATGAGTTGTAGTAAATTTGAACCGCTTTCATGTATGACTGAAGCGGATTCCATTTCGTCTTCTGATAAATTCCCCTCATCATTATCTGCCAGAAATTTAGCTAGTATTAGTAAACTATTGAGTGGCGTTCTTAGCTCATGCGACATATTAGCTAAAAACTCAGATTTATAACGGCTGGATTCTTTCAGTTCACTGGCTTTATGTTCAAGTTCTTCTTTAGATATTTCCAAGCTCTCTTTTTGTTTCTCCAGTTCCTTGGTTTTGTTGTTTAATGAGTCATTGGTTTGCCGTAATTCTTCTTGCTGGGAGGCCAGTTCTTCGGTACTGGCCTGTAGATCCATATTAGCCTTGTTTATTTTTTCGCGTTGTTCTACTTGTTCAGTAATATCAGTGATGGTACCTAGATAACTTAAGCTATCACCTAATTGCATTTCTGATACCGATAATTTGATAGGGAATTCACTGCCATCTTTGCGTTTAGCAACCACTTCACGACCAATACCAATAATTTTTGCATTACCTGTCTCTTGGTAATTTTTTAAGTAACCATCATGTTTTACTGCTCTGGATTCAGGCATCAACATTTTTACGTTTTCACCTATCATTTCCTCTTTACTATAACCAAAAAACCTTTCTGTGCTAGCATTACAAGATTCAATAATACCTCGCGTGGAAATAGTAACAATAGAAACCAGCGAAGTCTCAAGAATAGTAGTGGTACGTTGTTCATTAAGTGAAATAGTCTCAAGCAAGAGTTCTGCTTCCTTGCGAACAGTCACTTGCTCAGTAATATCGGTCACTGTTCCTAAATAGCTGGTTTTATTATCCAGTGTCATTTCTGTCACTGACAAATGGATATGAAAAGAAGTGCCATCTTTACGTTGAGCGACCACTTCACGACCCGAACCAATAATTTTTGCAATCCCCGTATCCTGATAATTCTGTAGATATCCATCGTGCTCAACCGCTGTCCTCTCAGGCATTAACATTTTTACATTTTTCCCTAACATTTCTGCTTTGCTATAGCCAAACATCTGCTCAGTTGTAACATTACACGATTCGATGATGCCACGTTGCGAGATAGTAATGATACTGCTGATTGAAGATTCAATAATAGTGCTGGTACGTTTTTCGCTGGTACGAATTTCTGCTTCCAATGCCAATGCCTCTTGTAATAATTCGGCAAGATTAGCTTGAGAATTCATGCTTTCAAATGCTGCGCCTATGGGCTCATGAATTGAAGAAAGCAGAACTGACGTTTGATCATCTATATCTTGTACAAAACCTAATTCCAACACACCACGGAGTTCACCATGAAAACTAAAAGGAATTAAAATCAAGTTTTGAGGGATAGTTTCTCCTAAGCTGGAACGAATTTGTACATAATCTTTAGGTACTTGCTCAACAATGATAATTTTATTTTCTTTGGCCGCTTGTCCAACTAAACTTTCTCCTAATTGAAAGCGTTGGTTAATTTGTTTACGTCGGGTATAGGCATAAGTGGCCGTGAGTTCCAAATAGCCTTCATCTGTATCCGTTGCTTCAATCCATCGATAGATAGTGCCCAACTGAGCATTTGTATAGACTGATAGGACTTTAAGTAAGTTTTCTCCTAGACTTTTAATGTCATTTTCTTCGCGTAACGTTTCGGCGATTTTAACTTGACCTTTCTGTAACCAGGATCTTTTGCTATTTTCATCATGACTTACTGTCAAGTTACCGATCATGTTATTCATCGAAGCAGCTAACAAATCATCCGTGCCTTTAGCTTCAACTTTACGTGTTAAGTCACCTTGAGCAACGCTTTCTGCAATAGTTGATATTTCACGCAAGGTTTGGGTCATCCGTTGCATGGCTATACCCAAGGTATCGGCCTTTGAACGTGGCGAAATATCGGTAAGGTAGTCCCCTAATGAAATAATATCAACCTGACGAACAATCTCAGATAGACTATCTATCATGTTATTCATCGAAGCAGCTAACAAATCATCATTGCCTTTAGATTCAACTTTACGTGTTAAGTCTCCTTGAGCAACGCCTTCTGCAATAGCAGATATTTCACGCAAGGTTTGGGTCATCCGTTGCATGGCTATACCCAAGGTATCATTTTCTGATCGAGGAGAAATATTTGCTCGATAATCGCCTTGAGCTATAGAATTGGCCTGATCACTAATACTTTGATTACTGGTATTGATTAAACCGATACTGTTAGTCAGAGACTTCAAGCCCGCTTCTTCTTCTTCTTCTTCTTCTTCTTCTTCTTCTTCTTCTTCTTCTATCACTTCCCCTTTACTCAGTAGGAGAGCATTATCAGCTAATTTGTTGATAGTACGCTTGAGTTTTCTCAGGGTGTTGTTGATAATCCAGAAAACAATTGCTGTGACAACAAGCCCGATGATGATCAGAGGGAATATTTTGACACTATCGCCTAAAAAATAGGAGCTTGCGATAAGAGCCTGTAAAGTAATGGCTAATAAGGTAAAGGCGAGAATTAGACGTTTTGAATAGCTCATATAAATGTTGCCTTGTTTATTGATCTTTTATGTCAACGAATTAGTGATTTTAAACACCATAAGCGAGTAGAACGATAATAACACTGAATAGTAATAGTCTGGATATATTGTATTTTTAAAATAAACTTTAGATCCTGTACGAAATAACGTCCACAACTCGCTTATATTTTGTCCATCTTCAGCATTGTTGCAATAGTTGCGAGCTTGCTATACGCCTATTGCCACGCCTCGACAATTGCTCCTGCATTACTCTACCTACACACATCCATATATTAGTTGAAGACAACCAAAAATTCTACGCCAATTATCAAACTTATTCCGTACGCATTCCTTAAAAAGATCTTTTTCTGATGGCTATGAGATTGAAAACATTGTTTTCCTATGTATTCATAACGCTACTGTAATGTCGTTAATCATTTCCGACTACTCTTTCAAATACCCCCCATTAAAATCAATTTAAAGAGTATCAAAACACCAGAAAAAAGTTGTGTGGTTTAACTTTCTAATCCATCAACACGTTGGAAGCCTCGGGGTAATGAATGCCCTCTTTTAGCTCTCTTCCCTGAATAAGCTTGTATATCACTCTCTTTTAAAGTCAGGTGTCTTTTCCCTGATAACGCTTTTACCGTACCGGTTTCAGAAAAAACACGTATATAAACTACCGCATCGTTCCCAGATTTCAGATCAGCCGTTGGGATCTGTATTAGCTTATTTCCCTTCCCTTTTGATAAAGCAGGCAACTCCTGTACAGGAAACACCAACAATCGTCCTTGCAATGTGACAACAGCTACTAAATCAGAGTCGTTGCTAATTAATGCCGGTGCTAATACCTTTGCGTCCCCAGGTAATGAGATCGCGGCTTTACCGGCTTTATTTTTACTTTGCAGGTCTTTTAACTGCACTCTAAAGCCATAACCTGCACTACTGACCAGTAGATACCAGTCTTCAGGTTGTCCAGAAAAAACATGGGTAAACAAAGAACCTGCCGATGGCTTTAATCGCCCGGTTAAAGGCTCACCCTGACTACGAGCCGAAGGTAAATCATGGCTTGATGCATTATAAACTCGGCCAGTGGAATCAAGAATATAAACGGGTTGAGTTGACCTTCCTTTAGCAGAATCCAGGTATTTATCGCCTGACCTATAATTCAGACTTTGCACATCGATGTCGTGACCCTTAGCCGCCCGAATCCAGCCTTTTTGCGATAAAACAATGGTCAATGGTTCATTGGCTATGAGTGCAGTCGCATCCAATGCTTGAGAAACACCTCTTGTAACAATAGGTGAACGTCTATCATCACCATATTTTTCTGCATCTCTTTCCAACTCTGTTCTAATTAAACGATTCAACAGTCGTTTTGAACCTAGCGTTTTTTCCAGTGCCTGACGTTCTTTTTCCAGTTCATCCTGCTCACCTCGAATTTTCATTTCTTCAAGCTTGGCCAGGTGCCTTAACTTCAATTCCAGAATAGCTTCTGCTTGAATATCTGTAATCCTAAACCGTTCCATTAACACCGGCTTTGGTTTATCGTTTTCCCTGATAATAGCGATGACTTCGTCTATATTCAGATAGGCTATTAACAAACCATCCAGAATATGTAATCTGGCTAATACCTTATCCAGTCGATATTGCAACCTTCTGCGTACAGTTTCAGTTCTAAATACCAGCCATTCAACCAGAATCTCACGCAAATTTTTAACAACAGGTTTACCATTCAAACCTATCATATTCATATTCACCCGGTAATTCTTTTCCAGATCGGTAGTGGCAAATAAATGCGACATCACTGAATCACAATCTATCCGCTTGGATTTTGGAATAATCAATAATCGTGTCAGATTTTCATGATCAGATTCATCTCTTAAATCTTCAATCATGGGTAGCTTCTTAGCTAACATTTGAGCCGCAATTTGCTCCAGTAACTTTGCCCCTGAAACCTGATGCGGCAGTGCTGTAATGACAATATTATTATCTTCTTGCTCATAGCAGGCACGCATTTTAATAGACCCATTGCCATTAATATACATATTTTTTATATCCGCAGCTGAACTGATAATTTCAGCTGAAGTTGGATAATCAGGCCCTTTGATATGAGTCAACAGAGATTCCAGAGTTGATTCAGGCTCATCTAATAACTGTATACAGGCAGTAACAACTTCACGCAAATTATGTGGCGGAATATCTGTTGCCATGCCCACTGCAATACCCATGGTTCCATTCAATATAATATTAGGTAATCTTGCCGGCAATAACACCGGCTCTTGCAATGTGCCATCAAAATTATCGTTCCAATCAACCGTACCCTGCCCCAGCTCACTCAATAAAGTATTTGCATAAGCTGTTAAGCGGGACTCGGTATAGCGCATAGCAGCAAATGATTTAGGATCATCAGGTGAACCCCAGTTACCCTGTCCATCGACTAAGGGATAGCGATATGAAAAATCTTGTGCCATTAATACCATGGCTTCATAACAGGCAGAATCACCATGCGGATGATACTTACCTAGTACATCCCCTACTGTTCTAGCAGACTTTTTATACTTAGCTAATGCATTTAAACCCAGTTCAGACATTGCATAAACAATTCGTCTTTGTACTGGCTTTAGACCATCGCCTATATGCGGTAGAGCCCTGTCCAAAATAACGTACATAGAATAATCCAGATACGCTTTTTCGGTAAAATCCTTTAACGGTAATTGTTCGTAATTTTCCTGTATTCCCATGACCTACAAATCGTCCTGTTCTATTTCAACATGTAACTGTGCATTTTTTTCCATCATTTCTTTTCGCATAGTTCTGCGCATGCCCCCATGCTATATAACTTTTTTCATAACTACTCTGCTAAACTCATGTAGCTTTTCAGATTACCCCTGATTACTCACCTTTTTTGATCAGACTTATACTGGTTTTATCAATTAAAATAATACGCTTCTTATATAAGGTACCAATTGACTGTTTGAACACTTTTTTACTAACGCCAAAAGCTTTATAAATCTCATCAGGAAGACTTTTATCATTAAGTAACATAACGCCTCCTTGACTCTCAAGTTTAGCCAGGATTTTTTCTGTCACTGAATCTACTTTATCGGCATATTTTGCTAACTGCAGAACCAGATCAATTTTATTATCCTCTCTGACTTTTTTAATAAACCCAGTAGTTTTTTGACCTTTTCTTAATTTCTGAAATATCTCATTTTTATATAGAACGCCCCAGAATTCATTATTGATGATGGCCTTTCTACCCAAGTCAGTTTCATCTGCAATCACTAAATCAACCTTTTGTCCTTCCTTTAGATAAAAGGCTTCTTCCTGAATAAAATCTTCCAGTAACATGGAGGCTGCGATACGATTACTTTCATCCAAAAACACTTTAACTAAACAAGATCGCCCTTCGACTACTTTTTGGGTCTGCTCACTAAAGGGAAGCAATAAATCCTTGGCCAAGCCCCAGTCCAGGAAAGCACCAGCATGACTAACTGATACAACTTTTAACCAGGCTATATCATCAACCTGAGCATAAGGCATTTTTGTGGTCGCCTGTAAACCCTCTTTCTCATCTCCATACACAAAAACACTCAGTTCATCTCCAATTTTACAGTCTTTTGGTGCATCATTAACGGGTAACAAGACAACAGCTGAATCACCGCCATCAAGATGAATTTCTTTGGCATACTGCTTAATAATTTTAAGCCGATTAAATTTTCCTATCTCTATCATATTGACGAACTTATAAAAAATGAATTAGATATCAATTTTGGTTTGATGGATATGCTCGTTTGTAGAGCGGACTTCGGTAATTGCTCCTCGATAATAGCTCCTGCATTATTCTACCTACGGGCTTCCTGCCCTATGCATTACTCTACTACACGCCATCCATGGCGTAATCAGTCCGCTATGAACAACAGTAGCACACGTCATATCAAAAATTGCGGACTGAAGTCCGCCCTACAGTGTTCATTAATCCAACTTTTCTGCTGAAAATTCGGGAACGAAAATAGGGTGAAGTTATTGAAATACTGCAGACAAAGCTGATTGTGGCATTAGCTGTATGTGTTTACTGATTTTCCTGCAGCAAAATAAGCTAGGAACCTGTACCAGAAACATCATAATAAAAAGATAGTTGCCAACCCTAGAAAAGCCATAAAACCAATACAATCAGTTACTGTTGTTAACAACACGCCCCCTGCCAACGCAGGATCAATTCCTATTTTATCTAATATAAGTGGAATACTTGCACCTGCCAAGGCTGCACAAACCAGATTAATAACCATGGCAGCGCCTAACAGCAGCCCCAAAGACATGTTTTGAAACCAAATACTGGCAATGATAGCGACTATCACCGCCCATAAAGCACCATTGACAATACCTACAGACAATTCCTTAATTATTAACTGAGCAGCATTAGCATGACTAACTTGCCGCAGAGCCAAGCCTCTGACTACAAGTGTTAATGTTTGACTACCAGCAATCCCTCCCATACTGGCAACAATAGGCATTAATACTGCGAGTGCAACAATTTGTTCTAAAGTAGCTTCAAATAGTCCAATAACCCATGAAGCCAAAAAAGCAGTGATCAAATTAACACCCAACCAAACTGCCCGGCGTTTAGCACTGGTCATCACCGGAGCAAACATATCCTGCTCCTCATCTAAACCAGCCATACTCATGATTGAGTGATCAGCTTCTTCCCTGATAATTCCCACGACATCATCAATCGTTATACGTCCCATTAAGCGCCCATTATCTGAAACAACAGGAGCTGACAATATTTGTCGTTGTTCAAACATCATAGCCACATCATGAGCTGGCATTAGATAGGAAATTCCTCTAGCCCTGGCGTCCATAGCATCAGAAACTTTGGTCTGTGGCTCATTAGTCAGTACATCTGATAATGATAAAATACCTAACAAATGATCAGAACGATCAACAACTATCAGGTTATCAGTCGAGTCAGGTATTGACCCTCGCTTGTGTAAATACCTTAAAACAACATCAAGAGTCACATCAGGCCTAATAGTCAATACATCCAGTGACATAAGCCCACCGGCAGTATGATCATCATAAGATAACGCTGATTCCAGTCGATTACGCTCATGCACTCCCATTGATTCCATTACTTCAGAAAGTAGAGGCTCAGGTAATACGTGTAACAAATCAACCATATCATCTGATTCAAGATTTTCTGTTGCCTTGATCAAATCACGCCTATCCGTAATTTTCAACAATCCCTGGCCTACTTCAGTATGAACCCTGACTAATATTTCTCCCATCACACTAGGAGGAATAACACGCCAAATTCTTTCACGTTGCTCTATTTCTAATGCTTCAAGAATATTTGCAGTTTCTGCTGGATACAGAGAATGAACAAGATGCCTTATCTCAATCTGAGTTCCTTTTTCTAATAACTCGGTAACCTGAGTTAATAAATTTTTATTATGATCTTGATTTGCAGTAGATGATGGCATAGGTAAAGGTATGAAAGTAAATAGGTTTATATCTTCATTATTTTTCTTGCTTCTTTTAACTTACTTTGAAGTCTCCTCTGTTCAGCCCTATAGCATACAGCTTTGTAGCAAGGATGCCACCCTATTTCATGTAAAAGTAATTAATGTAACTCTCTATGTCGAATAATGACATTTATAGCATGGTCTTTAAAATGCTTTAACAAAGACTCAACTAAATAAACAGAACGGTGCTGACCACCAGTACACCCAATTGCAATCGTTAAATAACTGCGACTATCACCTTCAAAACGAGGTATCCAACGCTCTAAAAAAATACACAAATCATGGAAAAAATCTTTGGCACTTTCCGATTTATTTAAAAAATCAATAACGGGCTGATCTCTCCCCGTAAACCCTCTTAGTTCAGGGTCCCAATAAGGGTTAGGCAAACAACGTGCATCAAACACAAAATCCGCATCGAGAGGAATACCATGCTTAAATCCAAACGATTGAAATTGTAGAGACAAATAATTCTCATCATTTTTATCAATATGGCTTTTAACTAATTCTCGCAATTGATATAAATGCGTTCTACTGGTGTCTATAACAACATTTGCGTGCTTAAGCACGGCCTTTAACATATCCTTTTCAATGCTAAGCGCCTCTTTTAACGGCACATTTAAATCGGTTAAAGGGTGTTTGCGTCGTGTTTCACTGTATCTTTTCAGCAAAACGTCTTCCTCTGCTTGCAAGAATATAATTTCGCAATCTATTCCTTTGTTACGAATGGTATCTAAACTTTCAGAAAAATTTAACAGACTTTCACTTTGATTTCTGGCATCTATACCAATGGCCGTTTTTTTATATGTCAAACCATCAACCAGCATCACATCATTAATAAACCTTTCCAATAAAGTAATAGGTAAATTATCGATACAATAATAACCGCTGTCTTCCAAAGTATCTAAAACAATACTTTTCCCTGATCCAGAAAATCCACTAACAATTAAAAGTTTCATTGTATGTCCATTAAGGCAAGAGGCAATTAACCTAAAAAACCATTTGCAATGGACTATTTAGATTTAAGCCTCTATCCGTTCTATTTAATATTATCTATGGCTTCCTTTTTTTTCTTTATGCTTTATAATTTGACGGTCTAATTTATCAACCATGTTATCAATGGCTTGATACATATCTTCTTGTGAATCATCTGCAAATAATTTTGCACCACTAATCTGCACTGTTGCTTCAGCTTTTTGCTCAAGCTTTTCTACTGTCAAAATAACATGTACATCTGTTACATTATCAAAATGACGCTTCAATTTGCTTATTTTTTCTTCAACGTGATTTCTTAATGAATCAGTCACTTCGACATGATGACCTGTTACACTTACTTGCATAGAATAAACTCCTTATTAAAATTAATATTACCTGTCGTCATAAAAGACGCTTTCTTTGACTTGATGATGGAATAGACATAGCTTCACGATACTTGGCTATGGTACGCCGCGCAATTTTAATGCCTTTTTCCTTTAATAATTCAGACATTTTACTATCACTTAATGGTTTTGCCTCATTTTCATTTCCCACTAACTCTTTTATAAATGCTCTAATTGCAGTTGCAGAGCATTCTCCCCCTTGTTCTGTTGAAACATGACTGGAAAAAAAGTATTTAAACTCCACTATACCATTGGGTGTGTGCATATATTTCTGAGTCGTCACACGTGATATGGTTGACTCATGTAAATCTAGCTGTTCAGCTATATCTCTCAATACCATTGGTTTCATGGCTATGGCACCGTGCTCAAGAAATTCCTCCTGTTTTTCTACGATACTTTTAGCAACACGCAATAGAGTATCATTTCTACTATGTAAACTTTTTATAAACCAACGCGCTTCCTGTAAATGCTCCTTCATACTGACATTATCATTACTATTATCAGCCCTTTTTATCATTTTTGAATAAACAGAGTTAACACGAAGTTTTGGTGCAATGTCTGGATTTAAATTTACTTGCCACCCCCCTTTATTCTTGCTGACGAACACATCTGGCACAATATAGTCAGATTCAACACTTTGTATTGAAGCGCCTGGCCTCGGGTCTAGCGTTCGAATGAGAGCAATCACTTCTCTTAATTGAATCTCAGACACTCCCAACCGCCGCATTAATCGTGCCTGGTCATGGGTAGCCAATAAATCAAGATGTCGCCTGACTATATCAATGGCCTCATTCCTATAAGGCACAGTTTCGGATAATTGCTGTAACTGTATCATCAAACAATCAGCCAAATCTATTGCAGCAACGCCAAGAGGGTCAAAGTTCTGAACTCTATGTAATACCCCTTGAACTTCATCTAGTTCAACATCTTCTATTTGTGACAGCAGTCCCTGATATATATTTTCAATCGATTCACTGATATAGCCATCTTTATTAACTGCATCAATAATAGCAATTGCTATGGCCCGGTCTCTTTCGGAAATGGAAATCAAATCCAACTGTTGTAACAAATGATCAAGTAAAGTTTCAGATTTACTATGCTGAGTTTCAAATTCAAGGGTGTCAGCCGGGGCAGAGCTTATCGGCTGAGTATTTTCAAAAACATCCTCCCAATTAGAGTCAACTGGTAATTCATCAGGAATATCTGTTTGTGAACCTTCACTGGTTACTTCATTTTCATTCTTGGGTTTAGTTTCGTCTTGGGCGACTACAGCCTCTTCATCAACTTCAAGCATCATATTTGATTCAAGTGCTTGCTGAATCTCCTGTTGTAAATCTAGCGTTGATAATTGCAACAGTTTGATCGCCTGTTGTAATTGCGGCGTCATTGTTAAATTTTGACTAATCCGCAGCTGTAAAGATTGTTTCATTAAACCTCAAACCTAAGTTGAATTCACGTGTAAAATCTACAAACTAAAATTATCGCCTAAATACACTTTCCTGACTTCTTCATTTGCAACAATTTCTTCGGTTGTGCCTTCTGCAATAACTACTCCCCCATTAAGTATATACGCCCGATCACAGATTTCCAGTGTTGCCCTCACTTTATGTTCAGTAATCAAAATCCCTATCCCACGTAGCTTAAGATGAGAAATGATTTTCTGTAGTTCTATCACTGAGATAGGGTCCACCCCAGCAAAAGGTTCATCCAGTAAAATAAACTGCGGATCTGTTGCCAAGGCCCTGGCGACCTCTACCCTTCGTCGCTCTCCGCCAGAAAGACCTAAAGCGACTTGATTACGCAAATGAGAGATACTGAATTCTTCCAACAACTCATCAATCAGCAACTCAGCCTGCCCTTTAGTTAAATCAGAACGGACTTCTATCACTGCTCGTAGATTATCAGCCACTGTCAATTTACGAAAAACCGATGGCTCTTGTGCTAAATAACCGACCCCAAGCTTAGCACGCACATGCATAGGAAAATTTGTAATATCCATATCATCAATAAAGACTTGTCCACTATCTGCCTTGATTAACCCAACCAGCATATAAAAACTGGTTGTTTTACCTGCACCATTGGGGCCCAGCAACCCCACAACCTCATTTGTATCAACATATAATGAGACATCATCCACAACATTTCTCTTGTTGTAACTTTTAATCAGTTGCTTGCCTGAAAGTCGAGTCATTTGTTTTCCTGTTTTTTTGATTTTGACTCAAAAACGGAATGAACTCTTTTTGTATCCGATGATTTTTGTCCTGCCTTTATCAACGAATTCTTACTGTCATATATTATAAGTTCACTTGCAGACCGGTTCTTTCCTTGTGAAACAACAGCCTCCCCAATAAGGATTAATTTATTTTTATTCGGATAAAATTCACCAGTCAAACCTTCCCCATGAATCTCTTCTTTTCCAACAGCAGGAAGTTGTCTGAATTTTGCTGGTTTACCGGTAAAAACCATTTTGACCACATCTCCATCCTTAAGATATATAACCAGCTTATCAGAGTTTATATGTAAACTTCCTTGAACAGTCACTACATTACCGGTATAAATACTGATACTTTTTTTATCGTCATAACTTGCTGTATTTGAGTCTATATGCACGGGTTGACCAGCATCACTCTCAAGTGCAGCCACCCAATGACTCATCAATAACAAAAGTGTAAACACAAAAACTTTAACTTTATTTAAGTACATATCGCCCTTTAACTTTAGACAAAAATTTTAACTTTATTGGCTCGGAAAACGTCATCTCCAGACCTACGCCTTGAGTCTTACTCGAACCATCACTTAACTCAGCCCATTGAACAGTTTCAGCATAATTAACTGAGAGTTTAACCTTTAAATTAGTAGTGTTTAATGTAATTGGCACTCGTTTTTTTGTCCCTGCTCTACTGATATAAACTTGCCCCTGCAATAACAAACTATCTCCATCAGCATCTAAAACTCCAGCCTCTGATTTAATATGCCATGGTGGTGCATTTGGGTTATGTAAAGTCATGAACGGGTTTTCCATGTGTGTCGTGCCATCATCACTATAATGAACCATTTTATCCGCAATCAATTCACGATCGACCACGCCATCCACTGTCATTTCCTTCTTATAATAGCCTGAACTAAAAAAATCCATACTATGCTCAGGGGAGACAAATTGTTTAATTTTCTTCTCTTCAATCACATCGGCAAATAACCATGAAAATAACGCCAATACAGCCAAAACAAAATAAACTCGGTTTTGACTTAATGTCATTGCATATAGCTCTTCAATACACTATCAAAGGACCCTTGAGCTTGCATAATATAATCACAAACCTCCCTAACTGCCCCAAGACCACCCGGCGTTTGTGTACACCAATCAGCGTAATCCTTAACAGCATAGTTTGCATCCTTTACAGCAATCGACAATCCCACCCGCGTCATAATAGGTAAATCCAGCAAATCATCTCCGACATGTGCTGCTTGCTCAGGTTCAATCGAGAGTGCCTGAATAATTTCATTGAATGCAGCAATTTTATTTTCATGCCCTTGATAGACATATTCAATCCCTAAACTCTTCATCCTCAATGCAACTGAGTTCGACTTTCGCCCCGAGATAACAGCCACTTCAACCCCTGTTTGTCTCAAAAGTTTAATCCCATGCCCATCACGCGCATGAAAACATTTATATTCTTTGCCATTATCATCAAAAAACAACCGACCATCAGTCAACACACCATCAACATCCAGAATCAGTAATTTTAATTTTTTGGCTTTTTCAATTATATCCTGCATATATCCTTCACCTTTGGTCTTTATCTTTCGTCTTTATATTAAACTATCCCTGCCCGAACCAAATCATGCATATTGATAGCGCCAATCAATTTAGAATGCTCATCAACTATTAACAACGCATTGATCTTTTTTTGTTGCATAACTTTCATCGCTTCAGCCGCTAATATATCGGAAGTAATGAGAGCACAAGATGGCGTCATCACTTCAGATATTAAAGCTTCATTAATATCTAGACTTTTTTCCAGCATACGCCGCAAATCACCGTCTGTAAAAACACCCACTATTTGATTATGCGGATCAACAACAGCAGTCATGCCTAGTTTTTTTTCTGTCATTTCCAATAATGCTTCACTCACCAATGCCGTTTCTAATACGGCAGGTACCTCTACACCCGAATGCATAATGTCTTTGACCATTAACAACAATCGCTTACCCAAGCTACCTCCAGGATGAGATAAAGCGAAATCATCACGGGTAAAGCCTCTACTTTCCAACAAAGAAACAGCCAGCGCATCGCCCATAACCAAAGCAGCAGTAGTACTTGATGTGGGTGCAAGCCCCAAAGGACATGCCTCCTGTGCTACTGCAACATCAAGATGTACTGTGGCAAATTTTGCCATTGATGACTGTGGGTTTCCAGTCATTGCAATAAATGGAACATCAATACGCTTAATGATGGGTAAAATAGTCAGTACTTCGCCGGTTTCTCCAGAATTAGACAATGCCAGCACTACATCCTGCTGAGTAATCATACCTAAATCACCATGACTGGCCTCACCAGGATGCACATAAAAAGCAGGGGTTCCAGTGCTAGCAAGAGTTGCAGCAATTTTACCAGCAATATGGCCTGACTTTCCCATGCCAGTCACAACAACCCGCCCTTTACAATTCAGCATTAAATGACAGGCCTGTACAAACTCATCATTTATTTTATTTTCCAAATCTAAAATGGCTTCCGCTTCCGCTTTAATAACAGCCAAAGCCAGTTTTTTTAAATTTTGCTCATGAATACCCATGTTTAAACAACAACACTCTGATAGATCACCCACTGATAGCTACAATAAGCCAACAGTAAACCAATACCTTCCCAGCGGTTAATCTGTCCAGATTTACTTAACCCATAACCTAAAATAAACAACACCCCCGTTAACCCCAACATAACAGGAAAATCCCGATAAAGGACAGTTTCAGCAACCGGCCCTGGTGCTATGAGCCCTGGCAATGAATACACAGCTAATAAATTATACATATTTGAGCCGATCACATTACCAACTGCCAGGTCATCTTCTTTTTTTAATACACTGCTAATTGAAGCCGCTAATTCTGGCAAACTGGTACCCAAAGCCACGATAGTTAAGCCTATCACCAAATCACTGACTCCAAACGATTCAGCGATATTCACCGCAGCCCAAACCAACAATCTGGAACTGAGCAATAAGCCAATTAATCCCAAAGCAAAAAACCACCAGGCCTTTTTCATTGAAACATCTTCTGGCATTTCATCAAGTACTTCTTGCTCTAATGGATCCATCACTGAATTGTTTTTCCGTTCTTTTTTTGCCAGACGAATCAACCAGGTCAAAAACGCAAGCAACATAAGTATCATTAAGATACCATCTATTTCACCCAGCCCATCAAATGACAAACCGAAACAAATCAGACTTATACCCATTAAAATAGGCAATTCACGCTTTAGCAAGTCCGACCTAAATGCCAAAGGTGAAATAACCGCTGTCACACCTAAAATCAACCCTATATTAGCTATATTTGAACCCAGGGCATTTCCGACTGCCAAGCCAGGATTCCCTTGCCAAGAGGCAATAGCTGACACTATTATTTCCGGTGCAGAGGTTCCTAGACCGACTATAGTTAACCCGATTAACAAAGGCGAAATACCAAACTTCCTTGCAATAGAAGCAGTCCCGACAACAAATTTGTCTGCAGCAACAACTAGTATAATAAGGCCGATCAGTAGGGCAACAAAATTAAGCAGCATATGATAATTATGGAAAATAAATTTGAATGCGCCTATTATGGCATTTTTACAGCAATCCCATCAAAAGCCTTTTATTTATGCAATAGTTTGACTTAGACTATTAATCTCAGAGAAAATAGTCAGTTGTCTTGTAAAAATAGTAAAAGGTATGCCTGAAAGCGTAAATTCCACCACTGAACTGGTTTCTATACAAAACCTAAGTTTTTCCCGTGGCGATAAAAAAATATTTAACGATATTTCTCTAACAATTCAACGTGGAAAGATTACAGCTATCATGGGCCCTAGTGGCACAGGAAAAACAACGCTTTTAAAACTGATTGGCGGCCAGCTACTGCCAGACCGGGGGGAAATCTTTGTTGACGGTCAAAATGTTCATCAATTAAAACGCTCTAATTTATATACACTTAGAAAACGCATGGGTATGTTATTTCAAAGTGGCGCCTTACTGACTGATTTGAATATATACGACAATATTGCACTTCCATTAAGGGAACATACTGCCCTTAATGGAGCCATGATTCGAACACTGGTATTAATGAAATTACATGCAGTGGGTCTACGAGGGGCCAATAAGCTAATGCCTAATGAATTATCAGGCGGCATGGCCAGACGTGTTGCTCTAGCTAGAGCCATTGTTCTCGATCCGATGATGATCATGTATGATGAACCCTTCACCGGGCAAGACCCCATCTCTTTGGGCACGCTGGTTAAACTAATTAAAGAATTAAACAATGCACTGGGCCTTACCAGTATAATTGTGTCACACGACGTAGAAGAAACAGCAAGTATCGCGGATTATATTTACGTTATATCCGATGGTAAAATTGCGGGACAAGGAACCCCTGAACAAATTAAAAACCTGGACTCTGAATGGGTACAGCAATTTTTGAACGGTGATGCAGACGGCCCGGTCCACTTCCATTACCCTGCTACTAGCTATCACCACGATCTACTTGACTTATAACCTAACGGACTCAATGACTTATTTTTTTCAAAAAATAGGGAACGCAACCCTATCCAGTTTTTCCAAATTGGGTAGAAGCTCTGTTTTCCTATTACTGACATTAGCGGGCACTTTAGCTATTTTACCTCGCCCAAAACTATTGCTCAAACAGCTTTATTCTATCGGTGTTTTATCTTTTTTAATTATTACAATTTCTGGACTATTTGTCGGAATGGTACTTGGCTTACAAGGTTTTAATATCTTATCTGACTTCGGCGCTGAAGAAGCCTTAGGCGTTATGGTTGCCGCCTCATTAGTCAGAGAACTTGGTCCAGTGGTATCAGCACTACTTTTTGCCGGGCGTGCTGGGTCAGCCTTGACTGCTGAAATCGGACTAATGAAAGCAACAGAACAATTATCCGGCATGGAAATGATGGCTATAGACCCTATAAAACGTATTATTGCACCACGCTTTATAGCAGGATTTATTGCTATGCCGTTACTTGCTGCATTATTCAGCTCTATAGGTGTTTTAGGCGGCCATATGATTGGCGTTGGCATGCTGGGAGTTGATGACGGTTCATACTGGTCACAAATGCAAGCCGGTCTGGATTTTTATGACGACATTGTTAACGGAGTTATCAAAAGTATCGTTTTTGGTTTTGTAATTTCCTGGATTGCTTTATTTGAAGGCTATGATGCAATCCCTACTTCCGAAGGCGTGAGCCGTGCAACAACACGCACAGTTGTTAACTCCGCTTTTGCTATCCTTGGTCTTGACTTTATCATGACCGCACTCATGTTCGGAGACATTTAACATGCAGAACACTAAAACACAGGACACGCTGGTTGGACTTTTTGTCGCCTGTGGTATTGCTGCGCTTTTCTTTATGGCCATGCAAATAAGCAATCTCAGCTCTTTTTCTAAAGACAACATTTATTCTATAACAGCTCATTTTGAAAACTCTGGTGGACTTAAAATAAAATCACCCGTTTCACTTGCAGGCGTTCGTATCGGTCGGGTTGCCAATATTTCTATTGATAAAGATAGCTATGAATCTGTTGTAGAAATGGATATTGACTCTCAATACAAGCTACCTGACGACACAACGGCCAGCATTTTTACTGCGGGCTTATTGGGTGAACAGTATGTCAGTCTTGAACCCGGCGGATCTGAAGACTTTCTTGAACACAACGGTTTAATTGATATCACACAGCCCGCTATTATTTTGGAACAGGTTATCGGCCAGTTTTTATTTAAAGATTCAGAAGAAAAATGATGCCTACGTTTAATATTATTAAACAATCAGATAAATCCTATTGCATTGAAGGCGAACTGACATTCAGCAGCCTTAACAAAAAAAATATCAAATCTTTTGGTTTTTTAAAGACCACAAAAGAAGTACACATAGATTTATCAAAAGTATCGGCAGCGGATAGCGCAGGATTAGCATTAATGATTGAATGGATAAAACATAGTAAACTATATGGTAGTAAACTGACATTCAAAAACATTCCTCAACAGTTAATAACGCTTGCCAAGCTAAGTAGCTTTGATATTACTGACTTGAACAATTCCTAACCCAGGAACCCTACTTAAGGTTAAACTAAATCCCTATGGATAAACTGATTATTACTGGTGGCACTCAACTTTCTGGAGAACTTAGAATCTCTGGCGCAAAAAATGCAGCCCTTCCTATCCTGGCTGCCACACTGCTTTGTGAAGAACCCGTCACTATAGGCAATATTCCACATTTGCATGACATTACCACAACCATGCAACTACTAGGACAAATGGGTATTCAACTGACTATCGATGAAAAAATGAACATCGAAGTAGTTTCCAGCACCATCACTAAATATGAAGCATCCTACGAACTGGTCAAGACCATGCGTGCTTCTATTTTAGTTCTTGGTCCTCTATTAGCCCGTTTTGGTGAAGCACATGTATCTTTACCGGGTGGTTGTGCAATCGGTACTCGCCCTGTAGACATCCATCTTGACTCCTTAATAAAAATGGGTGCTAAAATCCGGGTAGAAGCTGGGTACATTCATGCAAGCGCCAGTCGCTTAAAAGGCTGCAGATTAGTACTTGATAAAGTAACGGTAACAGGGACAGAAAACCTGCTGATGGCAGCTACTTTAGCAGAAGGTATCACTATTATAGAAAATGCAGCTAAAGAGCCTGAAGTTTCAGATTTGGCTCACTTTCTAAATAAGATGGGCGCCAAAATCACGGGTATTGATACCGATGTTCTGACTATTGAAGGTGTAGAAAAACTAGATGCAAAAAACATCCACTACAACATTCTCCCAGACCGTATTGAGACCGGCACTTATTTAGTTGCAGCTGCTATTACACGTGGCAAAGTCAAACTAAAAGATACCCGCCCTGACATTCTTGATGCCGTGTTAGATAAGCTAAAAGAAGCCGGAGCTGAAATTACCACAGGGGATGACTGGATTCAGTTAGACATGCATGGTAAACGCCCAAAATCAGTCAATCTTCGTACTGCACCTTACCCTGCATTTCCAACGGATATGCAAGCTCAATTTACCGCGATGAATTCAGTAGCAGAAGGAGTAGGAATTATTACCGAAACAGTATTTGAAAATCGCTTTATGCACGTACAGGAAATGCAACGCATGGGAGCAGACATTCAACTGGAGTCAAACACTGCAATCTGTAAAGGATCTGAAAAAATAACCGGTGCTCCCGTAATGGCAACTGATCTTCGTGCATCTGCCAGCCTGGTTCTAGCCGGACTCGTTGCAGAGGGCGACACATTGGTTGACCGTATTTATCATATTGATCGGGGTTACGATCATATTGAAGAAAAACTAGCTCAACTGGGCGCAACTATTAGACGTATCCCAAGGTAGACAATACTTATGTTAACCATTGCTGTATCAAAAGGTCGAATTTACGACGACGCACTGCCCTTATTAGAAGAAGCCGGCATTGTACCCATTGACAACCCTAAAACCAGCCGAAAACTTATTCTACGCACCAGCAAAGATGATGTTCAACTAGTCATTATTCGTGCAACAGACGTACCCACATTTGTTGAATACGGTGCTGCTGACATGGGTATTGCCGGTAAAGACGTATTACTGGAACATGGCGCAGAAAGCTTATATGAACCACTGGATTTAGGCATTGCAAAATGTAGGCTAATGACCGCCACGCCAGTTAACGCACCAGAAATAACGGGTAGAATTAGAGTTGCAACCAAATATGTAAAAACAGCCCAGCGCTATTTTGCAGACATAGGTGTGCAAGCGGAAATCATCAAACTTTATGGTGCCATGGAGCTGGCCCCTCTCGTTGGGCTAGCAGATTGCATTGTTGATGTAGTTGATACCGGCAATACGCTTAAAGCCAATGGACTTGAACCTAGAGAATTAATTACCCACATTAGCTCTCGCCTTGTGGTTAATAAAGCTTCAATGAAAATGAAACATCAGGTTATCCAGGCACTACTTGATCAATTTGAAAAAACTTTAGCAAAACGCCAATAACACATATGACTGCTTTAAAAATCACCCGACTTGATAGCTCTGAAAAAGACTTCAAAAACCAACTTAAAAATCTACTGGCTTGGGATGAATCCGATAACCTGGAAGTCCACCAACAAGTTCTCGATATAATTAGTACCGTTAGAAAACAAGGTGATAAAGCAGTACTGGATTACAGTAATCAATTTGATCAAACCCAGTTTAAAAAACCGTCGGATATTGAGATTTCTTTAGATACCTTAAAACAAGCCTGGGATAATCTTTCCGCGGAAAAAGCTGATGCCCTACAAACGGCTGCCAATCGTATAAGAGCCTATGCAGAAGAACAAAAAATACAATCTTGGCAATTTACTGAAGATGATGGCACTGTGTTGGGGCAAAAAATAACTGCGCTGGACAAAGTAGGTCTGTATGTTCCCGGAGGAAAAGCGGCTTACCCTTCTTCAGTATTAATGAATGCCATTCCAGCAAAGGTTGCAGGTGTTGGTGAATTAGTGATGGTTGTCCCTACGCCAAAAGGCGAGAGCAATCAGCTTGTTCTTGCAGCCGCTTACATAGCGGGGGTTGATAGAATTTTTTCTATAGGCGGCGCACAAGCCGTGGCAGCACTGGCTTATGGTACAAAAACCATCCCGGCCGTTGATAAAATTGTAGGCCCTGGCAACATTTATGTAGCAACAGCAAAGAAAATGGTTTTTGGACAAGTCGGTATTGACATGATTGCAGGGCCTTCAGAAATCCTGATTATTTGTGATGGAAAAACCAATCCAAACTGGATTGCCATGGACCTTTTTTCTCAAGCAGAACATGATGAAGATGCCCAAGCAATTTTAATTTCAGATGATGAAATCTATCTAAACAAAGTTGAACAAAGTATTAACAAATTACTTCCAGAGATGGAGCGTAAAGATATTATTGAAGCATCGCTTACTACTCGAGGTGCTTTAATAAAAGTTGATAGCCTCTCCCAGGCTGCTGATGTCGCTAATACTATTGCACCTGAACATCTAGAGCTTTCCGTTGAAGACCCAGAGTCATTAAACCAGCTTATTCGTAATGCCGGGGCTATTTTTATGGGACGATTTACTGCTGAAGCTTTGGGAGACTATTGCGCAGGCCCCAACCATGTACTTCCAACATCAAGTACTGCTCGTTATTCGTCGCCACTGGGTGTTTATGATTTTCAAAAACGATCCAGCCTAATTAACTGCTCCGAATCAGGTGCTGATAGTCTAGGAAGAACAGCCTCTATATTAGCAAGAGGAGAAAGCCTGACTGCGCACGCCCGTTCGGCTGAGTACAGGATAAAGTAATCGTAACCCTACTGTAGAGCGGACTTCAGTCCGCAATTATTGCAGGGGCATTGCGGACTAATTACGCCATGGATGGCGTGTAGTAGAGTAATGCACTAGGGCAGGAAGCCCGTAGGTAGAATAATGCAGGAGCAATTACCGAAGTCCGCTCTACGATTAACATCACCCCAATTAGACTTGAACCTCCAAAACCTAAACTTGACTTAACAGCTCCCGCTTTAAGTTAGCTAAACAAGCCCTGATCCCCCAATCATATGACACAAAACCTGTTATCTACCATTTTCCGCAATGAAATATTGAACATGTCTGCTTACAAAGTTGCTGAAGCCAAGAACCTGATAAAGCTGGATGCTATGGAAAACCCTTACACATGGCCTGAAAACATAAAAGATCAGTGGTTAAGCGTCATTAGAGATTGCCCTATCAATCGCTACCCAGACCCTGAAGCCAGACAACTGACAACCGTAATCAAAAAAACCAATGAAATCCCTGGGCAAAGTGAAATTTTATTGGGCAACGGTTCAGATGAAATCATTCAGCTATTGTTGATGGCACTGTCTTCAAACTCTGTTGTGCTAGCACCCAGCCCAGGCTTTGTTATGTATCAACAAGTTGCTCTAAGCCTTGGTCTACGCTATCAGAGCATTCCTTTAAAACCAGACAACTTTGATCTGGACCTTCCGGCAATGATGACCGCCATTGAGCAGCATCAACCCGCTGTAATTTTTCTGGCATATCCAAACAACCCAACCGGAAATTTGTTTAGTGAAGACGATATAAAGCAGATTATAAATAAAGCATCAGGACTGGTAATTGTAGATGAAGCATACGCCCCTTTTGCAGACGCCAGCTTTATCAACAAACTATGCGACTACCCCAACCTACTCGTTATGCGTACAGTGTCTAAATTAGGGCTAGCAGGCCTGCGATTAGGTTTTATTGCAGGTAATAAAGAAATCATTGCACAACTCAATAAAATCCGCCTGCCATACAATATTAATAGTCTTACCCAATTGACAGCCGAGTTCGCACTTAACAACAACGTCTTGTTTAAACAACAAACCAAACAAATTTGTAGCGACAGAGCCACTGTATTAGAACAACTTAATCAACTGCCAGGTATTTCCGCTTACCCTAGCGCAGCAAACTTTATACTTTTTAAAACTAAAAAAAATCAGGCTAATATAATTTTTGAAGAATTAAAAAACCGAGGTGTGTTAATTAAAAACCTATCTCCCCAAGCTGGAATTTTAACCGATTGTTTAAGAGTAACCATTGGAAAAACTGATGAAAACCATGTGTTTATAAATTATTTATCAGAAATCATAAGCTCATTAAAAACATAAAACATACAACCGTTTGTGAGCTACTTATTAAGGTAAAAGTTATTCTCAAGCAAGGTAAAAACCTTAACTTGACTTTAAAAAACTTTCATAAAACATCAATAACAGCTTCAACAAACAACAGCTGTAATGGTATATTGGTCACATAAATATAATAATTGATGTATCTAGGAGGTTGTCCGAAAATATAAAACCTAACGAGAAAAACCTTTTTGGGTTAGATTTTCCGATCACTTAGTTATACACGTAACTATCATTTCGTTAAACAATCGAATACTCACTTAAAAAGACTTTCCTCGCTACGGCTACATACTTTCGGTCAACCGCCTTTTAATACATCCTATCTAACCTAGGAGCGTTATATATGACAAATGAAGGCGTCGACCATTCCAAACGCCAATTTCTAACTACTGCACTCACAGTTGTTGGAGCAATTGGTACTGGATATTTGGCAGTTCCTTTTCTCTCCCAAATGCAACCCAGCGCTAAAGCAATGGCCGCTGGAGCACCTGTAGAAGTTGATATTAGTAAAATTGAAACAGGACAGTTAATTCGAGTTGCCTGGAGAGGAAAGCCCGTTTGGATCTTATCAAGAACACCTGAAGTACTTGCAAACTTAGAGACAGACACAGCCAAGCTTGCAGACCCTAATTCACAAGACTCTGAACAACCGGAAGACAGTCAAAATTCAGTTCGCTCAATTAAACCTGAAATTTTTGTTGCTGTAGGCCTTTGTACTCACTTAGGTTGTTCCCCAACATTTAGACCTGAAATTGCACCCGCAGATTTGGGCCAAGACTGGAAAGGTGGTTTTTTCTGCCCTTGCCATGGCTCAGGCTTTGACTTGGCCGGTCGTGTTTATAAAAGTGTGCCAGCTCCCACAAACCTCGTCATCCCCCCTTATCGCTATATAACAGACACGCTCATCATTGTAGGAGAAGAATTAGAGGAGGCCATCGCATGAAAAATAAAATGAACGAATGTACCAGCTGGGTACTTGAGCGATTCCCAATGTCAAAATTGTGGAATGAACATATGGCGCAATACTATGCACCAAAGAACTTCAATTTCTGGTACTTTTTTGGCTCATTAGCCTTATTGCTTCTGGTTAACCAATTTGTCACCGGCATATTGCTAACCATGAACTATAAGCCGGATGCTAAACTGGCTTTCGATTCTGTCGAATACATCATGCGAGATGTCAACTGGGGCTGGTTAGTTCGCTATATGCATTCAACCGGTGCATCGGCTTTTTTTATTGTCATCTACCTACATATGTTTAGAGGCATAATCTATGGCTCATACAAACGCCCTAGAGAACTGATCTGGATCTTCGGTATGCTGCTATTTGTTTGCTTAATGGCTGAAGCATTTATGGGTTACTTGTTACCTTGGGGACAAATGTCTTACTGGGGAGCACAGGTTATTATTTCTCTATTTAGTGCCATTCCGATCATTGGTGATGAATTGTCGCTATGGATACGTGGTGATTATGTAATATCAGATGCCACGCTAAACAGATTCTTTGCGTTTCATGTTATAGCCGTCCCTTTAGCCCTATTAATTCTGGTATTCTTACATATCATAGCGCTACATGAAGTTGGGTCAAACAACCCAGACGGTATTGAGATAAAAGAATCTAAAGACCCTTGGGGACATCCTGTCGACGGTATTCCTTTCCACCCATACTACACAGTAAAAGATCTTGTTGGCGTAGGCGTATTTCTGATCTTTTTTGCCACCGTCATTTTTTACATGCCTGAATTGGGCGGTTATTTTCTGGAACATGCCAATTTTATTCCTGCCGACCCATTGGCCACACCTGAGCATATTGCACCGTTATGGTATTTCACCCCTTTCTATGCAATTTTAAGAGCTATACCCGATAAATTTGCTGGCGTAATAGCCATGGGCGCATCGATTGTAGTACTTTTCCTACTGCCTTGGTTAGACCAGTGTAAAGTCAAATCAATTCGTTATAGAGGTGGAATTTTCAAAAAAGCATTAGCCTTATTTGTCATTAGTTTTATAGCGCTAGGTTACTTAGGTATGCAGCCTGCAACGCCCGGTTACACCATGCTAGCTCGCGTATTTACAGCCATCTACTTTGGGTTTTTCTTACTCATGCCTATTTATACTCGTTGGGAGAAAACCAAACCGGTACCAAAAAGAGTCACCGAGGAACTCGATGCTGAGGATCAGTATGCAGCCATAGTTGATGCTCTTGAAGAGATGACTATTCATGAACCTTTAAAAACCAGCTGGGGAGCAACAGCGTTTCCAGTCACACCAAATAAAACGGGTATTATCCACGTATTTACTCGATTGCTAAAAAAACTAAAAGGGAGTCTGGATTAATTATGAAAAAAATCATATATACATTATTACTTTTCTTACCCCTTAGTGTATTCGCTGCAGGTAATGGCGTTAAATTACAAAGTGTTGACATAGACCTGGCTGACTTTGCTTCAATACAACGGGGAGCAAAGCACTATGTTACCTATTGTCTTGGCTGCCATTCTGCAAAATACATGCGCTACAAACGTATAGCTATGGATTTGGAGATTGATGAAAAAATAGTCCTGAAAGAAATTGCTCCTGAAGGTGCTAACATTTATGACCAAATGCACACCGCCATGAATGCGCATGACTCAAAAAAATGGTTTGGCATAGTTCCTCCGGACTTATCATTGATTGGTAGGTCCAGAGGTGGTGACTGGCTTTACAGCTACCTAAAAGGTTTCTACGTTGATCCAAGTAAACCTTTAGGCATAAATAACACTGTATTTAAAGATGTAGGCATGCCTAATGTACTTTGGAGTTTACAAGGCACACAAACAGCCATTATAGAAAATGTACACGGACAAGAAGTTGTCACCTATTTAAAACTAAAAAATGACGGCACTTTATCGGCTAAAGAGTTTGATAAAATGATTACTGAGCTCGTTAATTTTCTAGTTTATGTAGGCGAGCCTGTTCAATTAGAAAGACAACGCATGGGTAAATTTGTATTGTTTTTCCTATTAATGTTTACAGTAATTGCTTATCTACTGAAAAAAGAGTATTGGAAAGACGTTCATTAAACGCTACTCTACCTTACCCGCAGGGATGCGGGTAAACTGGAAGCAGGAGCCTCCACCACTCATCAAGACTACCATTCCATCCTCAGCACTCCTCTCCACATTTCGTCTACATCCCAAATATCCTTGCGTTTCTCTAAAATTTTAAAAATCAGAATATCTTCCCCCGTAGCCTATCGCATAAAGGCTAATTCTACATAAAGAATTCATATCCAAGCTAAAACTACATTTTACATTAGAATTCCAGCCCACCTATAAATACAGCTATGCTATAATGCTGTCATTTTAGCTCTAATCGCAGAGGTTGTGTTTCGTGACAAATATCACCACACGCAAGGCCGTAATGACCCTTTTTACTTCACCAACATGTGCACTAAGTCACTGTGCCCGTCTTGTTCTACATGAAAAAGGAGTCACTGCAGATATTGAATTTTTTAACTCTGCGGAACCACCTGAAGATCTATTAGAACTCAATCCAACGGGGGCATCTCCAACATTGATTGAGCGTGATTTAGTTTTATATGATTCCCGCATCATAATGGAATATTTGGACGAACGCTTCCCCCATCCTCCATTACACCAAATGGACCCGGTCTCTCGTGCAAATGCACGCATGCTTATTAAGCGTATAGATCAGGACTGGTATCAGCTATTAGATGAAATCCTTAATTCAGGTGAAAAAAAATCAGCTCGCGCAAAAAAGATGCTGAAAGAAAGCCTAATAGCGGCCACACCTGTTTTTGAAGCACAACCTTATTTTATGAGCGAGGAGTATTCATTAATTGACTGCACCATGGCCCCCTTATTGTGGCGCTTACCCAGCCTAGGCATTGATACTCAGGCACTAGGCACTGCTATTACAAACTATTCGAATCGTTTATTTTCAAGAGCAGCTTTTCAAAAAAGCCTGAGTGAAGAAGAAAGAGATATGGCGCCAGTAGAAAAATGACCTCATTAAAACCCTATTTGATCCGTTCAATCTATGAATGGATCATAGATAATCAGCTGACACCCCACCTGTTAGTGGATGCAGAAAATACCAATGCCATTTTGCCTAAAGACTTCATCGAAGATGGCAAAATTGTGCTAAATATACGTCCTGAAGCCATTCAAGGACTGATACTTGGTAATGAAGAAATTCAGTTTAATGCACGGTTTTCTGGAAACCCAATGCATATTGTCACTCCAACCACTGCGGTATTAGCTATTTATGCCAAAGAAAATGGTAAAGGGATGATTTTTGACCCAGAAGAACATGACGATGACTCC
>JBJPGG010000046.1:0-3866 GCA_048595505.1 Methylococcaceae bacterium
TTAATGTCCAGATAAATAGCTGCTTCAGGCTCATTATTTTCTGCCAGGATGCCTTCTATTCCACCCGAAAACAGCTGACGTGCTTCCAGCTCTTCTAACAAAGCTTCTGAATGAAATTTTACATGGACATTATGTTTCATAATTTTACTTTAGATTCTACCTTCTAAATACTTTGTTGCTATTGCTTCTTTCATTTCAAGACTATGCGTTGGAATACGTGGACTGACGCTTCTTTCTCACGGGACGCTGGAGCATCCAGGAATGGGCTACCATGCACAGAGTGGGAACCAGATGATTTCCTCTCACCCCACACTCTCTCTTTGGAGAGAGCTTAACTTAATGCTCTTGACTGAGCTTACAGGCTGATTCATTCTTATTTATTCAAATATTAAGTATAGTCAATATTTGCTTTACTATATCTAAATTTTCAGACAATAAAACCCAATAAACTCACACAATCTGAAAGTTTTTTGACGAGTACATCACATTTTATGAAATCAATAGTGAATGGATTTCAAGTTATAGAGAATTTTTCTGCGGACGGAGTCGTCCAGGAATAAGTTACCACGCACAGCGTACTAGAAAATCATATAAACCATACGTAAAAGCTTGTTATTGTATTAACAATGGAGTCACACTCCCTGCATCCACAGGCTTACTCAATAAATAACCCTGAATTTCATCACAGGCCATTTGTTGTAATAGATTCAATTGTGCTTGTGTTTCTACGCCTTCTGCAATTACTTTTAAATCCATCCCATGCGCCAAGGATATAATCGTTTTAACTATATTCTTATCGTAATCATCAGTCATAATATCCTTAATGAACACTCGATCTATTTTTAAAGTATTAACCGGTAGCTGTTTTAAATATCCCAGGGAGGAATAGCCGGTACCAAAGTCATCAATTGAAATGTCGATCCCTCGAGCATTAAGCCTGTTTAGGGTATTGATAGCAACATCCACGTTATCCATTAACATGGTTTCAGTAACTTCTAATTCTAAATGTTGCGGCTTAATTTGTGTCTCTTTAATTATTTCCAGAATTTGATCTGATAGTTTTTCCTTTTGCAGTTGTACCGCAGATAAATTAACTGCAACCTTTATGTCCAATCCCAGGTCTGCCCATATTTTTGCCTGTTTGCAGGCAGTTCGTAAAACCCAGTCCCCAATCTCAACAATCAATCCTCTTTGTTCTGCAAAATCAATAAACTCAACAGGTAAAAGTATCCCTCTTTCCGGATGATTCCAACGAATCAATGCTTCTACTCCTTTAATTTTATTTTCTTTAATATCCAATTTAGGTTGATAATAAAGCACCCATTCTTCATTTTTAATGGCTCTTTTTATCTCTGATTCCAGACTCAAATATTTTAAAGAGGATGTTTGCATTTCTGCGTCATAAAATTGAAAGCCGTTGGCTCCACTATCTTTATTTACAAACGATTTTGCAGTATTGGCATGGCTTAGCATTTCTTCTGGCAAACTTGCATCGTCAGGAAAAACACTAATTCCAATTTTACATGCAACATTAATCTGTTTATCTTGATATGAAAGCGGTTGGCTTAGTGCATCAAATATCCGTTTAACTACCCATGTAACCACCATACGATCATCTAAATCAGTTAGCAGCACACCAAATTCATCACCATCAAATCGTGAAATGGTTAAATCATTGGAGTTCATATCGAATAAAGCGATACTGTCTGTTTTTCGAAACACATTGGTTAATTTATCAGATAATGAAGTGAACATTTTTTCAGCAACCTCCAGCCCAAAACTGTTATTAGCTTGAGAAAATACATCAACATCAATAATTAATATGGCTGTAAGTTTTCCTTGTCGTGCACTGATTTCTACCGCTTGTTTTATCCTGTCATAAAAAAGTGCTTGATTGGGTAAACCGGTGAGTTTGTCATAATTTTGTTCTTGTTTTAATTGCTCAGAAAAAAAAGCTGTCGCTTTTTCCAGTTGTTCTATTTGCGCGTGTAATTGATTGATTTCTTCTTCATGATTAGCATGATCAGAAATTGAAATTCGATTGTCTACTTCTGTTTTTTCTGCATCGGCTGCCTCTGGTGATGATTTGACTGCATCCGGCGTCCAACTGATCACTCGGTTTCGGCCAGTTTCTTTGGCAACATATAAAGCTTGGTCAGCCTGCTCATTTAATTTAGCAGGATCTATGGCATTATCGTGTATAGATGACACACCTAAACTAGCCGTAATATGCGGACCTTCTTCAAAAGTACTAATTGAATCCTGTTTTATTTTAAGTCGTATTCTTTCCGCCACAGAAACAGCTTCTTCTACATCTATACCCGGTAGAATAATGCAAAATTCTTCCCCCCCGTATCGACTAACAATATCTTGATCACGGGTACTCGAAAGCAATATATTGGCTAATAACTTAATGACTTCATCACCCACACCATGCCCATAATTATCATTAACCAATTTAAAATGATCAATATCTACCATAAGACAGGTGAGGTGTTCATCTTGACTGCGGGCTTGTGTAAAGCTTTCTGCAAACTGGTCATTAAATGAGCGGCGATTTAAACAACCGGTCATTGGGTCACGGGTGGCAAGATAATGTAATTCTTTATTCTGCCGCTGAATTTCATTCTTTGAAGATTCTAAGTCTAATACCGTCACTTGTAATTGTTGCTTTTGCATTTCTAATTCAGTGACATCATCAAAGGTTAACAAAATGCCTTGCTGCTCGCCTTGACTATCTTGAATGGGAGCACAATTAACTGTTAAGGTACGTTTATCATCTGGACTTACTTCTAAAACCAGCATTTCACCTGCCGTACTTTGGCCAGAAGCCATCGCAATTAACCAGGGATATAGGACTTCACCAACATCCTCGGAGGTATTTTTCCAGCTAAGTTCTGACAACTTAAACCCCAATATATCAGATGTATTTCGTCTAACTGTTTCACAGAAAGCTATATTTGCTAACACAATCTGTTCTTTATCATCCAAGATAACAAGTCCTTCAGACAGAGTATCAAACGCGGCATTAACTCTATCCGGTACAACAGATGAAGGATCGATTTGACGTAGTGTTCTTAATATAAAAAATAGAAAGGAGAAAAAACCGCAGACAAAAACAAATAATACAAGTTTATACGTTGGGTTGTTAAACACGCCTAAACTTTGTTCGTTAAAAAGATCCATGAAACGAAGTTCAATCACACCTATTTGGCGCTTTCCTCGAAAAACAGGAACCAGAACATGGGTTGTGGATGATTTTTTCCCTTTATAATCTCCCCACTGTTGAGCATGCGGGCCTGATTCAAATAAGAGTCGGCCTGATTCCATCCGAAAACCAGCTGATACCAATTCATCTTCACGAAGAACCACTTTAGATAATACTGTGCGAACTTTTTTGACATCACTGTCAGCGGCCAAAGTGGAAAATAAAACAGCTAAAGATTCACTCAGTTGTTTACGTTTTTCCAGCTCATAATTTCCATGGTTTGGAGTGATCTGAAGAAAATCTGCAATTAAAATCAAACTCATGGAAATCAGGACTAATGCTAAACTTATCCTAATCGAGGGCCATAACGAAGCTAATGATTTATTAATAATGCTCATTTAAATATCAATTGATTTGTTATTTTTGTTTATCAAACATAGCTTCAACTTTATCCTGCTGCTTTTGGTCTTCAACATTAAGGCGCTTTGCGGTTTTTTTGCCAGTTTTAAAAACTACTGCCAAGGGGTCAAACTGTTTAAACAATGACACCGATGATAATAAACTGGAAAGTAATGCCCCTCCCCGTAGTACCCAGCTCACAACCCCCGCAGTAAAACTGACTGTCGATCCGGCTACAAATTCTATTTCTATATCGTGT
>JBJPGG010000047.1:0-2041 GCA_048595505.1 Methylococcaceae bacterium
CGCCAATGATGGCACAGCTGATTCAAACATAGTCACCGTTGAAATCACTGTCAATGGTGTCACCACAGTGTTTGCCAGTTGTGGTGGTTACGATGTATTTGAAATCGCGCCCGGTGTGTATGAAGCGCCCGACTTTGCCGGTAACTTGATTGTCGGTACCAATGGCCGCAACACAATCAAAAGCACCAACGGTCCCGATCTGATTCTGGGATTAGGTGGTGCGGATGATATAAAAGGTAAACGTGGCGATGATGTGATCTGTGGCGGTAAAGGCGCGGATTTTATTCGTGGTAATAATGGCCAGGACATCCTCTACGGTGATGCCGGTTTTGATTGGCTCATCGGCGGCAATGGCGCTGACACCCTGTATGGTGGCAAGGGCTCGGATTATCTGGAAGGTAAGAACGGTAGAGATAGTTTGTTTGGCGAAGCTGGCTTTGATGTCCTGCTAGGCGGCAGAGGCAACGATGAGCTGGATGGCGGCAACGGCTTTGACATTTGCACAGGGGGTCCGGGTAACGATACCTTAACTGACTGTTAAAGTAATAATACACCGTAGGTTGGCGGTGAGGCACGAACCCCAACAATTACCAAAACTGTTGGGCTTTGTGCCTCAGCGCCTAATATGGTTTAGATATGGATGGAGATGGTGATACCGATCTTCTTGCAGCTACTTGGAATACAATATTCTGGTATAAAAATAATGATGGCTCAAATGGGTATACTAAGCATGTGGTCGCGACCGAAGATCCAGGAATTGTTATTGTGTCGAGTGCTGACTTGGACAATAATGGTGGATTATATTGACTCATGTGTGACAAATCTGTGACACGACTTAATAAAATCAATTAATGTAATTTACAGTTTTTGACCCTCACCTTATTTCTATTTTCACACGTTCATTTTTCTTAAAAGGCTGTTTTTTATTGTGGTTTTTTTATATAACAGTCCCGCTAATAAAATAGTACTAAATCATTGACTGGAGCAAAACAAGCTTGGATTATGCTCGTTGTTTATGATAAATTCTGCCCAGCACTATTTATTCAAAATAGAGTATTAATAATTTAGGAAAAAAATCATGTGTTGGAGTGGCGAAGCATCTGCTGTAATGGCTTTAATTGGGATCACGGGTTCCTGTTTGGAGGCAAGAAAAAGTTTTAAATACCCTTCTGAAATTGGGGGAGGGTCGGAGTGGAAAGTAGAAGGTCTTTCAGGTAAACATAATCTACGGGCATCGACCTTGGCCTATTTTTCTTTAATGGAATTACTGCAAGCGTTTAACTACACGACGCTTGGTACTATAGATCCTAACAATGCGTTATATGCTCTATTAGGGTTTATTCATATTAGTTTTCAACCCCTTTTTATTACATGGTTTTGTCTCTCTTTTTTACCCAGGCAACGTCGTATGTATTGGATGTCATTCGCAACAATTATGTCTGGCGCAGTGTCTTTCCTATTTTTATGCGGGTTAATTGTTAATCCTTCATTACCAGGGTGCTTTGCAGTCCCTTGTGAACCACTAAACGATATCAAACTGCTGATGCAGAACAATCAGATGGCAAGTTGTTCATCAACTGAATTCGTTTCTTTTAAAGGGGATTGGCATATTGCATGGCAATGGGCATCTAATAGTTGTCATTTCATTCGAAATAGTTATTTTATCGTAGCATTTTTACTACCTATTGTTTTTGGTGCTTATAGAGTGATGCTCTATTCACTAATATTCGGCCCACTTTTATCGCTATTACTAACCGATAATCCGCACGAAATAGCAGCTATCTGGTGTTTGTTATCAATAGGTTTTTTAAGTGGCGTAAAAATCCCATGGCTTGAAAATTTTCTAACAAGTAAACATGTAAGTTGGAAAGATTGTTTTGCTTCTTTAAAAGGGACCAATACAAATCAATCCCAGCAGAAATAGTTTAGTTATGACAGAAACGCGCACGGAACAATGACATAGGGTTTTTGTTTGTCTTGAATCAACACATGGATGTGTGTAGGTATACTTAGCGCGGTCACGGATGCGGATTTCTATCGG
>JBJPGG010000048.1:0-3580 GCA_048595505.1 Methylococcaceae bacterium
TATCTTAATAATTTTAATTTATACTCTTGCAAATTCCGAGTTGATGTACTACAGTTAGTGTAGCAACACTTCTGTTCACATGTACGTCTATTATGAATTAGTGCAAAAAAACATTAAATGCAATTAATTTGACGTAGGGGGGGGGGCGCTAAAACGTAGAATGTCTTACAGGGAGGCGCGAGGCAAATAGTTTGAGAACCACTGCTTTAGGACACCCCATAGAAAGAAGTCACAGGGGGTTAGGTCTGGTGACCGAGCTGGCCATTCCATTGGCCCACGTCTTCCAATCCATGCTCCAGGGAATGTGTCATTGAGCCACTGACGCACAATCAATGCATAATGAGGTGGAGCCCCATCTTGTTGAAAGAGAAGTCCATCTTGTTCTGCAACTCTGGGCATGAACCAGTTTTGAAGCATGTTGAGGTAAGAATGACTGTTGACAGTGCCGTCATGGAAGTAAGGACCAATAATTCCATTGGACGAAATGGCGCACCATACAGTCACACCCGGTAAATTAACATCTTTCTCCAGAATATGGTGGAGGTTTTCTGTGTTCCAAAACACACAATTATGTCTATTGATGTGACCATTGAGCTTAAATGTAGCCTCGTCTGTCCAGAAAATACGATCAATGGATGCAGGATCATTTTCAAAAATCGCTATTAATGTTTCACAAGCTTCAATGCGTCTGTCAGGGTCATCTTCATTTATTGCATGCACAAGACGGGGATGATAAGGTTTTCTACCCATTTTAATTAATGTTTTACGAACAGTTTCGTGGCAAGCATTATACTCTGAATGGGCAGCAAGTTGTCTTGAAATAAGACGAGTAGATGTTGGTCTATTATCATTCATTTCTCGTAGAACAGCGGCCCGAAACTCTTCTTTATTGACCAGACTTGGACGACCAGACCGTTGACGGCGTTGTTCATCTGTCACAGATCCTGTTGTTTCAAACTTGTTTATTAGTCTTAGTACTGTAGAACGATGCGGATAACGTCCACTTGCTGTCCTTGCTGTTTCTGAGCACTGCATTATTAGTAGCATAGACATTTTTAACAATGTCCATTCTTTCTTGTAACTTTAATCCCATAGGCATTTTGATGTTGGTTTAAGGCTTTCAATAAAGGAAATGTGAGCATTTCACTGGAAGCAGACGATGAATTAAACTCACTAGAAGCAGACGATTAGCTTCACAGTGGAAAAAGTTCATAGCATTATGAATATTCTGAACATTATAAATATAAAAAGGTGTGACCAAATTAATTTATATTAAATCGTGTTGCGTTACTTTATAGACACCCTGTATATGTGTTTCTGGAATCGTGTTGAATAATTTATTAAAGTAATTGCTTGAAGCCTGGCTTGGCTCGTCAATCTATATAACCTGAAATCAAAACAAGTGATAAGAGAACAGAGGAAGAAACTATTTCTCAGCATTTCATTTTACCTAGAAAGCCTAGTTTATACTTCCTTGCGACGAGCGAATTTTCAAAAGTGAAGGAGCGATTGAGATGCGTCGCAGACATATCTCCGGACCAGGATATTTTCGCTCGTCGCTTTGGCATATAACCAATTAGACGAAAGCAATATCACATAGACCATGCCGTGAAATACCAACCAGAACAGACAACAATAACAACAACCTCTTCAGCGGCATGCAGCCAGCCGTAGTGGCTAGTAGCTTGCAATTTCTAGCGCACAAGTTGGCTTTAGATGCTTGAAACCAAATTTGTTATTCAATATAGCAACTTTATAAGTAATGAGGATAACTTTCTCCGTTCAGATATCAGTAATTAATTTTTTAATTTAGTCAAGAAGTGAGAATATGCTTTGAATATTCCTACGCGTGAAGCTGATCAGCTGTTGTTTTTCTGCTATTTGTTTGACATTTTTATTTTGCTGTACTTTTTTCTGCTATTCTTTGTTTTAACATGTTATTACTTTTAATTTTACTTATATACATAACAATACAATTAGCAGGCATAGAGCACCTACAATGCACCACGTAAGGAGCTTACGAATGCAGAACCTAGAGCTAATGTTATATTTATGTTGTTGTCAATTGTTAATTCATAGATCAACAACAAGAAATATTAACTAAACAAATTGCTCTATGTGCTTCGTATTATAAAATTATAAAACTATAGCCACAATCTACAGATACTTGTCGAAAAGGTAGGCTTAATTAAGTGGAAGGTACAAACACAGTAGAACAAGGCCCTCCCTTTGGCTGTGCGCTTCACGCATGGCTGTAGACGTACGAACTGTTTGTTGCCCACCCCCGTTCAAAGCAAATTTGCACAGCCATTCGCAAAATCATTCGTTGCTAGGAATTATAAACTAGGCTTAAGAGAAGCATAACAGGAAAAACTGAATAGTTAATTCAACAATTAGAACAAAATTAGCATCTGATAAAATTGGTACAGTTTCTTATCAGAAACTAAGCCACCTTTCGAAATTTTTCGGATTTCGGAATGGTAGTATTTACATACCATATGTAGGGTAGATGAATAAGTGAATTAAAAATAATATGTACCTGCGTCCCCATGTCAGTTATGAAGTTAGCGTCGGCGATATATGTACAAGTTAAACCTCAAATTCAAGAAATATTAACAATTTCGCATCCCGGCACTGTGCTAAAAGTACTTAAATTAGCTATACTGTTCATGATGACCTTTATGTAACGTTAATGTAAAATAATCAAACAGCAAGCTAAACACCTACACAAAGAATATTGAAATTTGTCGACATTTGTTGAAAAATGTACAATGAAAACTTGTTCGATTTTCGGAGATTTTCGGATAACATATTATGTACCTGTATATAAATTACCAAAATGCATACTCCGTTCAATTACATGCAGAATAGAAATCCCACAATACAAGGGCACTGTTTGCAACAACGTCACAAAATGCTTAGGAACAAAACAGTCAGACATTCAAACTGCAAAGTATAAGTAGAACCTCAAAATTTATTAAGTTGTTGATAGTAACATTTTAATAGTACATTACATCAATGTTATTGGGATATGACGAATAGTGTTGATTTTTCGTCATAATCGGAATCACGTATTGTAGTTGACAACCCATACCTAAGATTCGACAGAAGAAGAACGCCTCAATTCCTTGAAGCATGGACGACAAACAGGCACAACATTTTTTCCATAATGTCCGGGCAATGGAACGTGTTTGTCTATGCATCGAACACAGAACACTTCACCACATTTCCAGCAATGATACTGCAAAGATATAAAGAACAGACATTTGCTTTAACTCGATATATTTATTTACTCCCCATAAAAGTTTCAAGTACAATATACAGGGTGTTAACGAAAGGTATGTACACACTTTGAGGGGTGATAGAGGACACCAAAAGAAACATTTTTTGTCCTATGGAGGTATGTCCAAAAATGCTTCCTTTCGGCGTTACAAGGAAAAACCAATCCCATCCTCGTCCATTTCTTGATGCCCATGCACGTGTCTCGCGTGTGGATTTACCCGAGCCCAGTCATGAGCATTGTGCGTGTTGAAAATCCCATCGCGAGAAAAAGAAGCTTCATCGGAAAACAACACGTAAG
>JBJPGG010000049.1:0-31015 GCA_048595505.1 Methylococcaceae bacterium
CCGCATACCTTAAAGGAAACGACCTTAGCCGGTATGGCAGCAGGAGTAGAAGTTAACCTGGAAGTTGATTTGCTGGCTAGGTATATGGAAAGGTTGATGAAAGGTGAGGCTGCAGCTAAATCAGAAGGTGCAGTGACTGAAGAATTTTTACAAAATTGTGGTTTTAAATGAATACAACTGAAGAAATCATAGAGGATTTACGTCAGGGTAAAATGGTTGTCATTATGGATGATGAAGACCGTGAAAATGAGGGCGATTTATTAATGGCTGCGTCTTTTACGCAACCAGAAGATATTAACTTTATGGCGAAGTACGGGCGTGGCTTGATTTGTCTGACTTTGACGCGAGAACGTTGCAAGCAACTCAGATTGCCATTGATGGTAGATGAGAATAAAACGGCTCATTCTACAAACTTTACTGTTTCGATTGAGGCAGCTCAAGGCGTAACAACAGGCATCTCTGCAGCGGATAGAGCATTAACAGTGCAAGCAGCCGTGGCAACAGAAGCAGTGCCAGATGATTTGGTGCAACCTGGGCATATTTTTCCATTGATGGCTCAGGCTGGAGGTGTGCTTAATCGAGCGGGCCATACAGAAGCGGGTTGTGATTTAGCAAAATTAGCAGGTGTAGAACCAGCTGCAGTTATCGTTGAAATACTTAATGAAGACGGTACCATGGCCAGGCGACCAGATCTGGAAATTTTTGCTCAGCAGCATGGTCTTAAGATTGGGACTATTGCGGATTTAATACATTATAGAATTCAGCATGAAAATACGCTGGATCGGATTAGTGTCTGTGATTATCCGACAGAATTTGGTAATTTTAAACTCTATGCTTATCAAGACAGGAGTGATAATAATGTCCATTTGGCTCTGGTTATGGGGGATGTGGCGGCTAATAAGCCTATTTTAGTTAGAGTTCATGCGCGAAATTTATTGGATGACTTGTTTTCATCAGCAAGATCAGACAGTTCGATTTCGATTCGAGAAGCAATGAATAAAATTGCTGCTGAAGGCTGTGGTATTTTAGTTGTAATCAGGCAAAATGAAGATAACAAATCGTTAGTTGAGCATATTCATCAATATCAGTTAGAAGATAATGGTGTGGTTAAAACTAAAAAAGTAGAAAAACAAGTAGATTGGCGTACAACAGGAACAGGTGCGAGAATATTGGCTGACTTAGGCGTGACTCAATTAAAAGTGATGGGTTCTGAAAAAAAATATTTTGGACTCTCGGGATATAATTTGGTTGTTGTAGAGCATACTGAATAGGATTCAATAGTAGTTAGCTTCAGGTCAGCGTAGTAAAGAATTTAAATTACAGTAGAGAAAGAAAATGTCGACAATAAAAACCTTAGAAGGAAACTTATCAGTTCAAGGTGGTAAGTTTTGTATTGTAGCATCACGGTTTAATAGTTTTATCGTGGAGCAATTGGAGGGAGGTGCCATAGATGCCTTAGTTCGACATGGTGCAAATAAAGATGATATTTGTTTGGTAAAAGCGCCGGGAGCATTTGAATTACCTATGGTAGTTCAGCGAGTTGCGGCAAGTAAAAAGTATGATGCCATTATTGCATTAGGTGCGGTTATTCGAGGAGGAACGCCACATTTTGAATATGTTGCTGGCGAATGTGTGAAAGGAATTGCTTCAATTTCTTTGCAATACGATGTGCCAGTCAGTTTCGGTGTGTTAACTGTTGATACCATTGAGCAAGCAATTGAGAGAGCAGGAACAAAAGCCGGAAATAAAGGTGCAGAAGCCGCTATGTCGGCTGTAGAAATGGTTAGTTTATTTAATAACCTGGAAGCTTAATGAGTTCAGCGAAAACCAATGCAAGACGATGTGCTGTTCAGGCGCTTTATCAGTGGCAGATGACTGGAGAGAGTTTAAGCAGAATTGAAATGAGTTTTCTGGAAGAGGAACGATTGAAAGGTGCTCAGAAAAGTTATTTTTCAGAAATTTTCTATGGTGTACCTAAGCAACTTAATCAGATTGATGAAGCATTGGCTGAATTTGTTGATAGGCCAGTAGAGAAAATTGATCCGGTGGAACGGGCTGTATTACGGATTGGAGTGTATGAATTAATTAATCGTCTGGAAACACCGTATAAAGTCATTATTAACGAGGGTGTTAATTTGGCCAAATTCTTTGGTGCTGATGGTAGTCACAAGTATGTTAATGGGATTTTAGACAAAGTTAGTAAGAAAAAGCGTGCGGTGGAAATTAAATCTAAAAAAAGTTAATGTCTGTTTCAGAATTTGGGCTCATTCAACGTTATTTTTCCAAACAAATAACAAATGCCACTATTAATCAACTGGGTGTAGGGGATGATTGTGCATTAATGTCCATACCTACTGGGGAGCAGATGGCTTTAACGACAGATACTATGGTAGAAGGGGTTCATTTTTTCCCCGAAGCCAATCCACAGCAATTAGGGCATAAAATATTAGCTGTAAATTTAAGTGATTTGGCAGCAATGGGAGCAAAACCAGTTTCAATTACGCTGGCGCTAACATTGCCTGAAGTTAATGAGCAGTGGTTGGCTGCTTTTTCAAAAGGGCTTTCGGCTTTAGCAAAACAATTTTCTGTTGATTTGATTGGCGGAGATACAACCTCTGGTTCTTTAACTTTAACAATTCAAGCGATAGGATTAGTTCCACAGGGAAAGGCGTTGTTGCGTTCATCTGCAAAGGTAGGTGATCTGATATTTGTCACTGGCTGTCTGGGTGATGCGGGGCTAGGTTTGAAAATAGAAAACGGCTACCCATGTTCATCTCCCGAAAATGCGCTCAAAAGATTTCATTTACCTATGCCAAGAGTGCAAGAAGGATTAGCAATTAGAGAGTATGCGAATGCATGTATTGATTTGTCAGATGGCATTGCCTCAGATTTAAAGCATATTTTGGATGAAAGTGGCGTTGGAGCAAGGTTAGATTGGGATAAAGTACCTGTATCTTACGAAGTAAGCGCGTATATAAAAGAAACGGATAATTGGTCTCTGCCTTTGTCTGCGGGAGATGATTATGAATTATGTTTTACTATCAGTCCTGATAAAGTTGAAGAAATTAATATAGCATGCACACAAGTGGGTGTGATTGAGGCTGAAGCAGGGTTAAGAATTCAACGCTTTGGTGTAACAGAAGAATTAAGGGCAACAGGTTTTGAGCATTTTTCTTAATATCGAATATGGAAAGAATAAATTGTCGGTTAGGCATATTATGTCTAATCCCGTTTTGTTTTTAGCTTTTGGCTTTGGCTCTGGTTTGATAAAGAAAATGCCGGGTACCATGGGCACAGTAGCTGCAATCCCCCTTTATCTGTTATTTATACAGGCAAATATATGGCTGTATAGTGTGTTGACTATTATAGTAACTGTTATTGGTATTAGGATTTGTGATGATGCGGCTATACTTTTGGGTGAGCATGATTTTGGTGGTATCGTTTGGGATGAGATCGCAGGTTTTCTAATTACCATGTGGCTAGTCCCTTTTTCATGGCTAGCTGTTTTGCAGGGTTTTATCTTATTTAGAATTTTTGATATATTCAAACCGTGGCCTATAAAATGGGTCGACAAACATGTTCACGGTGGCTTTGGTATTATGCTTGATGATGTGTTGGCAGGCATCTTGGCTGCACTGGTTTTGTTGTTCATTGTTTAATAACCCAGTAAAAAGATAAGATTTTACTTGCCAAAACCTAAAAAACCCTTATAATGGAACAAATCAATCGCGGGGTGGAGCAGTTTGGTAGCTCGTCGGGCTCATAACCCGAAGGTCGTAGGTTCAAATCCTGCCCCCGCTACCATATATATAGAGGAACCCCGTTTTGGGGTTTTTTGTTTTCTGGGATTCAGAAAGGTTTGGGGTTTAAGTTGTTTTTATGGAAGAGCCGTAGGCTCTTTTTTTTTGTGTGTAAGAAAAGTGAGGCAATATGAAGCAGGCTCCTGAACATTTGGTGAAATTAATTGAACCAATTGTAGAAGGTCTAGGATACGAGTGTGTGGGTATTGAATACAATCCACATCCAAAAAACGGCCTGTTAAGAATTTATATTGACTCGAATAACGGTGTTTTAGTTGAAGACTGTACTAAAGTAAGTCATCAACTTAGTGGTATGCTTGATGTTGAAGACCCTATTGCTGATAATTATCAGTTAGAAGTTTCTTCACCGGGAGCTGATAGACCTTTTTTTAAATCAATTCAATTTGAACGATTTGTTGGCAGTACCATAACGGTGAATGTATTTAAGCCCATTAATAACCATAGAAAAATCACCGGACAGATAGATAGAGTGGAAGATGAGATTGTTTTTCTACAACTAGCGGATCAGATTATAGAAATCCCTATTCAGGCAATGAGTAAGGCTCGGTTGGTACCTGATTATTCACTAAAAAAAGGAGGGCGAAATGGTAAATAAAGAAATTTTATTGGTAGCAGATGTATTTGCTAACGAAAAAGACATTGATAAAGAAATTGTTTTTCAGGCGCTAGAAGCTGCATTAGCAGCAGCGGCAATAAAAAACCATAACAATCATATTATCGCCCGAGTGGAAATTGATAGAGTAACAGGAGACTATAAGACTTTTCGTCGCTGGGAAGTGGTTGCTGCAAATGATGCAATTGATGGAGACCTTGAACATCCAGAAACTCAAACATTACTTGAAGTCGCTCAAATGGATGACCCTGATGCTGAAGAGGGTGATTTTACGGAACAAGAAATTGAATCAGTTGCTTTTTGTAGAATTGCTGCGCAAACCGCAAAGCAGGTTATCATTCAAAAGATTAGGGAAGCCGAGAGGAAGAAGATTGTTGAGGCTTATGAGGATCGAGTCGGAGAGTTAATTACTGGCGTAGTAAAACGTTTAGAAAAGGGAAGTATATATCTTGATCTGGGGGGTAATGTTGAAGCTTATATTCCCAGAGAAGAAATGATTCCTAGAGAGTCTATTCGTATTGGAGATAGAATTCGTGGCTACTTGAAAGAAGTACGGTCTGATGTCCGTGGTCCACAATTGTTTGTTAGTCGGTCAGCTCCAGAACTTTTGATTGCTTTGTTTAGACTCGAGGTACCTGAGGTTGGTGAAGGCTTGATTGATGTGTTAGCTGCTGCCAGAGACCCAGGTTCACGAGCAAAAATTGCTGTAAAAAGTAATGACCCAAGACTGGATCCAGTTGGTGCTTGTGTGGGGATGAGAGGTTCAAGAGTTCAGGCGGTATCAAATGAATTGGCTGGTGAGCGAGTTGACATTATCTTATGGAATGAAAATGAAGCCCAATTTGTAATTAATTCGATGTCGCCAGCAGAGATAGAGGCCATTGTTGTTGATGAAGATAAACATACGATGGAAGTTTCTGTGGCTGCGGATAACTTATCTCAAGCAATAGGTAGAGGTGGGCAAAACGTACGCTTAGCAACAGAATTAACAGGTTGGGAACTTAATGTTCGCGATGCTAGCAAGAAGGATGCTTCAAACAATAATGAAACTGAAAAAGTTAAACAGGCTTTTATTGATCAATTGGATGTTGATGAAGAAATTGCAGATGTATTGGTTGAAGTAGGTTTGAGTAATGTTGACGAAATTGCATATATTCCAGTCGATGAATTGTTGGAAATTGAAGGCTTTGATGAGGAATTGGTAGAAGCTTTAAGAAGCCGTGCCAAGGATGCAGTTTTAATTAATGCAATTGCTTCAGAAGAGGCCATAGAAACCTCAGAGCCAGCTCAAGACCTTCTTGAAATGGATGGGATGGATGATGAGTTAGCTCATGAGATGGCTGCTAAAGGTATAGTGACCATGGAAGATTTAGCTGAGCAGGCAATTGATGAACTTCTAGGGTTTTCCGGTATAGATGAGGATCGGGCAGGAAAACTGATTATGAAGGCACGCGAACCATGGTTTGCAGATGAACAGGGCGAAGGGTAAGGGGGTTAATATGAGTGAGAAAACAGTAAAAGAATTAGCAGAGATGGTAAAAATGCCTCTGGATCGCTTTCTGGAACAGTTGAAAGAAGCAGGGGTCTCTGCTTCTGCTTCTGATGATTTAATAGATGAGGATGAACGAGTTAAATTACTGTCTCATCTGCGAAAAAGACATGGAAAAGAAATAGATGGAAATGAGGAGTCTTCTCCTAAAAAAATAACCCTCAAGCACAGAAAAATTACTGAATTGAAGCAATCAACTGGGCCGGGTGTAGCTACAAAAACAGTGAATGTTGAAGTGCGTAAGAAGAAAACCTATATCAAGCGCAGTGAAACGTCTTTAACAGATGAGCAAAAGGAAATTGAAATTGCTAAAAAAGCATTGGAAGAGCAGAAGCAGCAAATCGAGGCTGAAGAACAAGATCGTAAAAAGCATGAGCTTAATATACAAGCAGTGCAAGACGAAAAAAAACGTCAGCAAGAAGTCGATGCCGAATTGAAGGAAAAACAAAAGCAAGCTAAAGCTTTAGAACAAAATAAAGCTGAAGAAACAAATAAAACAGCGCCGGCTGAAGATAAAAAAGAGACTGTTAAAGTTGAAAGTAAAGTGAAGCCAGCTGAGCCGACTGAAAAAGTTGTTAACCAAGAGACGGTTGTTACTGAACAGAAAAAGCCAGGTTCTGTTGAACCTGAGCAAGTTAAAAATGATGAGCCAGCAAAAGAAGACAGCGGACTTACAGAAGAAGAGATTACTGCAAAACGCCTGGAAGCTGAGAAAAAAGCGCGTCTGGAAGCGTCTATAGAAAGAAATGCGGCAAAAGTTAGAAGACAAGCTGAAGTCAAAAAACAGCAAACTCTGCATAAAAAGAAACAAGCAAGTGGGCAGGCTACTAAGAGGCCGGGGTCGGCGAATGCAGCTGCTAGACCAAGTGGTGCTCAAACACCCCAGAAAAGAGGGTTAGCTCCAGGTCGTGGACAGGCTATGCCTACTGGTACGGGTAGGAAAGTAAAAGGCAAAAAAGGAAAGCAAAAAAGAATTCAATTAGCTGCGGAGTTGGATGCTAAGCATCAGTTTGAAAAGCCGGTTGAAAATATTATAAGAGATGTTACTATTCCTGAAACAATTGTTGTTTCTGAATTGGCTCAGAAAATGAGTATTAAGGTTGGGGAAGTTATTAAGCAGTTGATGAAGCTGGGTCTTATGGCAACCATTAATCAGATGATTGACCAAGATACAGCGGTTATATTAGTTGAGGAAATGGGGCATAAACCCATTTTGCAAAGTGATGATGACCTGGAAAAGGAAATGCTAGCAGATGTGCTAGATCAGGAGCAGGCAGATAGCCGTGAAACATCTCCCAGAGCACCGATTGTCACCATTATGGGACATGTTGATCATGGTAAGACCTCATTACTTGATTATATACGTGAAACACGTGTTGCTTCAGGTGAAGCGGGTGGTATTACTCAGCATATTGGTGCTTATCAGGTAAAAACAGACCATGGTAATGTAACCTTCCTAGATACCCCTGGACATGCTGCATTTACGGCAATGCGTGCGCGTGGTGCCGAAGTTACTGATGTGGTCATTGTGGTTGTTGCGGCAGATGATGGGGTGATGCCTCAAACTAAAGAAGCGATTGAACATGCAAAAGCGGCGAATGTACCTTTAATTGTTGCCATTAACAAAATGGATAAGCCAGAAGCAAATCCAGAAAAAGTAATGCAAGAAATGGCTACCTTTGAAGTAGTACCAGAAGAATGGGGGGGAGATGTTCAATTTCTTAAAGTTTCGGCAAAAACTGGGGAAGGTATTGATGAGTTAATCGAATCGCTTATTTTGCAAACCGAAATTCTAGAGTTAAAAGCACCCGTTGAAGGTGCTGCGTCTGGTTTTGTGATTGAATCAAGATTAGATAAAGGTCGTGGTGCAGTTGCAACTGTATTGGTACAGAAAGGTACAATAGAGAGGGGTCAAATCGTATTATGTGGTCAGGAATACGGTCGCATTAGAGCTATGTTTGATGAGAATGGTAAAACTATTGAAACGGCAGGGCCTTCAGCGCCTGTTGAAATATTAGGTTTGTCGGGAACTCCGGATGCAGGCGATGAATTTATTTTTGCACAGAACGAAAAAGCAGCTAAAGAATTAGCTCAACATAGAGAAGACAGAAAGAAATCATCTAAACATGCAGCTCAACAGGCATCCAAGCTTGATGAAGTATTTTCTAAAATGACAGCAGGTGATACTTCTACGCTTAATCTAGTTATAAAAACTGATGTGCAAGGTAGTTTGGAAGCTCTGCGCGAATCTTTGATTACGCTATCAAATGATGAAGTTAATGTTAAATGTGTTTATGGCGGTGTTGGTGGTATTAACGAAGGTGATGCCAACCTTGCTTTAGCTTCGGGCGCTATTTTGATTGGTTTTAATGTCCGTGCTGATGCAACGGCCCGTAAATTAATTCAGGAAAAAGAAATAGATTTACATTATTACAGTATTATTTATGAAGCTATTGATGAAGTCAAACGTGCCATAAACGGTATGTTGGCTCCTGAAATACAAGAGAATATTGTTGGTCTTGCTGAAGTTCGTGATGTCTTTAAATCGCCTAAAATTGGTGCAATTGCTGGTTGTATGGTGATTGACGGTTTCGTTAAACGAAACTTGCCGATCAGAGTGTTGCGAGATAATGTGGTTATATATGAAGGTCAGCTTGAATCATTAAGACGTTTTAAAGACGATGTTAATGAGGTCAAAATGGGCATGGAATGCGGTATCGGTGTAAAAAATTACAACGATGTTAAAAATGGTGACCAGATTGAGGTATTTGAACGTGTAGAAGTAAAAAGGGAAATATAAAGACCATGGCAAAAGAATATGGCCGTAGTGAGCGTGTTTCATCACAAATGCAAAAGGAACTTGCTGTTGTTTTGCAACGTGATATAGATGACACTCGCCTTGGCTTTGTCACTGTAAACGAAGTGGTCGTGTCTAAGGATTTGGCTGTTGCCAAGATTTATGTCACTGTCCTGAATGGGGATGAGCAAGCTAAAGTTGAGAATGTTAAAGTACTTAATGAGCTGGCACCTAGTATTCGACATTACGTTGCTAAAAGGATGCGATTAAGACATATTTCTGATTTTAGGTTTTATTACGATAATTCATTTGATACTGGAATGCGCGTAGCTGAGTTGTTGACAGAAGATAATGTCAATAAACAAGAACCGGAGTAGTTTTGAGTAGACGAAAATCTGGACGTAATGTGCATGGAATTTTACTGCTAGATAAGCGGTTTGGGGTTTCATCAAACCGAGCCTTACAAGAAGTTAAACGACTGTTTAATGCCAACAAGGCAGGACATACGGGCAGTCTGGATCCTTTGGCAACAGGGTTGTTGCCTTTGTGTTTTGGTGAAGGGACAAAAGTATCTGCAATGATGCTAGATGATAATAAGCGTTATCAAGTTGTTGTTAAGTTAGGTGTGATGACTGATACCGGTGATGCTGAAGGAAAAATTATTGAGCAAAAACCAGTCCCGGAATTTTCAATAGATGAACTTGAAAGCTGTTTGCAAATTTTTACCGGAGAAATTGATCAGGTTCCTCCTATGTATTCAGCATTGAAACATAATGGTCGAAAGCTGTATGAGTTAGCCAGGGAAGGAAAAACAATTGAACGTAAAGCTCGTAGGATAACCATTTTTGAATTAAAGTTATTGCATGCAACCCCAGATAGCTTAAAACTGGATGTGTTGTGTTCTAAAGGTACTTATATACGTTCTTTGGCAGAAGACATTGGCCATAAACTAGGTTGTGGCGGGACAGTGGTAGAACTGCGTAGAACGCAAGCTGGACAATTTAATATAGCAGATGCATTGACTATTGAACAATGCCAGAAAATGGATTTAGATGAATTAATGGATTGTTTGCTTGAAGTCGATAAACCATTGGATGCTATACCGGCAATTGAACTGTCAACGATACAAGCCGCTTTGGTAAAACAAGGCCAGCAGATAAACACTGAAAAAACTGCAGCAGAACCTAAGCAGGGTATGGTGCGAATGTATAGTGATCAGGTTTTTTTAGGCTTGGGAGAAATGCTATTGGATGGTAAACTATTACCGAAAAAAATTTTTAATTTGAATAGTGGAGTTGCATAGCTGTTTCAAATACAGGTTGCCTTGGTAACCGAAAAGAACATTAGTTTCTACGCCCTATTGTGGAGACTATGTCGTCGAGTAAACTATCATTAAGATAGTTTGATTTATAATTAATTAATCTATAGGGATTAAAAATGCCATTTACAGCAGAACAAAAAAAAGTAGTTGTTGAAGAGTATTGTTTATCTGAGACAGATACGGGTTCACCAGAAGTACAAGTTGCTTTATTAACAGCACACATTACTCATTTAACACCGCACTTTGCATCACATAAAAAAGATAATCACTCTCGTCGTGGTTTACTACGCATGGTAAATCAGCGTCGTAAATTACTGGATTACTTGAAAAATAAAGACGTAACGCGTTACCGTTCATTAATTGGACGATTAGGCTTACGTAAGTAATAGCGATAAATGACGGTGATGGACCTTGGCTTAACTTAAATAATACACTTTAAGTTAAAGTGAATCACCGTTTTTTGTTTCAAATATCTACAATCAAATCTGAAGAACACCAAAACTCTTCATATTAATAACCTTTATTAAGGATCTTAATAGTGACTCCTATCAGGAAAGAATTTAAATACGGCAATCATCTTGTAACTATGGAAACCGGCGAAATTGCCCGGCAGGCCAGCGGAACAGTTTTGATTGATGTTGAAGGTACTTCAGTACTCGTGGCTGTCGTCGGAAAAAAAGAAGCTAAAGGTGGTGATTTTTTTCCATTAACGGTTAACTATCAAGAGAAGGCCTATGCCGCAGGGAAAATACCAGGTGGTTTTTTTAAACGTGAAGGGCGTCCGACAGAGAAAGAAACACTGACATCTCGTTTGATAGATAGACCTATCCGACCTTTATTTCCTGACGGATATACAAATGAAGTACAAATTGTTGCAACTGTCATTTCATTAAACCCTGAAATTGATACTGAAATTCCTGCTTTATTAGGAGCCTCTGCTGCTTTAGCTGTTTCAGGATTACCGTTTAATGGACCAATAGCAGCAGCATGCGTTGGTTATCATGAGGGTGCATATATATTAAACCCTACAAAGACTGAATTAGAAGAGTCGCAATTAGAGCTTGTGGTTGCGGGTACTGAGCATGCTGTTTTAATGGTTGAGTCAGAAGCACAGCTGTTATCTGAAGAGGTGATGTTAGGCGCTGTTTTATTTGGCCATGAGCAAATGCAATGCGCTATTACTGCCATTCAAGAATTTGCTGATGAAGTTGCTACACCAGCATATAATTGGGTTGCTCCTGAAACAGATACAGTGTTACAAGGTTTAGTTAAAACAGAAGTTGAAGCTGGTATTCAAGCTGCTTATAAAATTGCTGAAAAACTGGATAGACAAGATACATTGTCCGACATCAGAAATGCATGTATTGAAAAGCTGACAGCTGATGATCAATATCAAGAACCTGATATTAGAGATTGCATTGAACATCTGGAAAAAACAATAGTTCGTAGTTCAATTCTGAATGATAGAGTTCGTATAGATGGACGTGATCTATCAACAGTAAGAGCTATTTCCATTAAGACCGGATTATTAGAAAGAACACATGGTTCTGCTTTATTTACGCGTGGTGAAACACAAGCTATAGTTGTTGCAACTTTAGGTACAGAGCGAGATGCTCAAATTATTGATAGTTTAGCCGGCGAATATAAAGAACCTTTTATGTTGCACTATAATTTCCCTCCATACTGTGTAGGCGAAACGGGATTTGTAGGGTCACCTAAACGTCGTGAAATTGGTCATGGTCGTTTAGCTAAACGTGGTGTTGCTGCAGTTTTACCTAATATGGAAGAATTTCCATATACTATTCGTGTGGTGTCAGAAATTACTGAATCAAATGGTTCAAGTTCAATGGCCTCAGTCTGTGGTAGCAGTCTTGCATTAATGGATGCGGGTGTACCGACTAAAGCACCTGTTGCAGGTATTGCAATGGGATTAATTAAAGAAGCAAATGATTTTGCGGTGTTATCCGATATTCTAGGTGATGAGGATCATTTAGGTGATATGGACTTTAAAGTTGCAGGGTCTGCAGACGGTATTACTGCACTGCAAATGGATATTAAGATTGATGGTATCACTGCAGAAATAATGCAAGTAGCACTTGAACAAGCAAAACAGGGGCGTTTATTTATTTTAGGTGAAATGAACAAAGCATTATCTTCAACTCGTGAAGAAATGTCTGATTTTGCACCTAGAATTATTACCTTTAAAATTGACCCAAGCAAAATTCGTGAGGTTATCGGAAAAGGTGGTGCCACCATTCGTGGAATTACCGAGAAAACAGGTGCAAGTGTTGATTTAACAGATGACGGAATTGTCAAAGTTGCTTCTGTTGATAAAGCAGCGGGAGAAGAAGCAAAACGTATTATCGAAGAAATTACTGCTGAAGTAGAAGTAGGCAAAATTTATGAAGGTAAAGTGGCTCGATTAATGGATTTTGGTGCATTTGTCACTATATTGCCTGGAAAAGACGGATTGGTTCATATCTCACAAATCTCAGATGAACGTGTTGAGAAAGTGAGTGATAAATTATCTGAAGGAGATATGGTTAAAGTCAAAGTTCTAGAAATTGACCGTCAAGGTAGAGTTAGACTTAGCATGAAAGAAGTTGGAAAAGAAGATTAAAACTTAAATTTATGCTAAATCAAAGGGCCGAAAGGCCCTTTTTTTATGAGCGCCGAAAGGCATTATTATGAGCATCGCAAGACGATAATATGAGAGTCGAAAAACTCTCATTATTTCAAGTTTTTTAACAAAGTTAGTTATCTTATGTATTCAAAACAGGTATTTGACCAAGACTGTAAAGCATGTAAACGACTAGATGATTATTTAGTTGAAGTTAAACAAAAACACCCTGATTATCATGCGAGCCCAGTTGCGCCCTTTGGGGATGAGAATGCCAAACTATTAATTGTGGGGCTAGCCCCCGGCTTGCATGGTGCGAATGCAACGGGTCGGCCTTTTACAGGGGACTATGCTGGATTGTTATTGTATGAAGCCTTGTTTGACTTTGGGTATAGCAACCAAAAAGATTCAGTATCTGTGGATGATGGCTTAATATTATACAATTGTCGTATTAGTAATGCAGTAAAGTGTTTGCCACCCCAGAATAAACCGACAGGGTCAGAAATTAATCAATGTAATCATTTTTTGGCAGAAGAAATAAAAACTTTACCCGATAATGCAGTGATAATGGTTTTGGGGATTATAGCTCACAATGCGGTTTTAAAAGCTTATGGACTAAAATTGAGCACCACTAAGTTTGGACATAACAAGGTGTTTCAATTGCCCGATAGCAGGACCTTGGTGAGTTCATACCATTGTAGCCGATATAATGTACAAACTAAACGATTGACTCAAGACATGTTTGCTGATGTGTTTAGGACTATTGATAGTTTAGGAACGTGCGTGAAATAACGTTGATAACTCGCTAGTAGTACAGTAACTTTGGTTGATCTTTTTTTTGGTGATTGCTCCTGTATTTACACTACTACACGCCACCTATGGCGTAATCAGTCTGCTATGAGCAATAGTGTGAATTACTTCTTGTTAGGAATTGCGGACTGAAGTCCGTTCTACAGTATTCATTTAAGCTAAAGTTGCTAAGCTACTGGTTATGAATACAAATAATAATTTATTCAGTCCAACTATTAATTTCAATTTTTTTGTGTTTCAAAGGTAATATCCACATCTGATACATTGATACAAACCAGGTAACTATTGAACATAAGCTATAGCCCATACCAGAAATAATGGTTAGCCATGCAAATTCAGGTGCCAGCTTAGTCAGCCACCATGAAAACACATCAATGATTAAGAATAGGAATGGTAGTGAAATGACACTGACCTTAATCCATTGCTTAATATTAATGGATAAACTGAAAATCAGGCCATTGATGAAAAAAATGAATGAAATGGCAAACATATGAATATGTGATACTTTGGTCAGCGATGTTGTAGAGGCTCCATCATCAATTTTTGCGACAAGTTTAACATCCTCATATTCCATGAAATTGGGTATACCGGGGATGGTGCTATGACAAGATATACAGTTGGTATAAAAAACAGTTTTTATATCACTATGCCATAACTCCTCCGGTGCGCCAGCCCTAACCCATTTGATGATTTTTAGTTTATCAACAGATGACGCTTTATCCCTCATGGAGCCATTAAGCTTAGTTTCAATTTTGCTTTGGGTTGGGTCGCCGTGATAACTGTAAACGATATCATCAACGGATAAGCCAAGTTCTCCATCAGCCATGCCGTGAGTAAACAAAATTTGTGCAGTAGCTAATATGGCTCCAAGACCAATTGCTAGCAAATACCCGGTAAATAGACTTTTAACAGAAAGATTTAAACTTGGTAGGTTTAACCAAAGAGCATTAGAATGAGTCGAGTTGCTATCAGACATTTTGATTATATAATGAAGTATAATGCTGATTATTTTGAATGGTTAATAAAGTCCATAACATTAGCAAAAACAACATCGCAGTGATGCTCACCAAATTCATAAATGTGCAACCCCGCATTATTTAAATAAATTTGAATTTGACTGCGTAGAATACGTTTAGCTCTATAATAACGAGTTTTAACTGTTTTTTCTTTGATATTTAGTATTTCTGCTGTTTCTTTAACGCTCAATTGCTCCACAGCTCGCAATACAAAAACTATTCGGAAATTTTCTGGAAGCTGATCAATATGTTTAACAATGAGCTTTTGTAATTGTGCATTTTCTAAAGTGGTATCGGGAAGATCCTTATTTTTATCTTGCTGGGTATCTATTTTAAAGTCAATTTCTGTGTTTTCAAAAAGTTGAATAATATCATCCGTCATAGAAATCTCCCTTTTATTTCTGCGTAGATACATTAAAGCTTCATTTCGAGTAATAGCAGCTAACCAGGAGAAAAACTGGATAGACCCACGAAATTCATTCAGCTTAGTATATGCTTTAATATGAGCCTCTTGCACGATATCCATTGCTGCAGCATCATCTGTCACAATACTACGAGCAATACGAAACATGCGTTGGTTATACCGTCTTATAATATCACCATATGCATTATCATCTCCTGCTTTGATACGCGCAATAATATCTTTATCTGTGAAATTGTTTGAAGATAAAGAGAGTTGTTTAACATTAATGCTTTTAGCTTCTATTTGTGCTGTTTGTAACATACTTAGACCTTGTTTTTGTTTTCTACAAATAGTGAAACAGAGATTAAAGGACTCTGTTTCACGTTATGTTTATATAGCCTGAATCCATGCTTTCATTGTACACAGAACAAAGACTATTGATGCTACAGCGGTAAATAAAACCAAGGGGGAACTAGGTTTATTTCACTATAAAATCAATGACCTGTGTCCTGATAAAGTTAAGGGTTACAAGTTTAATCAAACATTAACGAATCTGTAATTGTCCTTTCATTGATGGATGAAGGCCACAATGGTATACCATAGGTTTTTTCACTATAAAAGTATAGCTTTCTCCCGTCGTTAATTGAGGAGAAATTACCTTTTGATTAATGTTTTCGACAATATTATGTGGCACGATATCTTTATTTATCCATTTTATAGTGTCCCCGGCTTCCAGTTCAAGCTGTTTTGGAAAAAATGCAAAACCTGATATTTCAATGGTATGTTGGGTCAGATTAAAAGGACTCTCGGCAGATTCTGCATTTTGTACAATAAGGTATAATAAAACACTAGGAAATATCCAGAATAGTGTTCGCATATTAACCGTTTTATAGTGAGCGGTATATTGGTTTGCATTTGTCATTTTATTGTCTTCTGAATCATTTGACTATGTGCTAAATGAGCTTTAAATGCAGGAATAACAGAAACTAACAATGCTTTAAGCTCATTATTTTGAGCCGCAGGAATAAGTTGATTTTCAATGACATCGATGACAGCTTGATGGTATGCAACTTCATGACCTATATAACTCTTATCAAAGGCATTTCCTGATAATGAACGTAAATTCTCTTCGTGATTATTGGATTGCTCTGTAAGAGTTGCAACCAGATTATTATTAACGGGAGTAACTCCCAGTTTTGTCACCAGATCTACCGCTGAATTTAATACAGCACTATGATCGGTAATCATTCTTTCTGCAAACTCTTTTATCAATTTGTTTTGCGAGCGTTGTAAAGCTAGTTTTCCGGCAGATATGTCAATATTGTTAGCACCGACAACGATGGCAGCAATATTGGCATCAGTTATAATCTCAGACTGTTGACTCTTGTTTGCGTTAGCGCATCCAATCAGTAAAGCAAAGGTAGCGATGGCGAAGATGAAATTGATAGGTAAGAAAGCTACAGTTTTATTAATTAGTAATGACATAATGTTCTTTTATTTTAGAATGATGAATATAAATATTCTTGAAACATCAAGATGCAAGTACTAAAAAAAAGGTTCCCAAAAAAAGATTTAATTTCAAAAAAGCTATCTTAAACCCTGTAATGTGAAGGCTCTATAATTTAATAATGCTTAGAAAAAATGATTGAGTCAGATTTTGACATTAAAGGTTTTCTAAAGAATCTGACTAAACGCCCTGGTATATATAAAATGCTGAATGATAAGGGTGACATAATTTATATTGGAAAAGCTAAAAACCTGAAAAACCGGGTTTCCAGTTATTTTAGAACAGGGAGTGCTTCACCAAAACAGCAAGCAATGGTAGTTAAAATTGTTGCTATTGAAGTGATTGTGACGCATACAGAAGGTGAGGCTTTATTGCTGGAAAGTCAGCAAATAAAGCGCTTTAAGCCGCGTTACAACATCTGTCTTCGTGACGATAAATCCTATCCATATCTCTTTATATCCAGCCATCACGATTACCCGCAAATTACCTTTCATCGCGGCGCCAAAAAAAAACGTGGAATGTATTTTGGGCCCTATCCAAGTGCTGGAGCGGTAAAAGAGACTTTAAAACTGTTGCAAAAGATTTTTCCAGTCAGGCAGTGTGAGGATTCGTATTATAACAATCGTACCCGGCCCTGTTTACAGTATCAAATTGAACGCTGTACAGCTCCTTGCGTGGGCTTGATTGAAAAAACAAATTATGCGAATGATTTAAATAATACCATCATGTTTTTGCAAGGCAAGGGGCATTTATTAATTGATCAATTGATTGATAAAATGGAGTCTGCTTCTCAGAACTTAGAGTTTGAACAAGCTACAATTTATCGTGATCAAATTATTAGGTTGCGAACTGTACTGGAAAAACATTTTGTCCATGGAGAAAAAGGCGATGTAGATATTATTGCCTGCGCAAGTAGGGCAGGGGTAGCTTGTGTGCAAGTATTTTTTATTCGAAATGGACAAAACCTGGGAAATAAATTGTTTTTCCCTAAAATAACGGATGAGACTGCACCTACTTATGTATTGCAGGCATTTATTCCTCAATATTATTTGGAACGCAAAGCACCTTATGAATTAATCGTCAGTCATCCCATAGAGGAAGTTGATTTATTAGTAGAGGTATTAACTCAACAAGCAAAACATTCGGTTACAATTTCCAGTAAGGTGCGGGGAGAACGCCTGAAGTGGTTGCAAATGGCGGAAATGAATGCAGAAAATTCATTAGTCAGTAAATTAGCAGATAAACAAGGTCTTTATGCCCGTTATCTTAATTTACAGGAAGAACTAGGCTGCGTAGATTTGCCAAAAAGATTGGAATGTTTTGATATTAGTCATACTCAAGGCGATCAGACCGTAGCCTCTTGTGTGGTTTTTGATCGTGAAGGTCCGGTAAAGTCAGCTTATCGCCGCTTTAATATAGAAGGAATAACACCTGGAGATGATTATGCAGCGATGTATCAGGCAGTTTATCGGCGTTTTAAGCGATTAAAAAAAGGGGAACATCAGGCTCCAGATATCCTTTTTATCGATGGCGGTAAAGGTCAAGTGAGTGAAGCAGAAAAGGCATTAGCGGAATTAGAGGTAAATAATGTTATGATAGTCGGCGTTTCTAAAGGTCCTGACAGAAAGGCAGGTATGGAAAAGTTAATTGTGGCTGATCAACAACGACCAATCGACGTTACAGCGGGTGCCAGCGCGTTATTATTAATTCAGCATATACGTGATGAAGCCCACCGGTTTGCGATAACGGGACATAGGCAGCGCAGAGCAAAAGCCAAAAAAACATCAATACTGGAAAGTATTGCTGGCTTAGGACCTAAAAGAAGACAAGTTTTATTAAAGCAGTTTGGAGGCTTACAAGGTGTTTCTAATGCAGGTGTTGACGCTCTTGCGGGGATCGACGGCATTAGTAAACAATTAGCACAACGAATTTACGATAACTTTCATCATCAAGATGGCCATTGAATTTAATTTACCGACAAATCTGACATTATTACGCATTGCATTAATTCCTTTACTAGCAATTGTATTTTATTTGCCATGGGAATATTCTAATATTGCATGTACAGTTATATTTGCGATTGCTGGGTTTACTGATTGGCTGGATGGATATTTGGCCAGAAAAATGAGTCTGGAAACTGCATTTGGAGCATTTCTAGATCCAGTTGCTGACAAATTAATGGTGGCTTTCGTTTTAGTGCTTATTGTTCAAGCAGAGGGCAGTGCCACCCTGGCAATTGCTTCTGCTATCATTATTGGACGAGAAATCACTATTGCATCACTACGGGAATGGATGGCTGAAATTGGTCAAAGGGCGACAGTTAAAGTGTCTGCATTAGGGAAATGGAAAACTAGCGCTCAGATGGGGGCAATTGGATTATTGCTTTATCGAGATGATTTTTTTGGTTTGCCAATTAATTTAATGGGGTATTGGTTGTTGTACATAGCTGCATGTCTAACTTTATGGTCGATGATGCAGTATTTATCGGCAGCCTATACTACTCTCAAAGAAGAATAACAATAAAACGACAAACGTCGTAAAAAAAGTATAAATGGATACGGAAAATAAAACTACGGCTAAAAAGCCAGTAACACAGGATGAAATATTATTAGCCTCATTGAAATTATTTTCTGAAAAAGGATACTTCAATACTTCATTAACAGACATAAAAGATGCTGTAGGGATAAAAACCACCAGCGGAATTTATCAACATTTTAAAAACAAACAAACTATTGCTGAAGTACTTTTTGGTAATGTTCTTGATAGTTTGAGTGTTTCTATTGATGATATTCGGCGTAGAAATAGAAAAGCATCTGAGCAGTTAAGAGAAATCGTTGATTTATTATTTAAACTCACCGATGAAGCGCCTGAAATAGTTCAGTTCTTGCTAATTGTAAATGTGAAGGAAATTTTGCCAGAGGAAAAACCCTTATTAGCAACTGCTCCTTTTAGCAAAATCAAACGAATTATTCAAAATGGTATTAAAGATGAAGAAATTCGTCCGATAGACTCTACACTGGCTTATAGTTATTTCTTTGGCATTATCAGGCATACCTTAAGCTTGGTGCTTTCTGGGGATTTGCCTAAAACAGCAGATAGTTATGAATCTCAGGCGTGGTTGTCTGCATGGGGAAGTATAGCTAAAAAATAAGAGACCATTCTTTAGTTGTTGCTTATGTAGCGCTGTGACTGCGTTGTTTGGGGCTTGCTATATTGATATTTAAAGTAGTGATGGGCGAAGTAATCCAGTTTAAACAGAAAAAGCTTTCAGAAAAGCATAAAGGAAATACCCTTTGTCGTAGTGGTTTTCATAAGTGGGAAATTGTCAAAGGAAAGCAGTTTGATGTGAAATCAGGGCAGTTAATTACAGTTTATCATTGTAAGCGCTGTCATAAATTCAAAAATAAACTATTGTAGGCATGTTTAATTTCCTTTTAAAACAAACTGAACAAAACTACATTCATACCCAAGAATATAGTGATTTACTCGAAAAAAGTTATCACGAACTGGTTGTAAAACATCATATACAAAGTGATGCTGCTCAAATAAAGGTTCTCGGACATTTACAGCAACTTTTGAATAATATTTCAGAACAAATTGTATTTGAACAACAAATGGTTTTTAGCCGTTTGCTTTCAGCCTATTCTCAAAAAACAATAAAAAGCTTATACATCTTTGGTGATGTTGGCAGAGGAAAATCCATGTTAATGGATTTGTTTTTTGAAGCATGCCCTATTGAATTAAAACGACGAGTGCATTTTCATGCTTTTATGCAGGAAGTTCATGACTATATGCATCATTGGCGAAAAAGTCATCGAGGAGACCCTCTCCCTTCTTTAGCGTTAAAAATACGACAAGAGTCTATGTTACTATGTTTTGATGAATTTCAGGTTACTGACATTGCAGATGCGATGTTGTTATCTAGGTTATTCACACGGTTATTTAATCAAGGCATCGTTTTTGTTGCAACATCCAATCAACACCCAGATGAGTTATATAAAAATGGTCTGCAAAGGGCACTTTTTTTACCGTTTATCGACCTCTTAAAACAGTCTTCGAATATTTTGGAATTAGTTGCAAAAGAAGATTATCGGCTTTCACATATTAAATCCATGAAAACTACGTTTTACTGTGAAGTGGATGGTGGTGATGTCTTTCTACATAAAAGTTTTGATGAATTAACCAATTATGCGGTGTCAGAAGCAAAGTCACTTAAAGTAAAAGGAAGGGAGCTGAACTTTACAACAGTTCATGGGGATATCTTATTTACTTCATTTGATGAGTTGTGTGGACGGGCGTTAGGAGCAGCTGATTTCTTGGCTGTTGCAAATGAGTTTAGCACCATATTTATTGCAGCTATTCCACGTTTATCAGTAGAAATTAGAGATCAGGCTAGACGTTTTGTGACTTTAATTGATGCCTTATATGAACAGAATGTTAAATTAATTTGTACTTCTACTTTACCTGTTGAGGAACTCAATTTTGAAGACAGTGTGTTTGATTTTAAACGCACACGTTCACGTTTGATTGAAATGCAATCAGAAAAGTATTTCCAACGTAAGCATTTGATAAAATAACATGGCTATTAAACTGTGAAATGTTAATAGCCATGTAAAATAAATACTGAAGCCTATTTGTTAAGAAGGGCTATCAATAAGATTGGGCGACAATCAAAAACCCCTCACTATTATGTGAGAGGTTTGCCGAAAAAGTTATGATTTCTTGTTCTTCAGATAGTCGTCAATAGCAGTAGCAGCATTGCGGCCTTCATTGATTGCCCAGACTACCAAAGACTGACCACGGCGACAGTCACCGGCAGCAAAAACACCTTCAATATTGGTGGTAAATTCACCATAATTCGCTTTGACATTGCTGCGTTGATCATACTCAAGTCCCATCAGATCAGTTGCTGTTTGCTCCGGGCCAAGGAAACCAAGAGCCAAAGTAATCAGTTCTGCTTTCCATTCTTTTTCACTGCCTTCGATTTCGTGCATTTGGAACTGACCTTTATCATCCTTAGTCCATTCAACATTAACGGTCTTGATTCCGGCTAGGTTTCCGTTTCCATCGCTAATGAATTCCTTGCTTAAAATGCAGTATTCACGTGGGTCTTTTCCATTTCGTTCAGTGGCTTCTTGATGACCGTAATCAACACGAAAAATTCTTGGCCATTGTGGCCAGGGATTATCTGCGGCACGTTCAACCGGAGGTTCCGGTAATAATTCAAAATTAACAAGTGATTTGCAACCGTGTCGAAGAGAAGTCCCTATACAATCTGTGCCAGTATCACCTCCGCCGATGACAATCACATTTTTTCCTTTAGCACTAATATAGTTGTTATCCCTAAGTTTACTATCAAGCAAACTCTTGGTGTTGCGAGTCAGGAACTCCATTGCAGAGTGTATGCCATTGAGTTTACGGCCGGGGATGGGAAGGTCTCTTGGTTTGGTTGCGCCGGTTGCCCATAAAACGGCGTCAAACTGTTGGTTCAGGTCATTAGGGTCAATATAATTGATCTCGAGATTAGCATCTTGCATAATCTTATTAACGTGGCCCGCAGGGAAGTCTTCAGCTATTCCTATCTGGGTATTGTTGATAAATTCCACGCCTTCACTACGCAACTGGTCAATACGGCGATCGATGACACCTTTATCCAGCTTCATATTAGGGATACCATACATCAGTAATCCGCCAATGCGGTCAGCGCGTTCATACACGGTTACCTTATGGCCTAATCTTCGTAATTGTTGAGTAGCAGAAAGTCCTGCGGGACCCGAACCAATGATGGCAACGGAATGTTCCGATTCAGATACGGGCAGTTGGGGCTTAACCCAGCCTTGCTCAAAACCATGGTCAATAATTGTATTTTCAATATTCTTGATAGTGACGGGGGGTTCGTTAACACCAAGAACACAGGAGCCTTCACAAGGAGCCGGACAAACGCGGCCAGTAAATTCAGGAAAGTTGTTGGTTTTGTGTAGACGATCAAGGGCATCGCGCCAGCGGCCGTGATAAACCAGATCATTCCATTCTGGAATTAGATTGTCCACGGGGCAACCTGTATCTGACTGGCAGAAGGGCACTCCACAGTCCATACAGCGGGCACCTTGAGTCTGCAGATGATTTGTTAAAGGATCTGTATAAATCTCTGCATAATCATTTAAACGCAACATGGGGTCACGATATGGTACCGTTTCTCTTTGATATTCTTTGAATCCAGTCGGTTTACCCATCAGTCATAGCTCCGTGTACAGTAGTTTCTTGTTCTTCATCGTGTAGTGCTCGTTCAGCCAGCACACGTTTATAGTCTATTGGCATAACTTTGACAAATTGTTCCAGGGAAGTGTGCCAATTGTTCAGAATTTTTTCTGCCACTGTCGATCCAGTATGGTCAAAGTGTAATTGGATGAGTCCGCGTAACTCGTCAATATCATGTTCATGTTCAACTTTTTCCAGTTCAACCATGCCGGGGTTACAGTTTAGGGAGAAAATATGATCGTAGTCCCATATATAAGCAACACCACCACTCATGCCGGCAGCAAAATTACGTCCGGTAGGGCCCAGTACTACAACGCGTCCACCCGTCATATACTCACAAGCATGATCGCCAACGCCTTCAATAACCGTGTTAGCTCCTGAGTTACGAACACAGAAGCGTTCAGCAGCTCGGCCACGGAAGAATGCCTGGCCGGAAGTCGCACCATACAGTACGACATTACCCACGATGATATTTTCGCCGGCTTCAAAAGTACTATTTTTTGGCGGGTATACGGTAATGTTACCACCAGATAAGCCTTTGCCGACGTAGTCGTTAGCATCGCCTTCTATTTGCATGGTAATACCACGGGCCAGAAAGGCACCAAAGCTCTGTCCTGCTGAACCATTGAATTTAATCTGAATGGTGCCTTCCGGTAACATTTGCGCACCCCACTTTTTAACCAGAGTATGGCTAAGTATGGTGCCTACGGTGCGGTCGGTGTTGATAATAGGTAATTCAATGTTAACTTTGTTGCCATTTTCCAGGGCGTCTTTAGAAAGCTCGATTAACTTATTATCGATAACTTTATCCAGACCATGATCCTGAGGAATGGTTTTGTAAACTTCTACATCCTTGTGTGGTTTTGGAGCCACGGTGAGTAATGAGGTTAGGTCCAGGCCATCAGATTTCCAATGCTGAATTGCTTCATTAGTTTCCAGCAGATCAGAACGTCCAATCATTTCGTTGATATTTCGAAAACCGAGCTTAGCCATCAAAGTTCGAGCCTCTTCAGCTACCATAATCAGATAGTTGACGACATATTCCGGATCACCACTAAATTTTTTGCGTAGCTCTTTATCTTGAGTGGCAATCCCAACCGGACAGGTATTTAAATGACACTTACGCATCATGATGCAGCCCAGTGAAATCAAAGGAGCCGTACTGAAACCGAATTCTTCAGCTCCAAGTAATGCTGCAATCACCACATCTCTACCGGTTTTTAAGCCGCCATCAGTTTGCAGTGTTACCCGCGAACGTAGATCTTTCATTACCAAGGTCTGATGAGTTTCAGCAATGCCTAATTCCCAAGGTAAACCAGCGTGTTTAATACTGGTAAGGGGAGATGCTCCAGTACCGCCACCATCTCCTGAGATAAGGATATGATCGGCATGAGCCTTGGCAACACCTGAGGCAATTGTACCTACACCAACTTCTGACACCAGTTTGACACTGATACGTGCTGACGGGTTAGAGTTTTTTAGATCAGAAATTAATTGTGCCAGATCTTCGATAGAATAAATATCGTGGTGTGGCGGCGGGCTAATCAGGCCAACACCGGGTGTAGAATGACGTAGGCGGGCGATATAACTATCAACTTTAGTGCCAGGCAGTTCTCCACCTTCACCAGGCTTAGCCCCTTGTGATATCTTAATTTGCAACTCGTCAGCATTGGCCAGATACCAGATGGTAACGCCAAATCGACCTGAGGCAATTTGTTTGATGGCTGAGCGTTTGCTGTCGCCATTTGCCATAGGGGTAAAACGGAGCGGATCTTCTCCACCTTCTCCGGTATTACTTTTACCACCTAAGCGATTCATGGCGATAGCCAGTGATTCATGCGCTTCGGCAGAGATAGAGCCAAAACTCATCGCTCCAGTGCAGAAGCGTTTGACAATTTCAGAGGCGGGTTCCACCTGGTCTAGCGAGATAGCGGTTTGGTTGTCCTTAAAACCAAGCAAGCCTTTGATTGAACAACGGGTTTTTGCATCGTTGTTCATATGATCGGCAAATTTCTGATAACTCTCGAAACTATTGGTTCGGGTCGCAAGCTGAATGTCAGAAATAGCCTGTGGATCCCACATATGCCGCTCTCCACCAGCGCGCCAGTGGAATTCTCCGTTGTTAGGTAATGTGTCGTTTTTCAGGTTCAGGTTTTCTGGATAACCAATGTCATGACGACGAATACATTCAATAGCAAGGACCTTAAAGTTGACACCTTGAATACGACTTGCTGTCCCAGTAAAGCAGCGCTCTACAACATCATCGCGCAGACCAACGGCTTCGAATATTTGTGCCCCCTTATAGCTTTGCAAGGTGGAAATACCCATTTTCGCCATGACCTTAAGCATTCCCTTAGCAACAGCTTTTCGATAAGTAGAGACAATAGCGTCATCATCTACCATATCGTTTTCCAGTAGCCCTTCACGTCTGGCTTGCCAAAGTGACTCGAAGGCCAGGTATGGATTAATCGCATCGGCACCGTAGCCTATTAATAGACAGTGATGATGGACTTCACGAGCCTCACCTGTTTCAACCACGATACCAATTTGAGTACGTTTGAATTGACGCACCAAGTGTTGGTGTATGGCTCCTGTTGCCAGTAATGCTGGTAATGCAATTTGATCTGGGCCCAGGTTCCTGTCAGATAGAACGACAAGCTGAAAACCACTTTCGATGGCATGTTCGGCTTTGTTACATATACGATCCAGGGCACTAGAGAGCCCAGCCGTGCCTTGTTGTTTGGGCCAGGTTATATCGATTGTTTTACTTTTCCAACCACGATGATCCATATGTTTGATCGCCGCAAGCTGTTCATTGGACAATATCGGATGTTCGATCAATAAACGGTGGCAATGCTTTTCTGTTGTTGTGAGCAGATTAGCTTCCGGACCAATATAGCATTCCAGCGACATAATAATTTCTTCGCGGATTGAATCTATTGATGGGTTGGTGACTTGGGCAAATAACTGTTTGAAATAATCATAAAGCATGCGTGACTGGTCTGACAGGCAGGCCAGTGCAGAATCATTTCCCATGGAGCCTAATGGGTCGCGTTTTTCCCGAATCATCGGTAACAGCATGAATTGCAGGGTTTCTGAGGTGAAACCGAATGCCTGCATACGTGATAATAGGGTTTCCGGGTTAAAACCGTGAGGCTCTTTTTTTGGCTCCAGTTCACTGAGTAAAATGCGCTCTTTTTTTAACCAGTCCGAATAAGGGCGTTGAGTGGAAAAATCATTCTTCAGTTCTTCATCAGGAATTAACCGACCTTGTTCGAAATCAACCAAAAACATACGTCCAGGTTGTAATCGGCCTTTATATTTGACGTTTTCCGGTTTCACAGCAACAACTCCAACTTCTGACGCCATAATGACATGGTCATCATGAGTTAGATAATACCGGCTGGGTCTTAGACCGTTACGGTCAAGTACTGCTCCGATATATTTGCCGTCAGTAAATACAATTGAAGCGGGACCATCCCAGGGTTCCATCATGGCTGAGTTGAATTCATAGAACGCTCGTTTGTGTTCTGGCATTGTTTCGTGATTTTGCCATGCTTCTGGCACCATCATCATGACAGCTTCTTGTAGTGTACGGCCAGTCATTAACAGGAGCTCAAGAACATTGTCGAAAGTGCCTGAGTCTGAGCATTCTGGTTCAACCACAGGAAATATTTTATCCAGGTCATCGCCAAATAATTCGCTTTCGGCAACACCTTCACGAGCCCGCATCCAGTTTTTATTGCCACGTAAGGTGTTAATTTCTCCATTATGACTCATGAACCGGTTCGGTTGAGCACGATCCCAGGAAGGGAATGTATTGGTGCTGAAACGCGAATGAACCATCGCCAAGTGTGAAGTATAATCAGGATTACTAAGGTCAGGGAAATAGGGAACTACCTGTTCAGGCATCAATTGCCCTTTATAGATAATAACTTTGGTTGAAAGACTGCAGATATAGAACATTTTACACTGCTGCATAGATTCATCATTACGTAGCGTGTGTGAAGCTTGCTTGCGAATTAAATACAGCTGTCTTTCAAAGGCGTCGCCCTCAAGACCATCGGCAGCGGCAATAAACAGTTGCTCGATAACAGGCTCGGTAGCACGGGCAGAAGGACCTATATCTGCGGCATCCGGATCAACCGGAACGCTACGCCAGCCAATGAGATGCTGGTTGTGAGTAGTGATCAATTGCTGTATAGAGGCCTTGCATTTGGCGCGCTCATCATCCTGTTGTGGCAGGAATATTAATCCAGCGGCAAATTTTCCTGGGGCGGGCAGGTCTTTGCCCAGATCAGTTTTAGCAACCTTATTTAAAAACTCTAATGGTAGAGCTGTCATTATGCCAGCACCATCACCGGTATTAGGTTCACAACCGCAGGCACCTCGGTGAGTCATCGCTTCCAGTGCAGTCGCAGCATCCTGGACGATTTTGTGTGAACGCTGGCCTTTAATATGTGCGATGAAGCCAACGCCACAGCTATCTTTTTCGTTGGCTGGATCATAAAGACCCTGTTTACGAGGTATCTCGTAAGTCTGTTTCGACATTCTTATACACCTTTTGGTTTTGCCTGCTAAACGAATTGCAACCGAAAGCAATGGCTTGAATGGATTCGTTTTACGAAGCTACATTTTGCCTGATAATGACGGAAGTGTCAGTACTGGCGAGTTATGAGTAAGCACAAACATAACTTTCGAATTTAATAAATACTGTGCGAGCTCATTATGATATCGAGATTCGTCAAGATAACTCGTAAGCAATTGATTGTTGATTCAATGCTGGTCTAAACATTATTAATGTTTCTCACTTTTGCATTTTGAAGTAAAAAAATTATACAAAAATCAATTTTACAAAGCAAGGTCAATTGGCTTGGTAGAAAATTGATGGGACAAGAGAGGCTATAAAATCAAGCTATGTAAGTAATAGCTTGCGTTGTTTATATAATAACTAATAGATAATAGTTTATTCTCTTTCTATACTATAACTTAATAAAATGTAGGATATATTTTAAAAAGCAGGAAGTGTTATGGTTACTCTTTTTCATTCAGATGCGCAATAATAAATCCAATTCAGGAATCATTAAAAGGTATGCGAAAAAATTTAAGAAGATTATGAAAATGAACCATAGTTTTCACCGAACAAAGTGTTTTGGAGTTATACAATGAACCTATTGATGAGGTTGTAAAAAAACGTATAGCAAAAAAATCTAAGAGATAAACTAAAACTTAGAAACTAGAAAAACTGGATATAACTAGAAAAAATATAGGGGACTATGTTTATGAGATGCTTTACGAATCAAAAGAGTTAGTATCCTGCAACGGTACAATCTACTAATTAATAAACGGGAGAAATGTTATGTCTTGTTGTTCTGGTGACTCAGCCCTTGCAGTATTAGAATGCCCTCAATGCGGTATATCATGTAAAAAAATCAGTATGAAAACTGTTTTTCATCAAGTGAAGTTTCCTGATATTTTAGATGTTGATATTGCTAACTATTATTATTGTGCCGATAAAACCTGTTCAGTAGGCTATTTTTCTCAACCAGGAAAAACGATTTTAAAGAACCAACTAAGGGCATTTACTGAACTTAAAAACAATAAGCTTTGTTATTGCTTTGATATTAATACCGAGCAATATGTAAATTCACTTAAAGATGAGACAGCAAGCACAATAAAAATTTTTGTTATACAAAAAACTAAAGCGGGTGATTGTGCATGTGAAATAAGAAACCCTTCAGGACAGTGTTGTTTAGCAGATTTTAAACAGTTGGAAAAAATTTTTAAGCTGGACAAATAAGAATTGAATAAAACTATAAGTTAACCTTTTCAGGGAGAATGAAACTATTGTCCATCGTCTAAAAAAAGCGCATAATGAGACCTATTAGATAAAGATAATCACGGTGGATAGGGCTATAGACGCTGTTGCTTAGTGGGTACCAATTAGCGAAAGGTAACGACATAGCTATCTAGATATCAAACATAAATTCCATTATATTCAATTAATGGAGCCATCTAATTTAATTTTTTCTAAATAAATAGGTATACATAATGCTGCGCACAACGTGAAAATGTTAAGTGCTTATGCTAGTGATAAATCATTAACTTTTTTCATTAAAGAGAGGAATAAAAAATGACATTAACCAAAAAATTAGGGGCTGAATTTATTGGTACATTCTGGCTTGTGCTTGGAGGATGCGGTAGCGCTGTTATTGCTGCGGCATTTCCAGATGTAGGTATTGGTTTGTTAGGTGTTTCCTTGGCTTTTGGACTTACTGTATTAACAATGGCATTTGCCATAGGCCATATATCTGGTTGCCATCTCAACCCTGCTGTTTCATTTGGGTTGTGGTCAGGTGGAAGATTTTCGGTCACAGAGCTTGGTCCATATATTGTGGCGCAAGTAGCGGGTGGTATAGCCGGTGCAGCAGTATTATATTTAATTGCTTCTGGACAAGCTGGTTTTGATGTTACTGCAGGATTTGCATCGAATGGCTATGCAGAACACTCACCTGGTGGCTATAGCTTAACTGCGGCACTGGTAGCTGAAATAGTTATGACTTTTATGTTTTTGATCATTATTTTAGGTGCAACAGATAAGCGAGCACCTCAAGGGTTTGCGCCTATAGCTATTGGTCTTGGTCTTACTCTTATTCATCTCATCAGTATTCCTGTTACAAATACATCTGTTAACCCAGCAAGAAGTACGGGGGTTGCAATTTTTCAAGGAGATTGGGCATTATCCCAATTATGGCTTTTTTGGGTTGCTCCTATTGTTGGAGCTATTTTGGCAGGGATTGTTTATCGATGGTTTGAAACTGAGGAAACTGAATAACAAAACAAATCAACCTGATCATTTTGTGTTCGTTTTGCTCATAAAAATGGTCAGATTATTGGAGATGTTAGCCTTGAGAGCAGTTTAAAGTTGCGCCAATAAACGTACTATGTTGGCTTTTCTATATTGAATTATTTCAAAATTATAAATTATGACTATTGAAGAAAAAGAAATTTGTGCCGAGTTATTCCTCGCATTTACTAATGATAATGAGATGCCTTCACATAGATGGAATGATAAAGCGGCAGTAGAACTCTATCGAATGATTAGAGTACTAAAAAACTGCTCTACTGGCATGTCATGGATAATTAGTTTACCAGTAATAATGCCACAACTAGTGGTTCTGCGACTGCAAGAGCTGCACTTAAATATTTGTATGATATATGGAAAGCAAAAAAGAAAGTTGATGCAGCAACATCTGCAAGGGGTATTAATCCACGTTGTGACGACTCACATACTAAAGGGCATGTACGAGAAATAAAATATGCGGCTATGGGGTTATAAGTATGAGGTTGTTTTTAATGCTTTTACTGTTATTCAGTCATAGTGCCCTTTCAAAGGAATTTGATACTGATCCACAAGCTATTGAAACAATTGATATTTCTAAAGGGTATAAAACTGTAAAATACAGTAAACGCTATACTTTTACGATTCCAGGTGACTTCAAAAAGAAGCGGTTGAGCTCCGGTTCAAAGTTTCTCGTAATAACCACATCCAATGACAAGGGAGTATTTGCAATGGATGAAATATTGGGTTCAAATAAAGTACTTTTTAATCCAAGCAGGTATGGGCTAAATAGTTATAGTCGAAGGCAGCTGATATCAGCTATATTTGATAACGACCATGATAGCAACAATGAAGTAAATGAAACACGAAAATTAATTTTTGAACATTCAAATAATGTTGAGGTGTATAAGAGAGCTGGTTTTCTATTTTTCCGTAAAGATAGAAACGATGATCTCAAAACTAAGGTTGAATTGACTATATCAACTCCTATCAACGATGATGTATTATCAATCGGTTTTTTTATTGATGATGAAGAATTGATAATGAATGTTATTAAATCACTTAAAGTTAACAAGCCCGTATTTGATAGTTTACCTTAGAATTTTAGCAATCAAAAAACTTATCATCATAAAGGTTAACACATATGAGCCGATTGCTTACCATTATCCTTGAACCTAGATAAATTAGTTGATTGCTAAGAATGTGCATAAGCGATTGAATAATGAGTGTCATTCATTTTTTCAGCTATCACCTGTTGTGTGAGGGCTATTCGCTTCACCGTTTTGTGAAAAATTCTGCAGAATAGCTCTCGATAAGGACTATGGTCATTATCGAGAGCTATTCTTTGTCTTTAAAATACATGGCTGTATTGAATGTCGAAAATGCAAGCAGCTATTTTTCAACCCCGCCCAAATTTTTCACAAAAACTGTGCTCAACTGATTTTTCTAGGTTGAACTG
>JBJPGG010000050.1:0-2042 GCA_048595505.1 Methylococcaceae bacterium
AGAACGTTATACTCCAGAAAAAACTGACATCCCACTCTTTGCTGGTAAGCAGTGATATTATCGAATCACTTTTTGGAAACTTCAAGCATATTATTGAGCGAAGCCCACAGGCAGATATGAATCGTACAGTGCTTCTTATCCCGGCACTTTGTGGAAAACTAACGGATAGCAGCGTAACACAAGCGTTGCATCAGGCATCCCAGACTGACATAGAAGTATGGGAGAAAAAATATATTCCTTACACAGTGCGGAAAAAACGGCTTGCATTTTTCAAGAATGATGATAGCCAAAATACGGGGAAGTGTAATGTAACCTAGAGGCTGTCCGAGAATAGGCGAACTAAAAAGGTACTTAAAACAATAAGAAGAAATTTAGCATAAGCATATATTGATATACTTCTATATGAGTGTTTAATTTTCACTTTTTACGATGAAACCTTCTTTTTGTAAGCTTTTCTCCTATTTCACCCTATATTGCCGGATTTAACTTCATTTCTATAAATTCTGGACGGACGACTCCCTTGAATATCGCTTTCGCAATTTTTTTAATATTATGAGTCGCACAGACCAGAGAAAACTCACCCGCCACTTTTTCTTTTCCTCGTACACTAAAACCCCGAAATCCTGAGTTTTTGATCTGGCCAAAGACGGGCTCCACAATCACTTTGCGTTGTTTGTAAATGATTTTTGATTCCTCTGTTTCCATTTTTTTGTTCATTTGCTGGCGCAGAACTTCTTTATCATCCGTATTGATGGTACGTGCCTCGCCTTTTTTTGACTGACAGCAACGATTTTTATAAGGACATTCATTACATTTCTCACTATCACCCTGATAGGTTCGGCTGCCGTCTTTTCCCTTGCTCACGACAACAAGTGTTTGTTGACCTGGGCAGGTAAAGGTATCACTTGCTTCATCGTAATCAAAGTCAGCTTTGACCAGTTTACGTTCTGTCTCATCTAACGAAATTTTATTTTTCTTTTCACCTTTATTGGTGGCAATGTAGGGTTCAATAGAACTATCTTTTAGTGCCTGCAGGTTATCACCTGACATGTAGCCATTGTCGGCACTAAGTTTATTGGGTAATGTCCCGGTGGCTTCCTTTATCGCGACTAAGGCGGGTTCAATTTCCTGTTGGTCATTTGCATTCTGACTCAGGTGCTGGCCTACTATGATTTGCCTGTCTTCATCAACACTGATTTGCGCATTGTACTGATAGTCAAAACTGCCTTTTTTACCCATGATACGCGCTTCTTTATCGGCAAAGCTGATCTGCTTTTTGTCGTCAATTTCTTTATCAGGGTTGAGTGTTTCTTCTCGCTGCTCAAGGGCTACTTTGGCTGTTTTGATTTGTTTTAGTCGTGCCTGTTTATATTTCAGGTCTTCGGGTATTTCATATCCCGTCTGGTCTTTATAGGCCTGATCTTCTTCTTGGTCACTGCGACTTGCCTTTTCAATGAGCTCATCAATTTCTTTGCTTAATGCCTGTTCTTTTTCTTTTAATCGGCCATAGCTCATTGCCTTATGTTTGGAGCTGTTAGCCTGAAACTTTGACCCGTCAAGACTAATATGGCCTAATGAGGCTAACTTTAACTCAATAGCCAGTTGTACGGTTTGTTTAAAACAGTCGTGGAAAAATTCACTGTTATTTTTTCGAAAGTCACTTAATACACGGAAGTTGGGGCAGTTCATTTGTGCAATGAACATGAATGAGAGGTCTTCTGTACAGCGTCGTTGTATTTCTCGTGAACTAAAAACTCCGCGGCTGTAGGCATAAATCAAGATAGAAATGATTTGCTTCGGATGATAGGCATTTTGGCCGCTGTATTGATAGTTGTTTTCAATGGACGTGGTGTCCAGTTGTTGAAACAGGTCGCTATAGAGATAGCACTCGTGTTCATCTGCTAACAAGTCAAAGATATTACTGGGAAATAGCTGGTGTTGCCTGAATTCGACGGGGGGTGATTTGAAAGGAATTGTCATGACAATATTCCGACTAGTTTTTAGGAAAAATAAAGCCTTATTATACTACAAATTACTGATAT
>JBJPGG010000051.1:0-8083 GCA_048595505.1 Methylococcaceae bacterium
CTGGTTCTCAACTATGCAGCAAATATTAGCGATCATCGTCGCCAAGCTGATTATATTGAGTTGGCCCATCAAATACAGCGTGTTTATCAGGTCCCGCCATTACTTAAATTACTGGAAAAAAACGCAAGGTTATTTTCTGGAGGGCCCTGGCTACAAAAACTGTTACGTGATGCCGGCAAAGCTTATAGCTCTGAAGATAACGCGGAGAATCACTATGCGGCCACCGCCAAATTACTTGCCGATCTTCGTGATGCACTCCCTAAAATTCGTAACTTAAGAGTACGTCTACGCATAATGGACTTAAGTCTTGCGGTTGAAGCTGTAAACTTCAGTAATAGCACTCAACTACGCAACACAAAAGAAAAGATCAGCCGGCAGAAACGTCTATTCTGGTTAAAAAATTCCGCGATAGCTGCCTATGGCACGGGGCATATCAACCAAAGGAGCCTGGATGCGATTCTGACCTCCATAAACCAATTAAAGCACGATCAAATTACGCTTGATACTTATTTAAAGGAATTAAATTATCTTGCTCGTGTACCCGGCTGGAGTATGCAGGGGTTACGCTTTCAATTCTACCAATCAATGATAAAGCTGGCAGAAATCGAACCCAAGGCTAACTTGTTCATTCAAGATATTTTACGGGGAAGTCCCCTGTTATTTTTCTCACAAAACCTAGACATACTTAGCCGTGATGGCAACCAATCAGCAGGTGTAACCCACAAAGTTTTTGATCAGCAAGTAGCAATTGGATTCCATGCCTTAAATCCTGGGTTAGTCAGAGGTACACTTCACACCCAAGTAGATATACATGATTTGGAAGCATTTGACCCAAAAGGAATTTATCTATTACCTGAAACCATTTCAGAACTTCCTCCTATTGCCGGGATTATCACGGTTGGAGAAGGTAATCCACTTTCTCATGTTCAATTGCTGGCAAGAAACCTGGGAATCCCCAATGTAACCATTAATGAGAATATTTTAGAGCAATTACAAAAACATGATAGCAAAACGATTATCATGGCCGTCAGTCCAAACGGTCTGGTAGAACTTAACAATGATTCAGGTCAGTGGGAAGAGTTTTTTAATACAACAACCAAACAAATGGATGTTGTAATTAAGCCGAATCTTGAAAAGCTTAACTTAAAAATACGAGACATTATAGACCTGGGGTCTCTTAGAGCTACCGACTCAGGCCGCATTGTAGGCCCTAAAGCTGCCAAACTAGGTGAGTTACATTTCCATTACCCAGGAAAAGTAGCAAAAGCAGTTGCCATTCCTTTTGGTTTTTTTCGTGCAGCAGTATTGGACAAACCCTATAAAAACACCACTCAAACTATATTTGAGTGGATGGTACGTCAATATAAAATCCTTCACCTTTTAGATGAAGGATCAGATCTACGCATACAAGCAACAGAGTCTTTTCGCACCCAGGCTCATGAGATTATCAGCAACACGGATATAGGGGACCATTACCGTAACGAATTGCGTAAATCTATTATTAAAACGTTTGGCAGTTCAGATATTGGCGTGTTTATTCGTTCAGATACTAATGTAGAAGATTTACCAGGGTTTACTGGGGCCGGATTAAACCTAACGCTATTTAATATAGTTGGTATAGATAATATTTTTGAAGGGCTAGGCAAAGTTTGGGCATCCCCCTTTACAACACGTGCATTTGCCTGGCGCCAATCGCTAATGGAAACACCTCAACATGTTTACCCGGCAATTTTGCTAATGCAAACCGTTCCTAATGCTAAATCCGGCGTCATGGTAACTGAAGACATAGACTCGGGTGATAAAAACATTCTATCTGTCGCTGTAAATGAAGGTGTAGGGGGTGCTGTTGATGGTCAGTCTGCAGAATCTCTACGCATAAACATTGATGATGGATCAGTTAGGTTACTAGCGACTGCAACTGCTCGCTTTCGAAAAGTGCCCTCAGCTAAAGGCGGCATAATGAAGTTACCCGTCAGTGGTTCCGAAACTATTTTAACGTCTGATGAAATAAAGCAGTTAATTCAATTTTCCAAACAATTACCGACCACATTCCCTCCAATCATTGATGATATGGGCAACCCTGCTCCAGCTGATATTGAATTTGGTTTTTATAACGGCAAGTTACAACTGTTTCAATTACGTCCCTTTTTACAAAGTAGAAAAGCCCAAAATAATACCTATTTAATAAGTATGGACCAGGCCTTAAAAAACAATAAGGAGCGGATGGTCATAATGAGTGAAGAACTGGAATAATTATGAAAACAACCACTAAACTGCAAATACTTATTGTTTTTCTATTCCCTGTCGTCGTGTTTGCATATCCTTTGGATGGATATAACGAAACAGGTATTAGACGCATAGAAGCAGCACGCCTTGCCGTGTTTGGGGAAATGAAAGGTCGCAAACAACCGCCAGGTGCTCTACTTCCCAATCAATCAATTGAACTTCAATTACTGGATTACCCTGCACTCAACTTGCCACCTCCAGACCCGGGTTTTACTGCCAAAATTAGCAAATTATTAGGGAAGTCTCGAAAGCGTTATGGCATTTCTATTTTAGACATTTCAGATCCTAACAAACCTCTTTATGCAGAATACAGGGGGAACTATCGCCAAAATGTTGGAAGTGTTGGAAAAATACTGGTAGGTTTGGCTTTATTTCAAGCGCTTGCAGATATTTATCCTGATGACATTGAGGCTAGAAAGAAAATACTACGTGAAACCATCGTCACTGCTGATAATTTTATTTATACGGATCATCATACCGTTGGTATCTTTAATCCTGAAAGCAAAAAAAAAATCATAAGACCCTTAAAAATTGGAGACCAGGGTAATTTATGGGAATGGCTAGACTGGATGCTATCCGCAAGCTCAAATGCAGCCGCAGCAACGGTCATGAAGCAGGCAATGCTACTAAACCAATACGGTAAAGATTATCCACAAGGAGATGACGAATCTATTCAATTCTTCAATAACACACCTCGTAAGGCGCTAAACCAGTTATTTGTAAAAACATTTATTGATCCTCTCAGCCGAAACGGACTTGATCCAGAATTTTTTCGTCAAGGAAGCTTCTTTACCCGTTACGGCAAGAAAAAAGCATCTGCAGGTTCAAGTTATGGCACAGCAAGGCAACTCATGTTGTTTAACCTAAGAATGGAGCAAGGGCGGTTGGTAGATACATTTTCCAGCAAAGAAATCAAGCGTTTGCTATATATGACTGGACGAAGAATACGCTATGCTTCAGCACCCGCACTGGCTGAATCAGCAATCTATTTTAAATCAGGTTCATTATACAAATGCAAACCAGAGCCAGACTTTGTCTGCGAAAAATACCGCGGCAATGTTAGAAACTATATGAATTCACTAGCACTTGTTGAATCACCTGTGGGAGAAAACCGCATTAATTACATGGTGACATTACTTTCCAATGTACTGTACAAAAACTCGGCTGTTGCTCATCAGACACTTGGAACTCGTATTCACCGGGCCATAGAGGCTCTGCACCCATATCAAACAGTAACAACCGAGGGCATTCCCATTGCCGCCAGCTTTGGAGGTAAACTCATAGGTTATGAGGAAAAACGTAAACAGCGCTTACAGATTGTTAATACTCAAGCTGCACTAGAAAAGCTGGGATATGCTGTTGGAGGAGTGGATGGAAAAATAGGGTCTAAGACACGTAGGGCTATAAAGAAATTTCAATCAACTCATAAAATCAAAGCTGATGGTAAAACATCTGCAGCCCTACTTGAGCAGCTTGAGCAAGTGCTTGAGCTTACTTTAAAGCCACCACATCTGGAACAATAAGATCATGTAATGGCACAATCATTTTCTGTAACCACTTGCCACCTCTAGGGTTTTCGGCAAGGGCAACAACAATAAATTTATGCCCACCACTTTCAACAATTGCACTATCCGCATGCCAAGCTCTCCAGGAGCCTGATTTACGATAAATTTTAGCGCCAGGACGGTCTTCCAATCCCTTCACAAACTTATGATGAATAGCAGGTTTTGACAGGATTTCTTTCATTTTACTAGCCAGCGGCTCTGAAACTAAACGGCCTGTTTCCAGCAAATAATAAAAACGAGCAGTTTGCATGGCCGAAGCACCATGAGAAAGGTTATGCAATGGATCTCGCTTCCAGGCCTTGGCCTTACCATATTCCTTTCCGACCCATAAACCACCATTATCATCCTTATCATAGAGTTTAAAACGATCAGATTGCAGAATTTCAGCAAGTCTTGCTTCACCCACTCGATGATACATTTCAGTCGCAGCCTGATTTGATGAATACCGGATCATATCCGTTAATGTCTGGTAGGTTTTATCATCCAGCTTCATTTTACCGCGCTCGATTTCTACAAAAGCACCTAAAAGAATAGCAATTTTTGGAAGGCTAGCGGCATAGACCATATTTTCCCCGTTAATCGCTGCAACTCTAGGATTATCAAGATCGGTAATATCAACAAGATCCAGACTCAGCTTCTTATTCCTTACAGCTGGACCCAGTCCGATTGATTCAATTACATGTTCTAATTTACGTTGCAATACCGGGTCAATTGAATCTGATAAAGAGGGATAGCTCTCAGCAATGCTGGATTGGGATGCAAATAAGCCTAGAAATAAAAAAATGGGTAAAAAATGTTTAGGGGGGTTCATAAAAATGCCTTTCAAATCGATGCTATAAAACAACAGAAATATTTCATGTTGTGTTAAATATTACTCTTGCTGGCCAAACAAACATTTTTGAGCCTACAACTAACATCCATTTAAACGATAATATTTAAGTGTTGATTTCAGAATAGTTTATTGAGGGATGAAAAACTGTGTCGTATCTCTCGAATGAACCAAATTAGAGCAAGTTAATTATTAACTTAGCTCAAAACCTTAAACTACATCACACTTAATAGGTTAAAATTCAACAAAATAGTATTAATTATATACAATATATTATTCTAGTGCAATTTTAACTATTCTCCTATTCTCCTTAATTGAAATGGAACAAAGGGATAGCTAGAAAGGTCTGCATAAATATGAAAACAAAATATTCAACACCTTATATTTATGCTCATCGTGGCGCTAGAACAGAAGCTGCTGATAATACCCGCCTAGCATTTGATAAAGCGTTACTGTATAGAGTAGATGGTATTGAAACTGATGTACAATTAACACTAGATGGAATTTCGGTACTCTGGCATGACCGATTCCTAGACAAACTTGGTTTTCCAGATAAGCGCATAGATGACTTTACATACCAACAACTGAAACAGCTTAACTTTGCAGTTTATTTTATCCCCCCACAACAAGCTGAAGGCGTCATAAGCTTGCAAGAGTTTGTAGACCAGTATAGAAGTCGGTGCAAATTACAAATCGAAATCAAAGACCGTAATTGGGAAGATATTCAGAGACATCAAATTAAATTACAACAATGCCTGACCATCCTAAAGACATCCAAAAACCTGGACGTGTTTATTTCTTCTTTTAACCTCACTTGCTTGCAATATGCCAATCAACTAGAAACCGAAATCCCTCTAGTTTATGCCGTTAAACAGTCAAACTCTGTCATGGAAGTTAAAAACACTGTTAACGAAAATAAATTTCTTGCTGGCGTGTGCCTTCCTATTAGTAAGCTGGACACCGAGATAGTCGCCTTTTTACGTGATCGTTATAAACTAATTGTGACGTATACTTGTAATACACAACAGCAAATTCAAAAAGCTCTAAAGCTGGAGGTTGATATTCTAATTACTGATAATCCTGCAAAAGCTATACAGATGAGGAGCTGATGCGAAGGTCTCAACTGCCATCTAGTCACCAGCAGTTTGACCTATTAGTTTGTGGCGGTGGCATCTATGGTGCATGGACCGCCTATGATGCAGCATTACGCGGATTAAAAATTATAATTGTTGACCAGGGTGATTGGGCGAGCGGCACCTCTTCAGCTTCCAGCAAACTGATTCATGGTGGCTTACGTTACCTGGAAACCATGGATTTTGGGGTAGTTAAAAAATCATTGCATGAAAGACAACGACTTATCGACGCAGCCCCCTACCGTGTTTGGCCTCTTCGTTTTGGCATCCCCGTTAACCAGGACAGCCGAATTGGCGCATTTCGTTTAAAAATTGGACTGTCAATTTATGATTTTTTAGCCGGCACCTATCATTCTCAGCAGACACATCAATATTTTGACGCTGAATCCTTTTCACATCGCTTTCCTGACCTTAATAAAAACCATCTTAAATCCGGATTCACTTATCTGGATGCCCAAACAGATGATGCTCGCTTTGTTTTAGAACTGATTGAGGGTGCATATTCTGCAGGAGCAAGCTGCTTAAACTACTGTCAAGTCACCGATATACTAGAACACAATGATGTTATTAGTGGTGCGGTATTAAGTGATAAAATCAGCGGCGAGTGTCACAGCATAAAAACAAAGACAGTGGCCAATACCATTGGGCAATGGACATATTCATCACACTCGAAACAACAGTGGTGCCGTTTATCTAAAGGCATTCACTTAATACTACCCAAAACTCTAAATAATGAAGCACTGCTGTTAACGGCTAAAAGTGATGGCAGAGTTTTCTTTATTATTCCCTGGTATGGCAAAACATTATTAGGAACTACTGACTCCGACTTTAAAGGAAATATCAATCATCTTACTGTTGATAAAAAAGAGATCGATTATTTGTTAAACGAAGCAAACCTTGCGCTATCAACACAATGGTCAGTTAAAGACATACAAGGCCAATTTGCTGGGCTTAGGGTATTACAACACAGCACCAAACACTCCCCGTCCGATGTAACCCGTGAATGGGAACTAAAATCCGTACAAAAAGGTTTGTTTTATTCTATCGGAGGAAAGTTAACCTCCTCCCGTGATGATGCAGAACAAATAGTCAATACCGTGTGCAAATACCTGGCAAACAATGCAGCATGCAAAACAGCTGACAAGCCTTTTCCCTGGATGCCTACAGAGAATTTTAAGGACTGGTCTACTCAAATGACTGAAAAAGCATTACATTTGGGAATCGATAGTGAAAGCACATTATGGTTGCTGCGCAGACATGGAAAGCATGTTTCCAAAATTTTCAAGATCATAGGACAAGATCACCAGCTGGCAAAAAGAATCACCCCCACAGTCCCATTAATTATGGCTGATTTCACTTTCTGCTTAAAACATGAAATGGTATTTCGACTTGAAGATTTACTACGTCGACGCATACCCTTATTGATTTTATACCGAATGACTGAAGAGGATTTACAACGATTTGCTGAAATTTGTGCAAATACACTAAATTGGGATCAGGCTACAGTTGACAATAAAGAAGTCCATGCCTGTGCAAAAAAATGGCTACTGCAATAAATACTATTGTTCTCGACCTTGGAACAACCGCTATTAAAGCCGCTGTCTGTAATAAAAACCTGGAATTTGAACTATTTTTTTCACATCCCGCGCCTAATATCACAACCAACAAGGGCCAATATACCAGTGACACAATGGCCTATTTGGCAATAACCGAAGATTTACTGAAACAATGCCAACCTTATTGTACAAGCCAGCCAGCTCTAGGACTATGTTATCAACGCTCATCCTTGCTGATTTGGAATAGTCACAGCGGGCTTCCCGTTACACCTCTCATTTCATGGCAAGATACCCGAGGGGAATCTAGCTGTAAAGAATTGCAAAAGCATAATTCACTGATCAAACAAATAACAGGATTACCTTTAACCGCTTATTATTTTGCCCCAAAAGTACGGTTATTACTACAGCAGCAACCAGAATTACGACAGGGCTTACTCAACCAAGATTTACGCCTGGGCACCTTGGATAGTTTTTTAATCTGGCACTGGACTGCCGGAAAACATTATCTAATGGATGTCTCTATGGCAGCAAGAACACTGCTAATGGATATCCATACAGCTCAATGGTCAAACACATTATCAAATATTTTTGACATCCCTCTACAGACTCTACCTAGGATTAGCCCTTCCACCAGTCTAGATATTGATCTTATTAATGGCATGACTCTTGTAACTAGCGTTGCAGACCAATCGGCAGCCTTTTTAGCAAGCATAG
>JBJPGG010000052.1:0-14735 GCA_048595505.1 Methylococcaceae bacterium
ATTATAAATAGTTTATTTAACAAAAACTTTATAGATAGAGTCAGCTTAGAAAGTTAGTCTCTATGTTTTTTATAATCAGGTTGATGGCCAATTGTATAGTAGATTGCCAATATACTTTTACTCAATTCTTAATATTCTCTATACACTGGTAGACTGTGATTATTGAATAAACTCTATTTAGACTTCTATAAATAGGTGGTTTCCTGTTGCGGTAAATGACTAAAAGAAGAGTTTGGTATGCAAATAAGCAGCGTCGACTCCTGTTCAACTTAATGTAAATCCATCAGGCTTGGCATCCTACATAAACAGTAAGAAATATTTTATCTAAGATGAGCCCTGTAACCTTTTTATCCAAGGTTTTGGAGCTAAAGGATCCACATCAAATGCTAATGATTCGGGTTTATGTAGTAGCCCTGATTCACCAGATGCATTGGGGTTTAATTGTCTTTTTTCTACAAAATCGACCATCCGTCGTGAGTTGTAGATCACTAAAACACGGTTACCGTATCGGCTGTTATAAACCTGATAAGCTAAATTGTTTTCTTCGAATGCAGGGTTTCTATTAATTAAAGCTTCAATTTTATTTTCATTGTCTGCAGCAAGTTTTTTTAGGATGGAGTCATGGTGTTTTTTTATCAGGTCAGTAAAATAATCTGACAAGGTGTTTGAAAGTTGATGTTGTTGTAGCTTTTGCACTTCTATTTCGGAAAAAGAAAAACTCTCTGCAACAAGATAATGCCTATCTTTTTCTCCATCATTCGCAAACAGGGATATTTTTTCCAGGTCTTGATGTTCAACGGCGGTTAGAAACTCTTGAGGCACACGAATATGTTTATCTACAGTGACTACCCAGGGTAACGCTCTTCCTGTTTTCTGATAACGTGACTTTACACTGCAAATAACCGCAGAACGGGCTAACTCATCTTCTCGACCTTCGGGTTTAACAATAAAGGCATCAACGGCTGTAATCTGGGTTTTGAATCCTGATGCTTTGAATTGTTCAACTATTTTAAAATAGCGTGGTTGGTAGGGGATGGAGGTGCCATCATAAAGTATATTAATACCTGATTTTTTGGCATGCTCAGCAACCATATGTCGTAATCTATTTGCAAAGGGTTCGACATAGACATAATCATCACTATGATGATTGGCGGCTGTGAGCACAGTGTAAAGATCGCTGATTTTGCGGAATTCATCTAAGGAAGCGATGACAAAATTATCACCACATTGTGCTTCAGCAATCTCTTCAACGGCAGTTTTTCCTGAACCAGCACCACCCATGCTCATAAATAACATAGGGTGAGTTACCGGTCTTTTTCCATGAAAAATTTGTTCTTTAGCTTGATCTAGTTTTTTACTGATTTTACCGAGTCTGCTATAAGCAATTTCTACTGATCTTATTAATCGTTCTTCTCCTTTAGCGGCATGCAATAATTTAGCTTTCAGTTCTTCGTTATTGGCAAGTGTAAAAAGAATGTCTTTGTCACCACCTTCACATTGTTTTAACAGTTCCAGTAGTTCCGTATGGCTAGGAGAGCGTAAGCTGGTTAAGACATTAATATCCAGACAAAACAAGGGAGGGGTTTCATTGGGGTTGATGCTGATACCATCTATTTCAGTTTTTTCAGGTTGTCTTAATGATTCAGTTCCAGGTAAATATCCGATGATATGTTTGGATGCATTAACCGGGTTGTCTGCAAATTGTTTTCCGGCAACAAATATTTTGTCTTTAATAGCATCAAGAGGGACCAGAGCACCGTCAACCAGAACCAAGCAGGTAGTACCTTGATCAGTGGTATGGGATAGAAAAGGGACGCCAGAAATAAAAACTTTATTTTCAGGCCATTTGCCATAATCATTGGCCTGGTTTTGCAGGCTTTTTATTTGTGTTGGGTCCAAGGCATGTTCAAAGGCAGTGGTTATTGATTGATAGCTGCTGCTTAAATCATGTAACGCAAAAGTATCTGATGCTTCCAAGCGCCTAAAATCTATCCCTTGTTCGTAAACAGCTTTGAATGCAGGCAGTTTGCCCAAAGCAGTAACAAAGAAATCCAGGGTAATTCTATTACCATAGGAAAAAGGTCTTACCTCACGCATTTTATAATAAAAATCAGCCAGTCTTTCGGCAATATTAGCTGTATTGATGACAAAACCATTATTATCAAAGATAGCTAAGTCGGTGTTATTATCACTTTCAAGAACCAGTTGCTCAATGGTTAATCTAAATTCTATACGTTTTTTTGCCAGAGGCATTGAGCCAGGGCGATGATCAACTGTAGCCTGTTTCTTCCAGTCATAAAACATTTCACGGTGTATGCGTGAAAACAGTTCAGTCAGATAGGTTACACGTTTTGCCTGGTCATGAGAGACAGTGGCCTCGTATTCTTTTCTTAAGGTGGATAAAAGTTTGGTGCCTTGGGAAATGGCTAGTGCTGTGCGTAATTTGGTCAGGTGTTCAATATCTGACTGCTGAACAGGGGTGTCGCTATTAATCATGACTATGCCATCTATCTTGTGGTCTGTCTTTACATCAAAAAGGTACTCTCTAGTTGAGTCAAAGACACGCTATAGAATAAGTAAAGAGGAATGCAAGGCATTATACATTAGTCAGCACTAACGCTCATTCTTTCAGTGTATGAGTTGTACTCAGTTGCTCTGTATCATTGATTTCAGTATCTAGAGCTTTTAATAGTCCATTTTCAATAGAATAAATCCAGCCATGTATGGTTAAATCTTTGTTTTCCCTCCAAGCATGTTGAACGATCGTACTGTGGCATACATTGGCGACTTGTTCAATGACATTTTTTTCACATAACAAGTCAAGTTTGCCTTGCTCCGTTGGTTGGGCGTCAATCTCATCTTTGTGCCAGCGATAAACATCTTTAATGTGGCGTAACCAGTTATCAATTAAACCGTGTCCATAGCCTTCAAAAGCTGCTTTAACGCCTCCACAACCATAATGACCGCAGACGATAATGTGTTTAACATTAAGTACATTAACCGCATATTGGATAACCGATAAACAATTTAAATCGGTATGCACAACAATATTAGCGATATTTCGATGTACAAAAACTTCACCGGGCTTTAAATCGACTACTTGATTTGCCGGTACTCTGCTATCTGCACAGCCTATCCATAGATATTCAGGCGATTGTTGTTTGGACAAATTTAAAAAAAAGTCAGGCTCATTTTCAGTCATTCCTTGTGCCCACGCTTTATTTCTATTAAACAGATTTTTTAATTGACGTCGATTTGACTCAGCCATAATATGCCTTTTGTTATAAATAAATCCAAAATATAGGGATGTCCGTTACTGAAAAGTATTTTTAATAACTATTTCATTTAGAGGTAATTGACCTGCTCTTGGTGAGGCAGCTCTGACCCCTTTGCCTATGGCAATAAAAAGGCTAATAACATGGTCATTAGGTAGATTAATCAGTTTGGCAACGGCCGGAAAGTCAAAGCCATCCATCGGGCAAGAGTCATAACCCATAGACTTTGCTGCCAGCATTAATGTTTGTGCGGCTATGCCACATGACCGCATGGCTTCATCTCTTTGAACTTGCTCTTTATTGCGATAATAATTATCAATGGCAGGTAAAACAAAATTTTGGGTTTCTGCCGGCACATTTTTCCAGTACCGGGCTGGTGACTTTTCCCATGCTTTTAAATCAGCACAGAGGATAATCAGTAGTGAGCTATCAGTCACTTGTGCTTGATCCCAGGCTGCTTTACGAATTTGTTTTCTTAAGCTAGGGTCTTTGATGATTACAAAGCGCCAATGCTGAATGTTGAAAGCAGTTGGAGATAAGCTTGCGAGTGTAAGCAGTTCAGTTGTTTCTTCGTCTGTTATTTGATGGGATGCATCATAGTACTTAACAGAGCGGCGTGATTTAATAGCGTCTTTGGTTTCCATTGATATACTGCCCGGTATAGCCTTATGGGTTTTGTAATTTTTTTAAAACACATTTTCCTATGAAGTTCGCAAAGTCTTCATGATTATCATAATTTTGCTTTTGGGCGAAACTAACTAGGTTTTTAACCATTGTTTTAGTTTCTGCGATTTCAACATGAGAGCGGCCGCATCCCTCACAATGAGTACCATCTTCAGTACATAGACCAGAAATACAAGGTTTGAATTGCATGTTATTATCCCTGTGAGTGGTGAAAACTTTATCTTAAGCTTCTTTTGTTAGCATTCATAGTTATATATAGCATCTTTTACTAAAGATCTATAGCTGTTAGGCAAAAATGATTACGCATAAAAAAAGGCAATGACATTATGTCATTGCCTTTATCAATCAAGACAAAACTAAAAAAAGTCTTTTATTTTAGTGGCTTACACCAAGCGACTTAAGTGTTTCGAATGTAAGTTGACCTACAGCTAGGTTTTTCTTTTTTTGATAGCTTTTAACTGCTAGCATTGTATCTGTGCCGAGAACACCGTCAATGGATCCTGGGTTATGTCCAGCAGATAATAGAGCTCTTTGTATGGTACGAACTATATCGCCAGTTGTATTAGTCTCACATAAAATACTACGCCATTCTAAGTAGCTGTCAGATGTTACTACACGATTAGTGACCGTTTGATATACTGCAGGTATTTCAACCCGATTTTCTTGTGCAGGGCGAGAAACTTTTCTTACTTTGATAGATTTGTATTCGGCTGGAATGGTTCTTTTTACCATGGTTGGGCCTTCAACCATAACGCGTTTTGTTACGTCTTTATAAGCAGCAGGTGTTGTTGTTTTATCTGTACGAGCAGAAGTTACCATGATTGTTGATGATATGGTTCTATATTCTGCAGGTATTTCAACTAAACACATGATTTCACCCGTCGAGTTGCTCACTTTTTCAATTGGGCCACGACCTTTTTTCCAAGTGGTGTATGCTGCTTTAACCAGAATCTTTTCTGTTTTTGATTCATAGGTCGCCGGAATAGTTTTTAACTCATCATAAGCTTCTTTAACTAATACGGATTCGGTTCTCATCTCATATCTTGCAGGTATTAATTTAGCAACTTCTGAAGCTTCTTTTACCAAAACACGTTCAGTTACCCATTCATAAGTAGGTTTCGTTACATTAATACGGTAACTAGCTTGTTTTTTCAACACTTCTTTAGATTCAGTACGATATGTTGCAGGAGTTAGTACTCGCGCGTAACATTCGCCGGGTTTGGCATTAGGTGGTAATAAACTACCCTCAGAAGAAGTTGAGTTAGAAGAAGCAGAAGCAGCAGACGACTTTAACTCTCTGTTTAATACAGACAGTGATTGTAAGTCTGCTGATGACTTATCTACGGTTGCCTGTAATTGATCATTCTTTTCTTGAGCTCGGTCAAGTTCGTCTTGAATTTTAGATAGTTCGGTTTCGGGTGTTGTAGCACATCCAGCCAAGGTCAGTGCAACGAGTAATGTTGTTATTTTTGTTTTCATAATTTAACCATTTTTGTGTCAGTGTTATTTAATTGTTGTTATATTTCCAGTATGCTACCACATAAAGTTAGTGAGTAATTACACGAGGCAATTCTTTAGCTTGAGCCACCCAATCTTGTACTTGTGATTCAGATGGAACTTGTCTTACCAAGTTTTTTTCTTCATTTACTTCAGCCATTTTAGCTTGAAGGTTTTCTGGCTTTCTTTGTGCCAGTTCTGGTACTGTGTCAACGCCGGCACATTCAAGTAAATCAGCATATTGAGTGCTAACGCCTTTTATTCTGGATAGGTCGGCACGATTAACCCAATTAAGCACCAGTTTTTCACTAATACCTGATTTTTCAGCTATTTCTTTACGTCCTTTCTTTTCACAGCATATTTCTAAAAGGTTTTCTAAAGAAGTGATGCCTGCTGATTCAAGTTTTGTTGAATAAGCTTCACCTATACCTTCAATTTCAGATAGTTTTGCCATATTATTTTCCTTTAGTGGTTATCAAAATAGGTTATATAGTATTTTTGCATAACAAGATACAAAATTAAAGCTTTACAGTCTTTTTATTGTTCAAACTTAAATTAAAGATAATAGCTAACATCTTTACTAGTCCGCTGACCATGACTATACACTATGCGTATTTTATTGTGAACGTTTTTAATTTAAGTAAAGTATAAAATCATAGATTTTTTAGCCTAAGAACCATAACATTGTCAAACTGAACATAGTATGAATGCCAAATAAGAAGAATAGTTTAAAAAGAAAGGTTGGAATTATTCTAATTTAGGGTGAGGCAAGGCAAAAATCTTATCCTTTTCTATAAATAACGTTGAAAATTTTAAACCCAAGTATAGATGTTGATAATAAAAGGGTTATAGAATTAGCAAAAATAATGGCATAGTCCATTTTTTGTATGCCATAAATTAGCCAAAGCAATACACCTATTGTAAATAATGTATACATCCATAGAGATAGGGACGAGGTGTCTTTGGTTTTTAGAATTAAGATGGCTTGTGGTAAAAAAGAAGAAGTGGTTAATAATGCAGCGCAATAGCTTAATATATCAGTTTCGCTCATTTTATTTTTACATTGAGGGGATAGGGCAGCCAACAATCTACCATTTTATGTGATAGCAGGGGGAAAGCGGACTGAAGTCCGCTCTATATTTTGTGTTTTAACCTGCGGCAATGCCAGCAATATTGTAACCAGCATCAACATAAGTGATTTCACCGGTAACGCCAGAAGCTAAGTCAGAGCACATGAATGCAGCAACATTACCAACTTGTTCAATGGTTACATTTTTCTTCATTGGTGCAGTATCTGCCGCTTTGCTTAACATGGACCTGAAATTATTAATTCCTGCTGATGCCAGTGTTCTGATTGGGCCAGCAGAGACCGCATTTACACGAGTGCCTTCTGCACCAAGAGCTGCAGCCATATAACGTACATTGGCTTCTAAACTGGCTTTAGCAACACCCATGACATTGTAGTTAGGAATAGCGCGTTCAGCACCTAAATAGCTCAATGTGAGTAAAGCACCATTACGGCCTTTCATCATTTCTCTACCAGCTTTTGCTAATGCAGTAAAACTGTATGAACTGATGTCATGAGCAACAGCAAAATTGTCTCTGGTTGTGGCGTTAACATAATCACCATCTAAAGCTTCTCTAGGAGCAAAGGCTACTGAATGAACGATACAATCAAGGCCGTCCCAGTGATTAGCTAATTCAGTAAAAACATTGTTGATTTGGTCATCACTTGAAACATCAAGTTCAACGGTAATGTTTGAATTGCATTCACCTGCCATTTTAATGACGCGGTCTTTCAATTTTTCGTTTTGAAAAGTAAAGGCTAGTTCGGCACCTTCACGATGCATAGCCTGGGCGATACCCCATGCAATAGATTTAGTGCTCGCTAAACCCACAATAAGAACCTTCTTACCTTGCATAAAACCCATTTTTATCTCCCGAAGTGTTTGTTATACTTCACACGGTCGCTGTTGCGGAATTTATAGCGAGTTGATTTTTGTCGATAGCAAGATGCTGAAACAGGCGCATAGCAATCTATGTAACTGTTTCAGCAACGCTGCTATCGACATAAAATCAGCCGATAGAAATTCGCAACTGTAATCGCGCGAAGTATTATTGGTTAAAATGGTGGAAAGTATAACCTGCTGAGTGATTTAATTCGATAGCAAAGGAATAGAACTAACATAATGTATATCTTTTTTTTGGCCATTATCGGCTTGTTTTTAAGTAGTTGTGAGTTTTCTCAGTTGAATAATCCCTATTCTGAAGCTGAAAATGATTTGGCATTGTTGTACTCTTCTTTTTCTGAGCGGCCTAAACATCTAGACCCTGCCGTTGCCTATAGCTCTAACGAATATGGTTTTATTGCTCAGATATATGAACCACCATACCAATATCATTATCTTAAAAGACCTTATCAGCTCGAGCCTTTAACTGCGGTTAAAATGCCGACAATTGTTTATTTTAATAAAGATAATAATAGGCTGGCAGGACAGTTTTCTGATGATGAGGTTGCCTATACTGATTACACTATAGATATTAAACCGGGAATTCAATATCAGTTTCATCCGGCTTTTATTCAACGTAATCGACAATTGAGCGAAATTCAGTTGGCTGAAATTAATTTGTTAACAGATCTAGAGCAAGGAACCAGAGAGTTAGACGCTGCAGATTATGTGTATCAGGTTAAGCGGTTGGCACACCCAAAAATTCAATCGCCTATTGCTGAAATCATGAAGCATTATATTGTTGGGTTTGATACGTTTTCGCAGCACATGCAAAAACTTGATAAAACAGCAATAAAAGCCATGCTTATGGAAGGTGTTGAAGTATTAAGTCGCTACCAGTATAAAATTCGAATCAAGGGTAAATACCCGCAATTTAGGTTCTGGCTGGCCATGCCATTTTTTGCACCGATGCCTTGGGAAGCCGATGTGTTTTATCAACAACAAGGTTTAAAAGATAAAAATATAACGCTAGACTGGTTTCCTGTGGGAACGGGACCGTATTTTTTAGCAGAAAACAATCCCAATAGACGAATGGTTCTGCAAAGAAACCCTAATTACCATGTCGATTATTATCCCCAAGAAGGTGAGCAAACAGATAAACAGCAAGGCTTGTTGGATGATGCGGGTAAGAAACTACCTTTTATCGATAAAGTGATCTATATGTTGGAAAAAGAAACGATTCCTTATTGGACTAAGTTTCTACAAGGTTATTATGATGCATCGGGTATTTCTTCTGATAGCTTTGATCAAGCAGTACAGTTTAGTGCAGTAGGTAATGCACAATTAACAGACGCCATGAAAGCTAAAGGAATACAGTTACAAACCTCAGTAACCACTTCAGTTTTTTACATGGGGTTTAATATGTTGGACCCTAAAATTGGTGGTGATTCTGAACGAGCCCGAAAATTAAGACAGGCTATTTCTATTGCTTTGGATTATGAAGAGTATATTGCTATTTTCATGAATGGCCGAGGTGTTCCTGCACAAGGAATAATACCACCGGGTATCTATGGTTTTGAAGAAAATGAAGCGGGTATGAATTCTATTGTTTATGATTGGGTTGATGAGCAATATCAACGTAAATCTATTGAGCATGCTGAAGCTTTATTGCTTGAGGCGGGTTATAAAGAGGGGGTTGACCCAGAAACCGGGGAAGCATTAATCCTTTATTTTGATACGACCTCAGTCAGTGTTGATGATAGACCAAGAATGAACTGGTATCGTAAGCAGTTTGAAAAGCTAGGAATAAAATTGGTGATTCGACCGACTGACTATAACCGCTTTCAGGAAAAAATGCGTAATGGTAGTGGGCAGTTATTTATTTGGGGCTGGAATGCGGATTATCCAGACCCTGAAAACTTCTTTTTTCTGTTATATGGCGCTAATGGCAAAGTTAAATTTGGCGGAGAAAATGCGGTTAATTACCAAAACTCAGAATTTGATCAGTTATTTGAACAAATGCGGAATATGGATAATAGCGAGCAACGCCAGCAAATTATTCAGAAAATGCAGGTAATTGTCAGACAGGATGCGCCGTGGGTTTTTGGCTTTCACCCTAAAAGCTTTTCTTTGTTTCACAGCTGGTACAAAAATTTGAAGCCTAATTTAATGGCTAATAACCGGTTGAAATATACTAAAATAGACGCAACAACAAGAGCGCAGAAAAGAGAGCAATGGAATAAGGCAATTTTCTGGCCTTTGCTTGTAGGCGTTTGTTTGTTTGTGTTATTGCTTATTCCGGCTTTTAATGCGTTTAAACGTCGTGCCAGGGAAACAGTGAAATAATTTTTGTTTATTGTCCTAGACTTTTTTAGTAAATAATTTTGGAGTTATCAATGCGTAAACGAATTATCAGCCCAGTCGAGAAAAAAACCACACCTGTTAATCAGGATTGGTTGAACTTAGATGAGTTGGTGGAAGTGGAAGTCACATCAGAAGATGCCAATTATCCGATAGAGTCGGCATTGTTAGCTGGCCGAAACTCAGGTTGGCGTGCGGCAGAGCAGGGTGAACAGTTAATCCGGCTGGTTTTTGTTAATCCTCAAAGCTTGCAACGGATCTGGCTGCACTTTAGTGAAACTCAGATAGAACGGACACAAGAATATGTATTACGTTGTTCTTCGGATGGTGGAAAGTCATTCCAGGAAATTGCAAGGCAGCAGTGGAACTTTAGTCCTGAAGGTGCAAACAGCGAGATAGAAGAGCATCATGCCGACTTGCAAGAAGTCTCTATATTGGAGTTAAGCATTATTCCGGACATTAGTGGGGGGAGTGCGGTCGCTACTTTAGAGCAGTTGCGACTTGCTTAGTTCTTCGATATGGATTCAACAGAGTGATTTTAAATCAATGGAAAGCATTATTTATTTTTCAAAAAAAATAACATGATTCAATATATTGTTCGTCGTATTTTATATGCACTTCCCTTGTTAATGGGGGTGAATATCCTGACTTTTATCTTATTTTTTGTAGTGAATAGCCCGGATGATATGGCGCGCATGCAGTTAGGGCAGAAACATGTCACCGAACAGGCGGTGAAAAACTGGAAGCACCAACATGGTTATGATTTACCCTTGTTGTGGAACCAGCAGGCTGAGACTAGTGAAAAACTGACAGCGACAATTTTTTATCAAAAATCGATGGGCTTGTTTTTATTTGATTTTGGGTTGTCTGAGAGCGGTAGAAATATAGGTGCGGATATAAAGCAGCGAATGTGGCCCAGCCTGAGTATTGCCATGCCTTCATTACTGGTTGGCTTGTTTGTCAATATTTCCGTGGCGCTGATGATGGTGCTTTTTCGTAACACTTATCTGGAGTTTAGCAGTATCGTTTTATGTGTTGTATTGATGTCAATTTCATCCTTGTTTTATATTATAGGGGGGCAGTTTTTTATTGGTAAACTGCTTAAACTGGTACCGATTTCAGGCTATGATACGGGGTTTTCTGCGATTAAATTTTTGATTTTACCGGTGTTAATTGGTGTGGTTTCAGGTGTAGGGTCGGGTGCTAGGTGGTATAGAACTTTATTCTTGGAAGAAGTGGAAAAAGATTATGTGCGTACCGCTAGAGCCAAAGGGTTAACGGAAACACAAGTATTGTTCAGGCATGTACTTCAAAATGCAATGATTCCCATCTTAACTGGGGTTGTTGTGATTTTGCCCTTATTATTTATGGGCAGTTTGATTATGGAATCATTTTTTAGTATCCCCGGTTTAGGCAGTTATACAATAGATGCCATTAATCGGCAGGATTTTGCCATTGTCCGCTCGATGGTGTTTTTAGGTTCTGTACTCTATATTCTGGGATTATTGCTTACTGATATTTCATATACTTTTGTTGATCCACGAGTCAGGTTGACATAGAGAATGATGCTAATACTAATCATTAGGCCTTTTTCTTATATCAAAGACAGTAACGAAAACAGGTTTTTAGACTTATGATAATTCTATGGACAGATGCACTGATTTATTTGTTAGTACTTTCAATTCTGGTTTCAGGATTTTTTATCAGTAGAAAGCCTCAATTAAAAAGACCGTTGAGCAAAATAGCAGCGAGTAAAACAGGCATGATATCTTTACTAATGCTGGTTTTTTTCGTCATTATAGGTCTGTTAGATTCAGTTCATTTCAAAGACACAGACAGTCGTACGCATGAAATTATCAGTGTCCTGGATTATTGGGCTAAACCTTTAAGAGCTCAAGGTGAAAAAACCTATTCAGCACCTTTTTCTGCCTATTTATATAGCAAGGAAACAATGGCTTCAGAGAGTGGAGGGCAGAAATGGGGTTATCCGCGCTTGATGTTTGGGGGATCTCATTTGCAACATCCCGAGACAGAACGGGTTGCCGATGTACTAAATAAGTCACTGATAGGGTTTAGTAAAGGCGCTGGGTTAGTCCTGTTCTTTATGATTTTGTTATGGAGCTTTTTACATGACAGACATAAATATTTTTTAAAAGGGTCTACCGCTAAAGCGGTCTGGTTGGCAGCTTTTTTTCTGATATCTATTTCCTATATGCTGGTTTATTTATCCGCTTATTATCATGTGTTAGGGACTGATAAAGTGGGTGAAGATGTTTTTTATCAAGCCATAAAAAGTATTCGTACCGGTTTGGTGATTGGCTCATTAACCACAATGATTATGCTACCGCTAGCGATTGTGTTTGGTATTATGGCCGGTTTTTTCAGAGGTTGGGTTGATGATCTGATTCAATATGTTTATACCACGCTCAATTCTATACCTGGAGTATTGTTGATTGCTGCTTCAATACTGATGGTACAAGTGTATATGTCAAATCACGCAGAAGATTTTAATAGCCTGATCGTTCGTTCAGATATGCGACTATTGTTTTTATGCTTAATTCTTGGCGTAACCAGCTGGACGGGATTATGCAGAATGTTACGGGCAGAAACGCTTAAATTAAGAGAAATGGAATATGTACAGGCGGCACAAGCATTAGGTGTTAGGCAAGGAACCATTTTGTTTCGACATATTTTACCTAATGTCATGCACATTGTTTTGATATCGGTGGTATTGGATTTTAGCTCCTTGGTGTTAGCTGAGGCCGTGTTGTCTTACATTAATATTGGTGTCGATCCAACCACATACAGTTGGGGAAATATGATCAATGGTGCCCGGTTGGAAATGGCGCGTGACCCGGTAGTTTGGTGGTCGTTACTGGCTTCTTTTGTCTTTATGTTTAGTCTGGTTTTGGCAGCTAATTTATTTGCTGACACAGTAAGAAATGCTTTTGACCCCAGACGTGCAGAGCAGGGGGAATAATGCAAAATAAAATACTGGAAGTCAAAGGATTAACGGTTGCATTTAAAGATGAGACTGTAGTGGATGACATCAGTTTTGATGTCTATGTCGGTGAAACTTTTGCTTTGGTAGGCGAATCAGGTTCAGGTAAATCCATCACTGCATTATCAGTACTTCGGTTATTACCAAATAATGCTAAAGTTATTACCCAGGCAATGACGCTAAACAATGAAAATTTGTTGAATATAACTGAAAATGATTTTTGTAAAATTCGTGGTAAACGGATAGGTTTTATTTTTCAGGACCCAATGTCTTCATTAAACCCGGTGATGACAATAGGAGAGCAAATTGCTGAAGTGATGCAGATTCACTTCGACTATTCTAAAACAGAGATTAAGCTAGCGGTTCACAAGTTGTTACAACAAGTTGAAATAGCTGAGCCCGATCGTAGAATTAATCAATATCCACATCAATTATCAGGTGGTCAACGCCAGCGGGTAATGATTGCCATAGCGTTAGCAGGAAAGCCTGATTTATTAATAGCTGATGAACCTACTACGGCTTTGGATGTTACGATTCAAGCGCAAATTTTACAACTATTAAAATCAATTCAGAAACAGACAGGGATGGCGTTATGGCTGATCAGCCATGACCTTGCTTTAGTTTCTAATATGGCAGACCGTATTGCAGTCATGCAGCAAGGGAAGATTGTTGAAACAGGTTCAACAACACAATTTTTCAAACAGGCGCAACACCCTTATAGTCTTAAATTGTTGGCAGCACTTCCTTCTATGGATAGTTGTGTCAATAAGGTATTAATAGAAACAGCTGATAAAGAAAACTGTTTGCTGGATGTGGAAGAATTAAAAGTTTATTACCCTGTTCGTAAAGGTTTTTTTAAGCGTATCGTAGATTATGTGCGTGCAGTTGATGGTGTAAGTTTTCAATTACATCGAGGTAAGACATTAGCACTGGTGGGTGAATCAGGTTGTGGCAAAACAACCTTGGGAAAAGGACTAATTAATTTAATTCAAAGTACTTCCGGGCGAGTATTGTTGGATGGTCTCGAACTCACCGAACTAAGCGGTGATGAATTGCGTAAAAAACGCTCAGAAATTCAAATAGTGTTTCAGGACCCTTTTTCATCAATGAACCCGAGGATGCTGGTTGGTGAGATCATTGAAGAAGGGATCAAAGCTTTGCATCCAGGTGTTGGATCAATTGAGAGACAGGAGCGGGTGGCTGCTTTGTTACAGCAGGTTGAACTTCCTCAATCATCCGCTTTGCGTTATCCACATGAATTTTCTGGTGGCCAGAGACAACGGATTTGCATAGCCAGGGCTTTGGCGGTCGAACCCAAGTTAATTATTTGTGACGAGCCGACCAGTGCATTAGACGTTTCTGTTCAAGCTCAAATTATTGATTTATTAAAAACACTGCAGAAGAATAAAGGTATTAGTTATTTGTTTATTACCCATGATTTAGCTGTAGTCGCTGAAATTGCAGATCAAGTTGCAGTGATGTATCAGGGCAAGATTGTAGAGTATGGTGATGTGGAACAGATATTAACCCAGCCTGGACATCCTTATACGGAAAAACTGATTCAAGCGGTACCTAAAATTTCTATTTAATTGTTGAGCTAGTTTTTTTAATTATCAACTTGTTCACATCAATTCTTCTACAGAATATTTTGAACTATGCTTCGTCGCAAAAGAATAGGAAATGAAAAAAAGAATAAAACTCGCAACCTGCCCCTTTTCTATCCTCAACTCGGCATTCTCAGGGTGGTGTGACTGGCATGATAGTCAGCTAGCTGGTGAAAGTCCAGCCTTAGCCTTCTCCAATATGAAATGAGTCTGAAACGAGCACCGTATTCCAATATAAAATGAGTCTAACCTGACAAAACCAGAAAATCTGTTCATGATGAAGGAATGAAAGCCATTATGAATCTTAAAGATTTAAAAAATACTCAAGAACTACAAACCTTTTTAGAAGGTTCACAGTCAGTCG
>JBJPGG010000053.1:0-20470 GCA_048595505.1 Methylococcaceae bacterium
TCTTTCGTCTTTCGTCTTTCGTCTTTCGTCTTTCGTCTTTCGTCTTTCGTCTTTCGTCTTTCGTCTTTCGTCTTTCGTCTTTCGTCTTTCGTCTTTCGTCTTTCGTCTTTCGTCTTTCGTCTTTCGTCAATTATATTTTCCTACACCCACAAAAAAAGGGAAGGTTTTAACACCTTCCCTTTTTGGGGTTTCCTTAGGTTAAAAAAACCTTAGAATTTAAAACCAACTGATCCACCTAATGTGAAGCCATCAGTAGTTATACCATCCAGATCATCAGGAGTATAGTGATAACGAGCATCAACACCTGTTACAATGTTAGGAAACAACTCATAATCCACACCCGCTCCAAACTGCATACCAGTATTCAATACGGTTACCGCATCAGATGGAGGGCTGATGATGTTAAAATCTAAACCGACAGGAATAATCCAAGGTCTTAACTTGCTACCATGCATGAACCTAATTTTAGGTGCTGCGCTAACTCTTAACATATTCACAGTAACTGTCTGCTGAAGATTAGAAACACCTAACACTACACCAAGACCATTGGTTTCTCTTTCACTCAGCTCTGAATATTCAATTCCAAGTTCGATACCGAATGATACCCCGTCCATCAAACCGAACAAATCATTGTTCATATTGAAATCGATAGCACCACCATAATAAAAGGCATCCTCATCCACATCACTAGTCAGCAAGTCAGTACCTATTCCTGTACCTGCAACAGAATCTGTTGCACCACGACTATTATCCATATGCATCCAACCGCCACGAACAGAGAACATCTGATCTTTAGCTGCTTCGTGAACAGGTGCATTCTTAACAGAAGACATCCATTGATCTAGCTCTTGTACTTTCGCAGTATCTACTGAATCAGAAGTCATGTCTTTTACACGAGTTAATTCTGCTTGCATGGCATGCATCATTGTTGCCATCTCGTTAACTTGTGACTCTAAAGCTGCAGTTTTTTTAGAATTTGCTTCAGTTTGTGTTAAAGCAGCCGCTTGCGGAGAAACCATCGCTCCAGCTAACGTTAAAGACGCAGTTGCTACGCCCAGTGCAATCTTAGTTTTTTTCATCGATTTTTCCCCTCAAGAGGTTGTTATTATTTTAGTTGCATTTGTTAAAACACAACAAAAGTGATTTACGCTGGTAATAATAGCAGCTAATCAAAGTCCTTACAAGTTTTATACCTATTTTTTGTGTTTTTATTTCTACTTAAATTTCAATAAGATACACCAACATTCTGATTTTCGACTCATTAATGTGAAAAAAAAACAACAACACATTTCTTTGTGCAGCTCCTGTATACTATACGCATCACCCTGTTGTTGCTGATAAATTTTCCATCTAAATCTCGTTTAAATTATATGCCCACTACTTCAGAGATCACCATCATAGGAACCGGTGTTATCGGCTTATTAACTGCCAGAGAATTTATTAAAGCTGGTGTTAACGTCACCTTAATAGATAAATCTCTTTCCGGCCAGGAATCTTCTTGGGCGGGTGGAGGCATATTACTGCCCCTATATCCTTGGCGACAGCCCCAGGCGATAAGCACGTTGGTTTTAGAAAGTATAAAAAACTATCCCTCATTATCCAGAGAATTGTTTGGCAGCACCCAGATAGACCCCGAATGGTACGATTGTGGATTGCTGATCTGTAAAAACCCAGACTTTAAACTTGCAACGAACTGGTGCAAAAGCAGCAAAATTCCTTATAGTGAAGCAGATAGTGCCTTTTTTAAGCATTTAAATACACAACCCATGATGCCGTTATGGTTACCTACCATTGCTCAAGCGCGGAACCCAAGACTTTTAAAATCCTTAAAAGCGCACTTGCTTAATGCGGGGGCTAAAATCGTTGAAAATTGCGAAGTGACTGGTTGCAAGATCAAAAATGGAACAATTAATACCTTAACAACAAGCCAAGGCAATTTTAATATTGATCAATTAATTATCAGCTCGGGAGCATGGACAGGCCAACTGACAAAAAAACTATTTCCTAATAGCCAACATATCCCAGAAATATCACCGATAAAAGGACAAATGCTATTGTTTGATGCTAAACCGGACACACTGCCGCATATGATATTAGACAATGATCATTATTTAATTCCACGTAAAGACGGTAAAATCCTAGCTGGCAGCTCGGTTGAACACTGTGAATTTGATAAAAGCATATCAACCGAAGCCAAAAATAAATTAGCGACTTTTGCTACTGAACTACTTCCTGTGCTTAAACAGTTTCCGATAATTAATCATTGGGCGGGCTTACGTCCGGGTACAAAACAGGGTATACCTTATATAGATAAGCACCCGGAAATTAACAACCTGGCTATAAATGCCGGACATTTTAGAAATGGTTTAGTCATGGGCCCTGCTTCTGCGCAATTGATGGCTGATATCATTCTAGATAGAGCACCCTGTGTAGACCCTGAGCCATACAAACTTATATAGTTACAAATCCATCCTATCGTACAGAAAACCACAAAACAACATAAACCAATGAATCTTTATCCTTTACTCCGCCCCGCTCTATTCTCTCTTGATCCTGAACTTTCACATTATCTTACCCTTAAGCTTCTAAAGTTATCTCATCAAGCAGGTTTATCTGATTTAAGTAAAGCCAGCTCAGATAACAAACCGGTTACCGTGATGGGACTTGATTTTAAAAATCCAGTTGGGCTTGCCGCAGGAATGGATAAAAACGGCGATTACATTGATGCACTTTCTGCCTTAGGATTTGGTTTTATTGAAATTGGCACGGTTACCCCCAGACCTCAGCCGGGGAACCCTAAACCTCGTTTATTCAGACTTCCCGAGCATGAAGCTATTATTAATCGCATGGGCTTTAACAACCTGGGCGTTGAGCATTTGCTGCAACAAATTAGTCTAGCTGATTATAAAGGAATTTTAGGTGTCAATATTGGTAAGAATTTTGATACTCCAATCAAAAAAGCAACGGATGACTATTTAATCGGACTACGTAAAAGCTACGCTGTAGCAAGCTATATTACCCTTAACATTTCTTCTCCCAACACCAAAAATCTACGTCAGCTACAACAAGGAGAGGAAATTAAACAGTTGCTGTCTGCATTAAAAGAAGAACAATTAAAACTTCAGCAGGAGCATGATAAATATACACCATTAGTGGTTAAGATTGCACCGGACCTGAACGATGACGAAATCACTCATATAGCAAAGTTATTATTGGAGTTTAACCTTGATGGTGTGATTGCAACTAACACCACTATTTCCAGAGCAGCTGTTCAAGGGCATGTTCATGCTGAAGAAATTGGTGGCTTAAGTGGGGCACCGGTTAAACAACAGTCAACTCATGTAGTTGCTGGTTTAGCGGCCGAACTTAAAGGAGAAATCCCTATTATTGCCGCCGGAGGTATTTTATCAGGCCAAGACGCACAAGATAAACTTTCTGCAGGCGCTAGTTTGGTACAAATTTATAGTGGTTTGATATATCGAGGCCCGCAGTTGATTGAGGATATTCTGAAGACGCTCTAACATACATATAAAGCCCTCCCTTGCTGGGGAGGGTTGGGTTAAGAACACCAGTGAAATAGGAATTAAAACAATTTTTTATCCATAGTTTTATTTTGCTTTTCTATTGCCAGCCGAATAGATTCTAAAACTCCGTCAAGATTATCAAATAAATCATTATTCCAAAACCGAATAACTTCAAAACCTCGCTAGTTAAGAAATAGTGTACGTTCAGCATCATTTTTAATCTACTCATAATGCTGCGAACCATCCAACTCAATAATAAGTTTTAATTCCATACAAAGAAAATCGACAATATAAGATGCGATAGAAAATTGCCGACGAAATTTATAATTTAAAAAACGTCTATTTCTTAGTTGAAGTCATAATATTTGCTCTGCATCCGTTTGGCTTTTTCTTAAATTGCGAGCTAAGTGCTTTAAAGCCAGAAGTCTCCCTTCTCCCTTTGGAAAGGGCTTTTATAGTATCTTATTCACCCGCTATAGACATCTGTTCTATCAATATCGAGCCAGTTCTAATATTACTTCTATAATCCACATCATTGCCTACGGATACAATATTTTTATACATGTCTTTTAAATTGCCGGCAATGGTAATTTCTTCAACCGGATATTGTATCTCTCCATTTTCCACCCAGAAACCTGATGCTCCACGAGAATAATCACCGGTGACTCCATTTACTCCTTGCCCCATAAGCTCTGTCACCAATAACCCTGTATTTAATTGCTTTAGCATTGCAGTAAAATCATTTTTACCAGAATCTAACGTTAAATTATGCACTCCCCCCGCATTCCCTGTAGATTTCATACCCAGTTTTCGCGCAGAATAACTACTGAGCACATACCCTTGCAATACCCCTTCAGAAACAATATCTCTTGTTCGTGTCATCACCCCTTCAGAATCATAGGCTGAACTACCTAATGCCATTTTCAAGTAAGGTTGCTCATGAATGCGGATGAAATCCGGGAAAATCTGTGTACTCAAAGCATCCAATAAAAAACTTGATTTTCGATACAAGTTCCCTCCACTCACCGCACTAATTAGTGAGCCAATCAAACCAGATGCCACTTCTGCCGAATATAATACTGGGCACTGCCGGGTTGTTAAACTGCGCGCACCTAAGCGTTTAATGGTATGTTCTGCTGCTTTGATACCAATTTCCTTGGCTGACTCAAGATTTTTAGCATTTCGGGAAATGCTATACCAATAATCCCTTTGCATATTGCCATCTCGCTCACCTAATACAGAACAACTAATCGAATGACGACTTGCCTGATAACCTTGCAAAAAACCCAAACTATTGCCTAATACTCTAATGCCTTGATGCGAATCTACAGTTGCACCTTCAGAGTTACTAATTTCTGCATGGTAAGATCGAGCTGCATCTTCACATTCTACAGCCAAATCAATTGCTGACTGGACATCAATATCCCAAGGATGATTTCTATCAAGATCAGGGAATTCAGTTGCCAGCATTTCTTTATCAGGCAAACCCGCATATTCATCATCACTGGAAAAACCAGCAATACTACACGCTGCTTTGACTGTTTCCTCAACTGAATTAGCTGAAAAGTCGTTTGTACTCGCTGATCCTTTCTTTTTACCGATATAGACCGTAACCCCTAAACTTTGATCACAGTGATGTTCAATAGTCTCCACATCACCCAAACGTGCGGTAACTGAAAGCCCATTGTCAACGCTTAAGCCGGCTTCTGCAGACGTGGCACCCTGTTTTTCTGCGGCGTCCAATATATCCTGGACTATATTTTTTAATCGATTAATTTCTTCGTGGTTTTGCACAATATTTCTCTTTATGAGTGGTGACATTCTGTCTGGAAAGATAACGACTGTTTGTTACACACTCGTTCCACCCACGGTTAGCCCATCTATTTTCAGTGTAGGCTGACCTACTCCAACAGGAACACTTTGTCCTTCTTTACCACAGGTTCCGACACCTGAATCCAATTCCAAATCAGTCCCTACCATAGAAACTTTAGTTAAAACATCTGGCCCATTACCGATTAAAGTAGCACCTTTCACCGGACGAGTAATTTTTCCGTTTTCAATCAAATAAGCTTCACTTGCTGAAAACACAAACTTACCTGAAGTAATATCCACTTGCCCACCGCCAAAATTTTTAGCATACAAGCCTTTTTTTACTGATTTAACAATCTCCTCAGGATCATGTGGCCCCGGCAACATATAGGTATTTGTCATTCTGGGCATAGGTAAATGTGCATAAGATTCTCTACGTCCATTACCGGTAGATTTAACGCCCATCAACTTGGCATTCAGCTTATCCTGCATATAGCCTTTGAGTATGCCTTTTTCAATCAACACAGTATTTTCAGTAGGTACGCCTTCATCGTCTATATTTAATGAACCTCGCCTACCCACGAGTGTTCCATCATCAACCACTGTACAAAGATCTGATGCAACACGCTCACCCAGTTTGTTACTAAATGCCGACGTTCCTTTACGATTAAAATCGCCTTCCAAACCATGCCCTATTGCCTCGTGCAATAAGATACCCGGCCAACCCGGACCTAATACGACTGTCATATTACCTGCCGGAGCATCAACAGCTTCCAGATTAACTACAGCTTGTCTCACTGCTTCTTTTCCATATTCCAGGGCTTTATCATGATCCAAGAAATAACTGTAATTTGTTCGGGCTCCTCCGCCCATACTACCTTGTTCACGCTTGCCATTTTGTTCAAGAATAACAGTCACATTCATTCGTGTTAGTGGACGAATATCAGCCACTAAGGAGCCATCCTGGCTTGCCACCAAAACCTTTTCATGCACTCCAACCAAACTGACAATAACTTCTTCAATTCGGCTATCCAGTTTACGCGTTTCCACATCAACCTTTTGTAACAATACAATTTTTTCTTGGTCATCCAGTGATTTCAAAGGATTTATGGGCTCATAATAACTGGGCCAAGATGTTATGTTTTCTAATTTTTTTTGAGCATTCTGCCCTTGTCTGGCTATGGCTTTTACATTATTTGCTGCTTCAAGCAGTACTGAAAGCTCAATACGATCACTGTATGCAAAACCGGTTTTTTCTCCTGATACCACGCGAACACCTGCGCCTTGTTCTATATTGTGAACGCCCTCTTTGACTATACCGCCTTCTAAAATCCATGACTCAAAATGGCTGGACTGAAAATAGATATCAGCATTATCAACAGACACGCTAAGCATGCTATCCATAATCTGAGTAATATCTTTATCCTGCATGCCAAAAGGCGTCAATATTGATTGCTTTACTTGGTCTAATATTTCCATTAAGGTTTTTTTTACTAGGGTAATAAGGAGAGTTATTCCGGTATATGTAACAAACCTACAATAATTCTATTAACATTGAGCGGGTATTGCTGTTAGACTATTTGCACTTAACGATCCCAAACAGGCTCTATGAATCGCACACGAAATAAACTATATTTTCAATTACTTAATCAAGCGGCAAATCATCTCTAATTGTTTTATACAATGTGTTGATCAACTTCGCGCCTTCATCAACCGATCCTTCAGACCCATCTTCATCATCATCCAATAAATCAGTATTAAGCTGTTCAACCAGTTCTGCACTAATTTCTGTATCACTCTCGCGCCAGATCACCGTCACTTTATAGGTTTCTTCCTCAAAATCATCCTGGAACAGGAAAAAGGTTACCTTATCCATCAACTCCGGGTCATTTGCAGGCAGCACATCTGGATCAAACAAAACATAAAAAACACCCTGTTCTCTGTTTTTATCCGTTACGTCAATTTCGTTCAACTTTAATGCTTGTTCAACAATATTCCACGAGCGATCAAATAATTTCTTAATTTTAATAACTGGCTTTTTTGCAGACCCCACCAATAAAACCTCATCGCCTAGACCCGACTCTTTTACTTTTACTTTTACTTTTACTTTTACTTTATCTTTATCTTTATCTTTATCTTTATCTTCAACTATAGCCTTAGGGGTTTCAACAATTTCCATTTCAGGTGGAATTTCAAGATGACTGGTATCTTGATATCGCGTGTTTTTGGAATCAGAGCATGCAACTATCAACAAAGTGATAACAAACATACATCCCATATTCTTTAATTTCATATTATTTACAGTAAAAACGTCGATGGTCTAAAACGGGGAAAGAGGCTCGGACTTTTTCCAATCGCTCTAAATCAATCTCTGCACTAACAAAACCTGCACCTGTTTTATGGCAGTCCAAAACACCACCCCAGGGGTCGATAATCATACTATGTCCAAATGTTTGACGTCCATTCACATGAAAACCGCCTTGATTAGGGGCGATAACGTAACATAAATTTTCAATTGCTCGTGCGCGTAATAATACTTCCCAGTGTGCGGCACCTGTTTTTTCTGTAAAAGCAGAGGGAACGACTACGATATCCAGACCCTGTTCTGACATTTTACGAAAAAACTCAGGAAATCGTAAATCGTAACAAACAGCAATCCCCAACCTTCCAAAAGGGGTATCTATCACTAAAGGTTCATCACCATCTTCAATTGAATCAGACTCTCTGTATTCTTCATCTGTACCTGGTACACTGACATCAAACAAATGCACTTTGTCATAACGTGCAACTCTTTGTCCTTTATCGTTATAAATTAAACAAGCAGCTCTCACTTTTTTGTCATTATCTGCAACCAGAGGCACTGTCCCTGCAACAATCCAGACTGCATGTTTTTTTGCTGTCTCAGACAAAAAAGTTTGAATAGAGCCGTTACCATCAGGCTCCCGCACCTTCACTTTATCCAGCTCATGCATACCCATTAAGGCAAAGTTTTCTGGCAAAGCAACCAACTTTACTCCTGCTTGCACTGCCTCTGCAATTAATTTTTCCGCTTCTAATAAGTTCGAAGCTACATTTGGGCTAGATGCCATTTGTATGGCAGCACATATACTCATACTTTAATCTCTTTACTTTCTTATTTATTATTATGTTGCGGAGTTGACTTCATCCAGGAAAAATCTGTCAGTCCTTTCCATGTTTTTTTCAAAACACCATCGTGCTCATGCAATGTTGTGACTTCAATATCGTCCCATTTTCCAGTTATTCTATACTTGGAACCAAAAAAATATCCTTCTTTATAATCACGGGTTAAAACCTGTGTAATTGTTCCAGCAATACTGCTGACAATTGTACCAGCTATAGGAACAGCTCCCGAACTTTTTGGCACTACAACCACATTCTTATCAAGGGTTTCAGCCAGTAAGTCAGCTTCCCCTTCGATCGCAATTCGCGCAGTTATCGCATCAACCATTAAATCTTTAGTAACCGCCTTGCCTTCATTCAAACTATAATGCCCAGTAATGCTGTTAAAACTAAGTCCCTGCTCATATAAGTCACTAAAATCAAGCGTCAATCGCTTAACCCATTGCTCCATTGCCAGAAGCCCTAAAATCCTACCAAACCCAGGCTCTATACTGGAAATACGCCCGTCTGTAAATTCTAAATCTATTTCAGCATCCATCTTTTGCAAAGATAATTGATAAGGGGCTCCCTGCCAAATACCCTCATACTCTACTTTTCCTCCACTATCCTTTAAATCATTTGGAAAACCTATTTTAGATAAAAACCCACCAAAGTCATCAGCACTTAAACTGCCAGACATCTCGGTAACAAATCCTTGATCTTTTTTTATCCAATCGGCTTTAAGTTCAATGTTATGATCATCGGCTATAACATTTATATAATTAAATCTGACACCATCTACCAGCCGTTCTGTTTTTATTTCAAGCTTTCCCAGGTCAACACCCTTCCACCACAACTGTTCGCTTAACACATTAATCAGTGGCATTTCTTCAACACTAAGACTATCCTCTTGCATCTCAGCTTGCATCAATTCCGAAAGATTCAAATAAGCCATATCAAGCATTATCGCATCCTTCCCCGTGTAATTTCTCGGCAAAACAAAAGCTCCCTTTGCAGCTGCACATGAAAGATTACCTTGCCACTGCTGACCAACTCTTTGCATTGCAATTTCAAAAGCGCCTTGGTTTTTGTTGTTCCACTGTAATTGTTTGATATTTATACTGATACTATTAATATTTTCTTCTGCTTTCTGCTCCTCATTAGCACCCAACTTAACAAACTCCATCCATTCAGAAGCATCAATAAAATCTTGCTCAACTGCAATATCTATCCCCATACCCAATGGAGGAACAGCTGTCCCCTTGCCATAAACTAAATGAGCCGAGTGCATTGCACTTTGTTGTTTACTCATCTGTATAGCCGCTTTCAATTCATCATTGTAATTCAATGTCACCGGCAACAAATCATCATCATTTATTAGCAGACTGACAAAAAATGGTCTTTGTTGTTTCGCAGATTTTTTTAACGAACCGGGCAAATCTATCAATACACCCAATAGATTTGTATTAATATTGAGTTCCGCCGGTTCATTTCTATTTCCAGGTAAATCAAGTTTCACCTGATAAGCTATTAAACCTTTTATTCGTTGCTCTATAAACTCATTATCCAAAAACCCAAATTGTTTCCTTAATTGCAAGATATCAGTCTTACCTGAAAAAGTAACGGATGTATTTAAAGCGTCAGTAGCCACTTTTATTTCGACAGGATAAGCTAATGCTTTGGCTTTAATGGTATCACTATACAATCCCTTTTCAGTGAATTTTAAATCTCCTTTCACAGCTGTAATGTTCAAGTCAGCCGACTTTACAGTCAACCTAGCCTTATTAAGATGTGCAATACCATCCACCACCACCTCAGCAGTTTCAACCAATGGGATTTTCAGGTCCAATTTAACCTGAGTTAACCCAACAGGAACAATAACATCCAACACATTATCAGCAGACTCAGACAAGGGGGTATGCTGTAAATAGGTCAAGCCATCTACAATACGACCGTTAACTTGCCCTTTTACTAGCAAGTGATTACTTTCTGAAAAAGAGGGAACTTCAACTAAAGCGCGCTTAACTTGCAGGTTGTTAACTTCAGCATGAGATATATCAATTGACACACTGTTTTTTAAAAACAATAGATCAGCAGCTACATTTTTTAAATTTGGCCACTCTGGATGAACATGTAATTCAACATCCAACAAGTTGTACATCACCTCAAACGCACCATGGCCATTAGAAAACGGAAATTTATCCAGTTCACCATAAACCAATAGATCGCCGTGACCTAGCTTTCCTGACACAAAAGCATTATCTAGCCAATTAAGCAGATCTTTATCCATGATAGAAACCGGATAATACTCAGGTGCATAACTAACATCTTGTGCATTAGCAAAAGATGCCTGTAAATCCATAAAAACAGCAGCATCATTATTTTTAGGGATAGTCAAAGCCACTCGACTTTGTATTTGAATATCTTTGGTATCCAAAACCAGACTTTCTGAACTTACTTGCCATTTATCTGGCATTTGCTGCCACTGCAGTAAGCCACTCAAACGGTTAATGATAAATGGCTTCCTAAACACCTCTCGATAAAATAAGCTGCCTTTTTTAGTATTTAAAGCAATAACACCTTTTTCGTTGCTCCCTTTAATGCTACCACTCAGGTTTTCTAGCTCTGGTAAGCCGGCATAAGCATTTGTAAAAACATGATCAAATACACCGGAAACTGCAAATTGGTCATTTGAACTATCAACAAAGAATGAAAACTCTGTTAGCATGCCTTTTAAATCCAATTTTGAAATCAGATCATACTTTTCTGATTTTTTAGGCATAAAGAACCCAAACAACTGCATCATCTCTTGCAAATCCAATTGCGTTATTGACCCAGAAAAACGAGAAAACTGTTCATCTGCAGAAAGACTAAATCCCGCTGTTGGCCAGGTTTTATCCCCTATCTGCAAATCGAAATCAGCGACTCCAAGTTGCCAGTCTGCTCCCGAACGAGTGCCATTAAATTCTGTGCTAAGGGATATTATTTGTAATGGTTTTTGATTTTTTCTACCTTTGTTAAGAACAAGGTTTTTTGCTTGTAAACTACCTATCAAGCTTATTAACTTTGAATGTTGGAATTTACTCCATGTTTTAAAACTGCCTTCACCTGCTTGTATTTTTATGCCTAATGGTTTTTTGCCAGTCAACAGCTCTGGTAGCTGAATATCAGTAGCTTCCACATAGACTATGCCATTAATAGCGTCAGTTTCAAAAACATCACCTTGAATAGACATGGAAACTCTCAAAGTTTTCCCCACCTGCTTAGGTAATTGGCTAATTAAATGGATCTCATGGCGTTGAGCATCAAACTCATTTTTTATTAATAGATCAACCTTGTCAAACTTGAGAGATGTTCCATGCCGTTGCTCATCCAACCAGGTAATTTCACTTTTTAAAACTTCATACCGACCACCTTGTAACATCCAATATGGTTGCTCAGAGTCTCCGGCATTTAGCCCAACAATAGATAAACTACCATCTTCCTTACGCGCAATTGAAAGTTTGGCTCCAACTAAAGTAAGCCAGCTAGAAGGTAACAGCTCACGGGTAAGTAATAATTGTATCGGGTTTACCCCTATACGCACTTCTTCTAGCTTAATTGGCGATTCGGCCTGCTCATCTTCAGTCAGGACCCGAATGTCTTGCAAAATTATTTCTGGACTAAAGCCTCGAAAATTCGCCCGCAATGATCCTATTTCAATAGGTATAGTGGTCAGCTCAAGAACCTTATTTTCCAGAGCTGTTTTATAACTTTCTATTTCCAGCAAAGAAAGCCTTATTACAACCGAGCCCATTCCCAGCAACAATACCAAACCAACTGAAATAAGAAATATTACACGCTTTATGCGTTGAATCACAATATTTTCAAGCCTTTATACTCGTTCAACCGATTACAACAGCACCACATCATACTGCTCCTGGTTATATTCTGCCTCAGTTCTAAACTTGATTCGCACGCCTAAAAACAGCTCTAATTCAGCCAGCATATCTGCTTCTTCATCCAACAACATTTCAACGACTTCATTAGAAGCTAGTACTAATAACTCTTGTACATTATATTGCCTGACTTCCCGAATAATCTCCCTGAATATTTCCAGACACATGGACTCAGCGGTTTTTAATACACCACGACCTTCACACGCACAACAAGGTTCACAAAGTATATGCTCCAAACTTTCCCGGGTCCTCTTTCGAGTCATTTCAACCAAACCTAAAGCAGAAACTTCTGTAATTTTATTTTTAGCATGGTCCTTATCTAAATTACGTTGTAAAGCCTCTAAAACCTGGCGTTTATGCTCTTCACTCTGCATATCAATGAAATCAATAATAATAATTCCACCCAAATTGCGTAATCTCAGCTGTCGAGAGATAGTCTGCGTTGCTTCTAAATTGGTTTTGAAAATGGTTTCTTCTAAATTGCGTCCACCCACATAACCTCCGGTATTAACATCCACAGTAGTCATTGCTTCGGTTTGATCAAACACCAAATGTCCGCCAGACTTTAACTTTACTTTTCTGTCTAAGGCTCGTGTTATTTCATCTTCAACATTGTAAATATCAAAAACAGGACATTCCCCTGCATAATGCTCAAGAAGTGGAACAATTTCGGGGACAAAAACTTGAGAAAATTCAAGCATTTTTTGATGTGTTTCACGAGAATCCACTCTGATCCTGTCAATACCATCTGTATACAAGTCACGTAAAACTCTGATACTTAATGATAAATCATGATGAATCAAAGTCTTAACTTCTGCTACCGTTATTTTCTCGGAAATAGCTTCCCAAAGTTTAGTAAGAAACATCATATCCGAAAATAGCATGGGCTCTTCGATACACTCAGCTGCTGTTCTCGCAATAAACCCACCACTTTCATTTTTCTGTTGAAAGTGCTCTATACAAGTTCTTAACCGGCGACGTTCTTTATCACATTCAATTCTTTGAGAGACGCCTGAATTGCTGGAAAATGGCATAAAAACATGAAATCGGGAAGGAATAGATATTTCTGTGGTTAATCTTGCTCCTTTTGATCCTAACGGATCTTTTGTTACTTGAACAACAATTGCTTGCCCTTGCCGTAAATAATGTTCAATATTTTCTGAACCTTTATTCTCTAATTCTTTATTACTAAAATCAGAAAGATGAAGAAATGCAGCTCGTTCAAGACCAATATCAACAAAAGCAGCTTGCATACCTGGCAATACCCTACAAACCTCTCCTTTATAAATATTGCCAACCAGGCCTTTTTGCTTATCCCTCTCAATAATTAACTCTTGTAATACTCCGTTTTCAATAACGGCTACCCGTGTTTCCGGAGGCGTAACATTAATTAAAATTTCTTCACTCATGTGATAACTTTTATTCCCTGCTTAGATAATAGTTCTGCTGTTTCAAATAAAGGCAAACCAACAACGCCTGAGAAACTCCCGCTAATAGACGCTACAAAAACACTTGCAAACCCCTGTATAGCATAAGCACCTGCTTTTCCTACAGGTTCACCTGTTTGCCAATAAGCCTGAATTTCTTTCGGGTTAATTGTTCTAAACCTCACTTCTGTAGTACTCAATGCCTGAAAATGCCTACACTCATTATTAGCACCATATGATCTTAATGATACAGCGCTATAAACCAAATGTTTTTGCCCTGACAATTTATTTAACATAGCCACTGCATGTTCTTTGTTTTCAGGTTTTCCCAAAATGCATCCATCAATAACCACACTGGTATCAGCTGCTAAAATGGGTAATGAAGTATTTAATATCTCCATACATGCCGATGACTTTTCTGCTGCAACTCGTTGCACATAATCCAAGGGATCTTCTGACTGCTTGGGGGTCTCATCAATATCAACCGGGTGCACACTATAGCTGACACCAATTTGATCCAATAATTCCTTTCGTCGCGGAGAAGCTGAAGCCAGCACAATTTGTTTGCTCATCGATGATAGGGATGCCTGTTTAAAATACTCCAGGCCCGATATAATTGTTCTGCAACCATGATTCTGACCAAGGGATGAGGAAAAGTTAAGCGAGACAAGCTCCATGATTCTGTGGCTAAATCTCGTACAGAATCAGCAAGACCTTCAGGCCCCCCAATCATTAAAGCAATATTTTGTCCGCTCTCCAGCCATCTCTTCATAGCCACCGAAAGTTCTGGTGTTGTCCACGGTTTTCCAGGGATATCCAATATCACTATATGCGTTCTTGCGGGTATGGCATCAATCATCCTAGTACCTTCATCCCTAACTATCCTTGCCACATCACTGTTTTTTCCACGTTTTCCAGGCATAACTTCCTTAAGCAACAATTCACATTCCTTAGGCATCCGTTTAGCATATTCATTATAACCTTGCTGAACCCAGCCAGGCATTCGGTTTCCTACTGATATTAAGTTTATTCGCATAGCATGCAGAATAACACAACACGTTATAGTTGCAATGCGCTGTGTTTGCTAATAGCCTGAAATATGTAATGATCGTTTTTTATAGAAAGATAATTCCACTCAGCTTATACTCCAACACATTCTTGCAAATATCTATTTATGCTATATATTAGATTATGAATTACTTAATCATTACTAAACTGAAGCCATATGGAAATCGAATCTAAATCGTTTAGCCAACAACAGCTAACTCCAAACACCATCCTTAATTTTCCTAATGGCATTCCCGGTTTTGAAAAACAAACCCAATTTCAGTTTAATCAACAACAAGATAGTGAAATTGTATTTCAACTACAATCTCTGGTTGATGATGATATTGCTTTCTCTATAGCCCACCCCGCACATTTTAATATAAATTATCATTTTATTTTAACGGATGATGAACAAGCGACTCTGGAAATTCAATCTGCTAATGACTTATTAATCCTGTTGATACTTCATAGAGACGAGAATTCCTCTATGCCAGACCATCCAACGATTAAAGGCTCAATTAAATCACCTCTACTGATTAATACCAAAAATAAAATTGGTATTCAAAAGCCATTAGCCGCTATTGAGCAAAGTATCACTTTGACTGAAAAAAGCAACGAAATAGATGTCTCAGAAACTTGAGTCTCAGCTCATCACTTAAGCCACGTAGCAGAAAGTAATAAACTAGTAGCTTGGCAACTTTACTTAGATAAATACTGTAGAGCGGACTTCAGTCCGCAATTTCTGATATGACGTACTATATACAGTTGTTCATAGCGGACTAAAGTCCGCTCTACAACGAATATATTTTAGTGCTTTTTTAAACGCTTATCCTTAGTTACAAGGAAATATTGAAGTATTAAGGCTATGCTGCCTGAACAGGAATGGAATGACTGGAATGTGTTATTTCGTTTTTATCATTAAAATAAACTAGAGTAGGCTTGAAGTTTTTCAACTCTTTTTCATCATACGTTGCAAAAGCACATACGATAATCAAATCTCCCTGACAAGCGAGCCGTGCTGCGGCTCCATTAACAGAGAAAACACCTGAGCCCTCTTCTGCACGTATCGCATAAGTTGTAAAACGGCCACCTGTATTAATATTATATATTTGAATTTGCTCATATTCCCTGATTCCAGAAAGATCAAGAAACTTGCCATCGATAGCACAAGACCCTTCATAACCCAATTCTGAATGGGTTACTGTGGCTCTGTGTAACTTTGCTTTAAGCATCGTTGTTTGCATATTAACTATTCTAAAAACTCTATGAACAGAGCATTATACCAAAATGTAGCTGCCTTTCAAATCCAGAGAAAGTTACTCCCTGATTGCGCCCAGATAATGATGTTCATTCATTAATGACTGAAAGCATTTTTTATCATCTCGTTGAATGGGGTGTACGGTTATTTCCTGAAGATTCAATTTAAAGTTCCTCGAGACACATAATTTCAGGATGGAGTGTATCTGGAAAATAGGGTTATGTTCAGTAATTTATTTATACTATTGGTTTATATGTATATTTAATGTTGCACGGTTTCACCGTGTTCTCACAGGGCAAAGGCTGGACTTTCACCAACTAGCTGACTATCATGCCAGTCACACTGTATCCATTATCAGGCAAAATTGCCTGTCAACTCGGTATTATGTGTAGTAATCCTTCAATGTTTCTATGATTAATATTAAAATGATAATCCCATCAAACCAGAAAAGGATAGGTAATGGAGTATAAAAGATTATTATCTTGTTGGCATAAACTAGAGCATTTTAGTCCAGCATCATTACCTAAAGAAAAGAATATAAAAGAATTAAAATTTCCAGAGCCTTGGAATAAACCTTTAAAACCTTCTAATCCAAAAAAAACAATAGAATACACAATATATATTGGCGTATTTGAACCATCAAAGGTTACGAAGTTTGTCGACCAATTTTTTAATGACTCTACCAAAGATGAAAATCAGAACAGTAATAAAATTTTATTTGCATCTTTAAAGCTGGATATAAATGGGTATTACATCAATAAATCTATAGGGGTTTCTACACTACCTTGGGCATTATCCCAACTAGAAAAAGGTCAAATTAAAACGGACAATTGGTCTGATAAATTTGAAGAATTACTGAATCAGCTTTCAAATGATTTTGATTATATTTTTAATGAAGTTGCGACTAATGACGGTGATGAAATAACAAGAACCCCAATACCCGTTAGTCTTGAGAAACTGAAAGAAATACAAGAAAAAATTGAATCGCTTTGCGGTTGGAGTGTTCTACCTGAAAAAAGAATATATGTTAAGTACGATGAAACATTTATCTCTACAAAAAACACTGATAATAAGTCATCTACTGATTTATTAAATAGTTTCTATATAAAAGACTTAGAAACTATCATTTCAAATTTTGATAGTGAACAAGCGCCTAGAGCTTTCTTAGACTATTTGAGTGGAAGCTTAAACTATCAATCAAATCGCATTGATATATCAACAGAAATTGATGCCTTACAACAGTCATTATCGCCAATAAATTACCCTGACGGATGCTGGCCGTCTGACTACACTTTAAGTTTAATGCAGCAATTTGCAGTGAATTCTATTTTTAATAGCCTTTCAGGTTCCAACCAAGACGGGATTTTATCTGTAAATGGCCCACCTGGAACTGGAAAAACAACTTTATTAAGAGATATTATTGCCCCGATTCTTGTAAAAAGAGCCAAAGCACTTTCACTCATTGAAAATCCTGCGGATGCTTTTACTAAAATTGGTCAAATCTATATTAGTGATAAATTTTCCCCTTTTATATATGCTCCAGACAACGACCTGACTCATGCAGGAATTGTAGTTGCATCTTCTAATAATGGTGCTGTTGAAAATATATCAAAAGAACTTCCTCTAAAAAGTGAAGTCGCTTCTTTTTCTGAGGAAATTGAATACTTTAAAGAGGTGGCAGAAAACTGTGTAAACAAAAATAATTGGGGGTTGATTTCAGCAGTACTCGGCAATAAGACAAACCGTAAAGCGTTGGTTGATACTTTGTGGTTCAATAAAAATCAGGGTTTTGATGACTTACAGAAAACTTTAAAGTTCAATAAGGTAGAAAACAATAGTGACTGGAATGATATTGTATGTAAGTTTAATGATAAATTGGCAGAAGTAACATTAGAAAAAGAAAAACTGGAAATTTACAAAAAAGAATATTTGGAATTTCTAGAGGCATCTAGAGCAAAAATTCAACTAGAGATTGATGTCGAAGACAATTTAATAAAGTATGCCGAGTCTGAACGTGAACTAAAAGAAAAAGAAGAATTAATAAGAGAGCTTAAAGATAGAAAAAAAGAATGTTTATCGGAGCTGGTTATTATTAAAGAAAACAAACCCAGTTTTTTTATTTATTGGTTTAATTGGTCAATTCGATCAGAGTATAAAAAGTCTATTAAATCAATTCTTAGAGAATATAACGATGTTGTGGAAACATTAAAAAGCGAAACCAATGCTGTTAAGCAGGTAGAGCTTATATTTAATCAAATAACGACTGATTTAAATAATGCTAAAAAAATACTTTTTTTGCACAATGAGAAACTTCATGTTCTTCAGGTCCGCACGGAAGGGACTAAATCAGAATTAAAAAACAATTATGCTGACAGCGCTTTTTGGAGGGAAATAGAATCTAAGAAATCACAAGAATCCTGTCCTTGGTATTCACCTAAATTAAAAGAATTACAATCAGAGTTGTTTGTTATTTCATTGCAATTAAATGAAAAATTCCTGTTAAATGCAAACTCTAAATCCAATCGAATATCGAGAACACTTGCAGGGTTTTTTGAATACCTGAAAGGGAACATAACGGTATCACATGAAGAAGTGAAAGCAATGTGGGATACTTTTTTCTTAGTTATACCCGTAGTTTCTTCCACTTTTGCATCTATTCAAACGATGTTTAAAGATTTAGATAAAGAGGATATTCCTTGGTTGTTTATAGATGAGGCTGGGCAGGCAGTTCCTCAGGCAGCCGCAGGGTCAATTTGGAGATCAAAAAGGGTTGCTGTTGTTGGTGACCCGTTTCAAATTGAACCTGTTGTAACAATACCTAAAACTATAACTAATAATATTAGCAATTATTTTGAGCTAACTGAGAGCCAAATAAACTCTGAACTCTCAGTACAATCTATGGCGGATAGAATCAACCCTCTGGGAAGATATTTAAATATTAATGGAAATGACATCTGGATTGGAATTCCATTAAGAATTCACCGAAGATGCTTAGACCCAATGTTCAGTATTTCAAACAGAATTGCTTACGACGATACAATGTATCTTTCCACGGTAACTCCTGAAAAAATTGAGGTAAATTTTTTGACTTCTTTTATTCATTGTGAAGGAAATGTTGATGGAAGGCATTTTGTTGAAAAACAAGCAGAAATAATTAAAGATATATTAATTTCAGAAATATCAACATACCTAGATTCGCATAAGAAGTTACCCGATATTTTTGTTATCACTCCCTTTAAAGAAATAAGTGATAAATTGAACCCATTTTTGTTTAAACCATTAATTAATGAGATAAAAAAATATCAAATAGGTATTGATAGTGCATCCATGGGGGAGTGGTTAAAAACACATGTTGGAACTGTTCATACTTTTCAAGGAAAAGAGGCTAATGGAGTTATTCTTTGTTTAGGTTTAGATGGAAAAACAACTGGAGCAGCAAGCTGGGCATCAAACAAACCTAATTTATTAAATGTTGCAATAACTCGAGCTAAATATAGATTTATTGCGGTAGGGAATAAGAATATATGGCTTAACCAGCCCTACTTTAGAGAGTTGGGTGATTTGGCTTTAAAAGATTTGGCTACTCAGGAAAGTTATTGAGGTATTTTGTTTTAAACACATAACAAAGAAAAACGGGGGTTTCTTAATGCTAAAACTAACGGGAACCATTGAATTAGATGATGCTTTTGTGGGTGGCAAGCAAGCTGGAAAAAGTGGGCGTAGAGCCGAAGGTAAGACTGCCATTTTGATAGCCTGTGAGCATAATGATGGAAAATCTGGTTTTGTCGCAATGAAAGCTATGTCCAGTGTAAATAGAGATAACGTAAGAAAATTTGCTCAGGAAAGCATTGAATCAGGACAAACCTTAAATACAGATGCACTCCACGCATTAAGAGTGCTTTCAGAAGAGCATCACCATATCGCTAAAGTGACACCCTCTGAGTTGGTCGATGAATGGTTGCCGTGGGTTCATATAGTCATCAGTAATTTTAAAAGCTATTTACTTGGGACTTATCACGGTGTGTCTGGCTTATATGTACAAGAATAACGTATCATGGAATATCATGAGGTCGGAGTTGTTGATCGTTACTACAGCCTTCCCTTTTCCCTTCATGCAGGAAAATACTTCCCTATAATTCCAGCAACTCCGACCCTTGTTATTCGAGCGGAAAAGTACGCATTCCGCCAAATCATTAGCAGTAGTTAAATGGGCCTATGAAGAATCCAATGGGTAAATCCTGTAAAATAATTTAAATTTCCATACTACTCCAGATGAATAGCTCCGAAATATTTACACTTGCTTTAGGATTAACAGAACCGTGGTCTATAACTGATGTTGAAATACTA
>JBJPGG010000054.1:0-4314 GCA_048595505.1 Methylococcaceae bacterium
GAACAGGTTAAACTGCTGGGTCGGAAAAGTGGCAAAGAAATACTATCTCTAGCGATGGCTGATACGGAAGATGCAATTGAAGTATTGGAAGGGGGGCAGATTATTGCCAATCCTGAATCTTTAAAATCATTAAAGCAGGCTCTTGTGTTTGAGCGGCGTGCAATGCGCAGATCTATGGCTTCTTCGATAAGAAACAAGTTAGTAGATAAGGCAATAGCAGCAAAGATAGAGGCAAATGATTTGCTGTTAGAGTAAGGGGAATGTCTAAATCAAATCATCTTATTTTCAATAATTTTTTTAACCCAGATAGGTTGGGCAAGCTTTTCTGCCCATCAATTTATCACGATACTGTTGAAAGGCGGGTGGTCTAGCCAATTTCCGAAAAAAAACACCCCCAGCGAATATTAATGATTTGTTGGGGGTGTTTTTGTTTAGGTAACGTAGGGTTAACGGACTGAGAAAAAAGGAAATAACAACGAATTGTTCTATTAGCGCAAATAGTGGTTGAAATCATGTAACTGCATAAATATAAAGTACATTTAAAAAAACCTAGTCCTAATTGTACCTTCCAAATCTTATCTATTCCCCATTTTTTCTGAAATTACCACTTAATTTCATCATTATTGTTTAAATTATATACAATTCGGATGTTCCGTTTACTTTTTGTTGATACAATTAGGATGATATAGTCCTAATTGTATCATTTTATGATTTCCAAAATCAGTGCTTCAAGAAAGCTAAGGTCTTTCTTTAAAAAAAACCGGGTTGCCCGCATGGATGAGTTGTTTATTCTGCTGGAAACGACTTCGAGAATGACTGTCTTTCGCCGATTGCAAGAACTAAACTATATTTCAAGTTTCACGCACGCCGGACGTTATTACACGTTGAAGCCAGCTGTTCATTTTGATGCCGACGGTCTTTGGTTCTGTGATGGCATTGGCTTTTCCAGATTTGGTAATCTCAAGCAAACCATCTGCCATTTGGTCATTCACTCAATGGCTGGGATAAAACACTGTGAACTGGAAAAACAACTACAAGTCCGAACACATAACCCATTGCTTGAGCTAGTGCGGTTGAATAAAATAAACCGGCAAGCTTTCGGCAAAACTTATCTATACCTAAGCTATCAACAAGATAAAGCTGAAAGACAGCTTGCTTGCCGCCAACAAAATCGGATGGGCAGTTTAGATGATGAGTTGCCGGAGTATAGGGTCATTGAGGTTTTATCTGAGATCATACGCAGTGGTCGACCGGAAATAGATTACCCGAAGATTTCTTCACGACTTTTGAAAAACGGGTTTATTATAACTCCCACACAGTGTGAAGATTTATGTCGGCGGTTGGGATTAAAAAAAACACTGGATTCTTAGTCGTCTCAGCATTGATCCGGCACACTCAAAAGCTCGCACAGCATGTTTCTCCCTGCGGTCTATTCCCCAAACGTCCAAGGTTATATTTTGCACCAAAAGCTTCCGGCTGCACTTGCGGCGGCTCCCTCAATATTTTAAAAACCAAGACTAGAGATCTGGCTTCACTTGCCATTGGGCACTTCAACGCCCATGTGACCGAAACCATTTGCACGGACTGTCGTAAAACATTTAAAAGTGAAGAACTGCAACGGCTGGTCGCCCCGAAATCAACCTTTGGTTTTGACATTATGGTGTTTGTCGGTGAAGCATTATTTAAACACTGTTGTAACGGACGCTCCATTAAAAATCAACTGGCCGAAAAAAACATATCCATATCACTGCGTGAAATAGATTATTTGGGCAAACGCTTCATTATTTATCTAGCACTGGCTCATCGTGAGAGCCAAAAAGAATTAAAGCAGTTCTTTAAAGTTCAAGGCGGTTATATTTTACACCTTGACGGAACGTGTGAAGGTGACAGCCCTCACCTTATGAGTTCCATTGATGAGATTTCAAAAATTGTTCTGGGCAATGTGAAGCTGCCATCGGAAAATGCCCCTCATATTACGGAATTTCTGGAGCGGTTCAAAAGTGATTATGGTGATCCAATTGCTCTGGTGCATGATATGGGAGGAGCCATTTTGAAAGCCGTGAGAACGGTGTTCCCAAGTGTGCCGGATTATATTTGCCATTTTCATTTTCTTAAGGATATTGGAAAAGACTTGCTTGAACGTGATTACAGTACGATACGACGTCATCTGAAAACACACCGTATCCGTACTCACTTAAGAAAGATGGCCAAGGAATTCAAAAAGATAATGGACGAAAACGGCCCCATGCTAATAGAATTACAGAATTTCTTAAACAGTGATTTAACAACCTTTAACATGACTCAGGCAGCTTTGTGTGCCGAGGTGAAAATCTATCTGATTTTAAGCTGGGTGCTGGAAGCCAGACATGAATCGCATGGCTTTGGTTTTCCTTTTGACAAACCTCACGTTGATTTTTATACTCGTCTATCACAAGCTTACCCTATATTAATGAAGACCAAGAAATCAATGAAGGTTTCTTCCAGTCTGCTTAAATTAATGCCGATCAGCAAAGTGCTTAACGACAAAGCGCTTGAAAGCACCGTGACAAGAATACAGGAGAGAAGCATTATCTTTGATCGTTTAAGAACAGCTATGAGGATAGCTCAGTCGAACGCATCAGAGGGTTTAAATGATGAAGGTGATACGGACATAAAAACCATTAAAGCAAGTGTCACTCAATTTCGTCAAGATGAAACATTAAAACAGCAAGCCCTGACTCAACCCGACTACCGGAAGATGTTTGAACAAATCGACCGGTATTGGGAAAAGCTGTTTGCCGATCCGATAGAAATTAAAACACCCCTGGGTTGCCGACAGATACAACCACAACGAACCAATAATATTATGGAACAGTTCTTCAGGGACATTAAACGGAGCTACCGAAAAAAGAGTGGAAACAAATCTTTGACAAAAACACTTCAAACTATGATGGTTGATACGCCACTGGTGAAAAACCTGAACAATCCAGAATACATGAAAATCATTTTAAAGGGTAATACCGATTTGACTGGGCGCTTTGCCGAGATTGACATTAAACAAGTTCGCCAGGCGTTATCGGAGGAACAGAAAAACACCTGCTCTTATCCAAAAAAAATGCGGAAGCTGTTTAAAATATCAGATTTATTAGATAATAATTGAACTTATTGAGTTTTTTTATAGAATCCAACCGCTATTTGCGTTAATAGGAATTGTTGGGTACTCTTAAATACTATTTTGGATAATACTGTCGTTGATTTGGCATCTTTCATTTTGAGCTATAAGTAGTTGTTGCTTTTCGAAATTAAAGACAGTCAGGAGTTTAAATGCTTTAGCTTTTTCCGTAGTCAGTAATAGCTAAAGTTTTAGAGCTCTTGTCAAAAAAGTTAATTGCTAAAAGAAAGATGCACGAAATGATTTAGCCAATAGTGCAAGCGAGTACTTTATATTCTGTGTAAGTATTCAAAATAAATACACTTCAAATTAGCAGTGTATTTACTGCTTCTTTAGCTCAATATGCATAGCTGATGTCATAGGATTGAGGCTCTTTTTCTACGAAGTGGAAGATATTATGTGTACCTTACTTAGTTTGAATTATTAAAAATAACGCAGAAAGCTAATGACACAACAATTAATTCAGCGTGGCCAAGCCGCTATTAACTCAGGCAATATGCTCGAAGCGGCACAATGGTTTGAGCGCGCACTAGAAATTAATCCTAAAGATTCCCAAAGTCTCGCATGCTTTGGTCAGTCACAATGTTGGCTAGGTCAAAAAAAGCAAGGACTGGTTAATTTGCGTGAAGCGGGTAGATTAATTGCACGTGCGTCAAAGAAGAGTAAAGATATTAATGACTTGATATCTATGGTAGGTCAATTGCAATACTGGAATGATTTTGCAGGCGCGCTGGAATTAGCTAGGCAGGCGGTGCAAATAGGTAAGAATGATGTGCGTAGTTTTCAAATGCTGGCATCAAGCTACGCTAGGCTTAATAAAAAACAGCAAGCTATATCAGCATGTCAGCAAGCCTTGAGGTTGGCGCCAAAAAATGTTGAATTAAACATATTAATGGCCGATCTGGATGCAAGAGAAAAAAAATATTTTCAGGCAAGGCAAAGGCTGGAGAAAATATTGTTGATGGATCTCTCAGCCGAACAGATATTTCGCGCTGAGAAAGAGTTAGCAAATATTCTTGATAAAATGGGTTAATATAAGCAAGTCTTTGCTCATCTCCATAGGGCTGCTGAAGTTGCGATTGATATTCCGGAGATCCAGAAGCAGGATGCAGAGTTAGTACCGAAAATGTTGAAAAATAACCAGCTTGATTTTACTGAGAAAT
>JBJPGG010000055.1:0-2267 GCA_048595505.1 Methylococcaceae bacterium
AATGGTTTTTAACGCCATGTGGACAGAAAAATGGTGCTTTGCGTCTGTGTTTGGCGAATTTTGAAATGGCTAGTACGCAGTCTGAGTCAACATTTTGTGGGCCTCGCTCAGCTTTATGCTTTTCCGTTCAGGCACTAGTTATGAACAAAGCAGCCGCACCCAGACTCCTGATCTTTCTGCAATCATTCAGGAAATCGTTAATCAGGATGAATGGCTGGAGGGAAATTCTATAGCGTTTATTACTAAAGGCGATGGTAAACGGGTTGCTGAATCCTTTAATGGAACCGCTGCACCTGTACTGCACGTGTCATTTTCAATGAATGAAGTATCTTACGTTATAGGCGACACCGGACCAGGCGGTGGTATTGTTTTTTATACCACGAATGGCGGGGTAAATGGCTTGGAAGTTGCCCCAGAAAATGAGGGGCAAGCAGTATGGGGATGTTATGCAACAACCCGACCTCCTGCGATTATAACAGGCGCAGATGGAACTATTATCGGTACAGGTCAGCAAAATACTGCTGATATTCTGGCCGCTTGTAATGACTCTGGAATAGCTGCTGAAATCGCTGACATTTATCAGTTAAATGGTATGAGTGACTGGTTCTTACCATCGACAGGTGAAGCTTTGTTAATGTATGAGCAACATTCTCTACTGGGGTTAAAGGCTAATTTCTGGACCTCCACAGAGAACAGTGCTTATAGCTCGTTCTACTTGCGCTTAAGCCAAGGTGATACCAGAACAGGTAATAAAGATGTGCTGTTTGATGTATGGCCAGTTCGGGCATTTTAAGCAGTATTAGCATTGAAACCCAGCTCTATCTTGATGCTGGGTTTCAATGCTTGATCTACCTCTATACAAATAGATCAACCAAAGATAGGAGCACCGCCCTCGGCGCGATGGCTAACGCGATAAATTATCATTTATTTGAGGGATCAAAATCCTGTTTGAAACCGCGCTGGGGACGGATGCTCCTACAGATATACTATTCAATTTACTCAATGAATTTTAATTTTATCTTCGTTAAAAATGTAAGATAAGGCGTTACACTTTTTAGATTTATGATAGTGTGGCTTCGACATATTTAACGGATAGAACTATGATAAATAAAAATAATATTTTAGGCGTTTCGATACTCTTCACTTTGGCGATTACTCTGTCGGGAGTTGCTTCTGCACTTCCTGCTGGCCAAAATCAACTTCGTTTACAAACAGGAGCATCTAAACGAACTGGCGAAACAGCATTTTCTTATCTGGTTTCCTGGAGAAAAGGTGATTTGAAGTTCCATAGATCGAATGCTTTGATTTTTATCAATGGTTCTAATTTAAAAAAACCAACATCCGATGTTAATGTTGCCCGTAAAATTACAAATTCTATTAATGCAGGTGTGGCTATACAATCACCTGTTGACCGTGGAGCTTTAGCCAAATATACCCAGGATAAAGCAGAAGTCCTGGTTAGTAATAAAACAGATTTCGATTTAACACACATTACCGTTAGAGATTATTCCAACCAAGAGTTGCATTATAATATTCCAGGTAAAAGCTTTATGACAGCATCGGTCGGCGTAGCCATAGACCTGGTTTATTCTGCCGTGGTTGAGTATGTAGATGGTTTTTCAACGGGTATTAAGAAAGAAACTGCAGGCGGTACGGTGACAGTTACGGTTGATAATAATTCACCCATAGTTATAAAGACAGATAATAAATCAACTAGACAAATTGAAACTGAGCTAGCACAAGCTATGGGTGGCAACGCTCATTTTTCTTCGACACCTATTTATCCTAATTTTGTCGAATTAAGGTCAAAAAACTTTAAACCTTTTGATGGCGGGGAAGTTCAATTACCTGCTCTAAATGCAAAATCTATCACAATAGATATTAATGACTCGGGTTTGGGTGTTCTGACAAAATTTGATTTTCCTGATGTTAACAAGCCTACAGATGTTATAGGGAAAATGCCTTATATACTTGGCTTTTTAGTCGTAGGTATTATTGTTTTTGCTTTTTATACAAGTAATAAAAAAAACAGGGGATAAAATTGAGCTGATTTTTTTAGGGTGAAAATTAACTCGCTTCAAACATAAACATAGCTATTAACAATATACAAGTTAACTTGTAATTAGGACACGGCGAAACCGTTTAATATTAAATACAGTTATAAAACAACAGTATAAATAAATTACTGGACATAACCCTCTTTTCCAGATACACTTTATTCTGAAATTTTGTGTCTCGAGAAACTTTAAATTGAATCTTCAGGAAAT
>JBJPGG010000056.1:0-11066 GCA_048595505.1 Methylococcaceae bacterium
ATTAAATTTCATCGATTTACGGTCGCTTTCCGTCCCGGGAAATCACCCTAAATACAGCTTATTTTTAATGACTGAATTTTGAAATTCCTGCCTTGGCTGTCATCCTTGTACCTCTATGTTGATTAATATTGGTTGCCCTACACATTATTACGGACACCGTTAAATCAGACTAAAACTGCTTAGGAACATAGGTCTGTTTATATAAGACTTTAGAAATCAAAAGGTGTATATATGGTCCACTTTTGGTTCCCATTGGCCCCGATACTATAAATACTCCTCGCTTTTATTAGCTTTGTAAGAGATCTATTTAGTCTTGTTAACCTGCAAACCTTAAAAGGAACATAAGAACTAAAAAAATGAACTATAATCAAAATGTGTTAAAAAAATATTTATTTAAAGAAATGTATTCTAAATCGCATATATTGATTACTGATGACATTGTAGAAAACATACAAGTTGCAATGAATATTTTGAAGGAAGAATCTTATGAATTTTCTTTTGCTACTCAAGGGTCTGAAGCACTCGATTTAATTGAACAAGAACCTAACAAGTTTGATTTAATCCTACTTGATATTATGATGCCTGGTTTAGATGGTTTCGAGGTCTGTCAAAGACTTAAAGAAAACCAAAAGACCAAGGATATTCCCATTATTTTTTTAACGGCGAAAGTTGATGTAGATGCCATCAGTCAAGCTTTTTCACTGGGTGGTGTCGATTACATTATCAAACCTTTCCATGCTGAAGAGTTATTGGCAAGAGTTAAAACACACCTTCAACTTTATCGTGCAAAAAAATTACTTCAGCAAAATAATATTGCACTTGGAACAAAGATCGTATTTGAGAAAAAAAGGTTATTAACAGAGCTTGAAGATACGCAAAAACAACTCATCTGGGTGCTGGCTGAATTAATGGAATCAACGTCTGACGAAACAGGGAAACATATACGTCGGGTTGCTGAAATATCTGCTTTACTGGCACATTATAATCCAATTCTGAATGAGGAAGATGAGAATATTTTATTTCATGCTTCACCCATGCATGATATTGGAAAAATGACGGTGCCTCACGAAGTTTTGCATAAGCACGGGAGTTATAATGAAGAAGAGTTCAACATTATGAAACTGCATACTACTAATGCCTATGAATTGTTATCCGGATCAAAGCGAAAATTAATCCAAGCAGCAGCTATTATTGCCCATGAACATCATGAAAAATGGAACGGAAAGGGATATCCACGTCAACTTAAAGGCTTAGATATCCATATTTATGGCCGCATTGTTGCATTGGCGGACGTATTTGATGCATTAACACATAAACGATGCTATAAGGATGCATGGAATATGGATAAAGTTATTCAGTATATCCAGGAACACAGGGGCACTCAATTTGACCCTGAACTGGTAGATATTATGATGGATAATCTAGATGACTTTAAAGCTATTGCTGAAGTAACATGATTACGAATAACTTTTATCTGATATTTCAACTTAAATATAGTGATTAATATTAAGCAACGAGTTCTATTTATTAGTTAAAAAAACTGTACTCAGGAATTCATTTTTTTTGACTAAGCTTTCAATTTTTACTTATACTTTTACCACCCGCCTTCAAGCCGCCCCCGAACAAACCAATATAAAGTTAAATTGGCAGCACGAGATTCACGAATCATGATTTTGGTTTATCACCCTTATGATATAGCGGAGTTTAGGGACAAGTTAAACGCATGAACCTGATTTCAACAACAATTCTGTCTACTGACAATAGGCGATTAATCTTACCCAATAACAAAATTTGGGGCGATACTATTAATAATGTTACTACAGAAGGTACTCAATACCCTGTTCAATTATTCTATTGGTTATTGATGATTTTAATAATGTTGCTAACACCCATATTAAAAAAAGACCAATGATCAAATTATTTTTCATAGCAACAGTGTTTTTTCCTATAGTTTGTTTCAGTCAGATTATTCAACTAAATAACGGTGATAGTTTAAATGTTATTATAAAAATGCAAACTAAAGAGTCACTTATTGTAGAGCATACATCTTTAGGTGAACTTACTATAGAAAAAGGGAAAATAGCCAATTTACAATCTATTGATTTACAGGCATTAGCACAAGTAGAAAATGAACAATCTACTGAAATTAAAGTTGTGGATGAAGGTTTTTTTGGCACGGGGTTGTTAGTTGACTGGGATAGATCAATTGATGTTGGTATTAATGGTGCATCTGGAGCTTCTAATAATACTAGTTTTCGCTCAGCGGTAAACACTTATTATGAAGATGATGAAGACAGGTGGGATTTTAAATCCGTTTATATTTATAAGCAGGATGATCATGAAACAACAGATAATCAATTTAAAACAGATTTACTTAAAGACTGGTTTCTAAAAGATTCTCCATGGTTTTATTTTGCTCATGTTGGTTTTGATTGGGATCAATTTAAAGACTGGGATTATCGTGGCAGATTAGGCACTGGGCCAGGTTATACGTTTGTAAAAAACAAGCAATTAGAATTGGCTGCTAGAGCTGGGTTAAGTGCTGTATATGAAGTGATGGAACCAGAAGATGATGTGAATTTGGAAGGATTAATGGGTCTGCATATTAAATGGAATATATCAGAGCTGCAGTCCTTAAGGTTTGATAATATTTTATACCCCTCTATAACGGATGCGGGTGAGTACCGGAATGTAACTATATTTGAGTGGACACATAAATTAAATTATTACAAAGGATTAGCGATAAAGCTAGGTTTTCAAAATGAATATGATACAACACAGACAGATAAAAATGATTTGAAATATCATGCAGCTATCGCTTGGGGCTTATAAAATCATCAGTATCAAAAATAGTTATAACCAAGAACGGGCTTCTAAGGCCTTTCAAGTAAAACACTGGCTTGCGATACTGTGCCATCGCCTGCACCTTTTTTTTGCAATTGCCAATAAAGGTATTGCTACATTATCACCTACAAATAAAAACCATTCTTAAGTGCTCGGGCCGTGTTAAATAGTCATCTAAGGCATACCGAGCGGTCTCATTCAATGTAATTAAAATCCGACTTTAAAATTATTATTCATCAGTGAACGGGAACACGAGCCTTTATTTGAAAAACTGACTGCTTTGTTTTTTATGAACCCCTGCCTTGAGCAGAGGAGGCGCAACTTACCAAGATCAAAATCATCAAGTTGGACTCTAAATATACAACAAAAAAGGCAGTGTTCTTAATATGGATTTCCTTAACTTAATAGCAGTGACGCAAAGCGTGGAAACCAGATGAAACTAAAAAATCAATTGACGAACAGTATATATTTATGTGTATATCTACCTCTCACATTATAAAAAATGATGTGAATTAACAAGAATTATAAAAAATGAGGAAGTACTATGGATTTAATTACAACAAAACTCGGTATAGAAATGCTATTGCGGTGGGGGCATTTTATGGCAGGTATTACCTGGATTGGGTTACTTTATTACTTTAACTTTGTACAAACTGAATATTTTAAAGAAGCTGACCCAGCCTCAAAATCAGATGCTATTCAAAAGTTAGTACCCAAAGCATTATGGTGGTTTCGTTGGGGAGCAATGTTCACTTTAATAACAGGACTAGGTATTTTTGCTGTAAAAGGTGGAGGTATGTCCATGGATATTTATGTAGGTGCATTGCTAGGACTTTTTATGTTTTTAAATGTTTGGTTAATCATTTGGCCAAACCAGCAAATAGTTATGGCATCAGCTAAACAAGTGGCTGATGGTGGAGAAGCACTGCCAGAAGCTGGCGTTGCTTTATCTACAGCTGGACTAGCATCAAGAACCAATACCCTGTTCTCCATTCCTATGCTATTTTTCATGGGGGCCTCTGCTCATTACCCTCATAGCTTTAGCTTTTTAGCATTTATTATTGCAGTCATAGTTATTTTAGCTCTTCAGTTCAATGGCGCTTATCCTGCCATTAAGCACATCGATGCCTTTAAAAAACTACCTGAAGGGGGCAATATGAAACTTTATGCCAGTGTTAATGGCGTTATTTATTGTGGACTTGGTTTAACAGTTATATTGTTTCTGATTTTAGATATATTTTAAGCTGGCGTTTTAAAGCTAGTTGACATACGACATGAGGCTAAAGCCCATTGTCTACGTCACTGCCTTCAAGTTATGAACTTAGTAGATTAGGTAAGCGAGAGTACAACCCGACATTTCTTTGGGAACGATGGACTACGTTATCGCTCACCCACCCTACAAAAGATAAAAAAACTCTTAACTTTATGGCAGTGATGGTCTCCGTAAAAATCCATTTAGAAATGCTGGATAAAACGAAAAACCCACTGAAAAAACATCTAACTATTTTTAGCTTTTCTCTGTAATTTACAGTAAATTCTTTTCTGATTTAAGTTGCACAAAGCGCATTCTATTGGTGGTGCCAACAAATTTTACAGGGCTATAGCCTTGCAAATGATCAGGCCTAATAAGCCAGTCACCATACATTCCCCATCTGACAATTTGGGATGACACATCTGCATCTCCCGCTGGTACCGTGGCCATCATGGACAGGCCACCGGTTATTCCCATCAGTAATGCAAATGCAGTCTTTACAGGGGTATAAAGTAAACTGGTAAATCCTGCTCCAACCCACCAGCCAACCGGTTCAGCATTTGCATAACTTTTTTGCACAGGTGCAAACATTAATAATATCGAGAGAAAAAAAGCAGTAATAATTCTCTTTAGAGGACGCATAAGTACTTACCTGGTTATTTTTAAGACAGTTGATCAAACAATTATATTGCTATGGCCTAGCAGACAGCTGAAAATTTATTAGGTTCAACATCAATAGTTGACTGATTTATAATCATACTGGTTCCTATCATTGTCAGGAATCGCATGATAAAATCAGACACTATGTATTACTCATATTTTAATCTTGATAAGGCAACATTTTCTTTGGCGCCCAACCCTCCCTTTATCTTCAATACAAGCTTATTTCTAGCCACATGCTCTCTACTGCTTAAAGGATTCCGTGATGGCAAAACCTTAGGCATTATTACAGGCAAAACTGGTACCGGTAAAACTGCGCTTTGTCATTATCTAATCAGTCAACTTTCCACTTATAAAGTAGCCACAGTTAATGCCAATCCGTTACTTACTACAATTGATTTTTTGACTGCGATTTGTGATCAATTGCAAATAGAGTATCCACCATCTTGCGAAAATAAAGATTTAATTCTAGATCGATTACATGATTTTTTTTCAGCCTCCAGAGTTAATAATGAAAAAATCATGATTTTTATAGATGAAGCACAATATCTTAGTAAAGATATTTTTAAGCTTCTCGATATTTTGATTAGTATTCATTGTCTTGGAAAAGCAAAACAATATATTATTCTTGCTGGGCAGCCTGAATTGACCAACTATATGCAAAAAATCAATTTCCTGTCGAACACGGGGGAAAATTGTATCAGCACAGTGTTAGAGCCTATGAGTAAGCAAGATACTATCGCTTACATCAATCATCGATTAGATGTTGGCGGTGCAAAAGATCCAATTTTCACACCGCCTTCAGAATTAGCAATATATCAATATACGAACGGTATACCGAGATTAATAAACATTATTTGTGATCATTGTTTGCGTATCGCACAACAACGTAAGGAATCGATTGTAACTCCGCAAACTGTAAGGTTAGCTTATACAACTTATTCTCCAAGCAGATTACAAGCTGAAAAAAGTTTTTTCAAGCAGGCATTAATAAAGCTGAAAGGTACTACAAAAAATTTCGCTGGAGGAGTATCTAATAAGAAACAGAAAGCCTCTAAAAACCTAGACAATATTCCTGAACAAAAGCAACCCTTAATAAATCAAGAAAAACAAAAAGAACCTGAGACCGTTACCGGCTCAATTAGCGGATCCAATAAAATCGAGAAGGTATCGGTATCTCCACCACAGCAACAGAAAACCCCAAAAAGCCCAAATAATGTTCCTGAGCATAAACAAGCCTTAAAAAATCAAGAAGAACCAAAAGAACTTAAGGATTTAAAAGGCCCAGAAATCGTTAACGACACAACAGAATCAAACAAAAATTTAGCTGATAACTTATCTAATAAAATTGAGAAAGTATCACTATCCCGACAACAGAAACCTTCAACAAAGTTAGACAATATTCCTGAGCCAGAACAACCTTTGAAAACTGAAGAAAAACCAAAGGAATCTGAAATATTAATTGATCCTGAAAGCAATAACGATTCAACTGAGTCAAACAAAAATTTAGCTAATAGCGTACCCAATAAATTTAAACAGGTTTCGCCACTCCGACAACAAAAGGTCTCAAAAAGCCCAGATATTATTCCTGAGCAAGAGCAACCCTTAAAAACCCAAGAAAAACAAAAGGAACCTGAAAAATCAAAAGATCCAAGAATAATTAACAACTCAACTGAGTCAAACAAAAATTTAGCTAAAAGCGTACCCAATAAAATTAAGCAGGTTTCACAACCCCAACAACATAAGACCTCAAAAAGCCTAACCAATATATTTGCGCAAGGAAAACCCTTAAATATTCAAGAAAAGCCAAAGGTATCTGAAGAATTAAAAAAACCTGAAAACTTAAACGTATCAACTAAACCCAATAAGTTAAAAGAACCAATAAAATTGACAAAGAATAGGGTGAGTGAAAAAGATACTAACCTGAAGGATTTTTTAGGAAAAACAACGTTCTCAACTGATACCGAAGTTAATAGATTAACAAATCGTAAACCGCCTCTAAAGCTGATAGTCAGTGATGATAACATTACACACATTGACGTCTATCCTCAAGGAATCTCAATTCCTGAAGGCATGGTGATTGTGCCCCAAAGTACTTTAGACTCGGCTTATAATGATACAAAGATGAACGTTGCTACTTTTCTATTAGACCAGACGCCTGTAACTAATAAACAATATACTAAATATATTGAAGAAACCAACCGGTTACCTCCTGACCATTGGTGGGCTGGAAAAATCAGCAATGAACTTTTAGACCACCCAGTAGTTGGCATATCTTATAAAGATGCATACGCTTTTGCACGATGGAGTGACAAACGGTTGCCAACACCTATTGAATGGGAGGCAGCCTCCAGGCGCCCGGGCAATCGTAAATTCCCCTGGGGTGATAACTGGGAAATATCACATCTCAATTGTGTTGAATCTGGTTTAAAAAAAACCACCGCAGTAGATTACTTTCCAGCAGGTGCTTCTCTGGATGGCTGCTTGGACCTACTAGGAAACGTATGGGAATGGACCGATGCTGAAAGCAAAAAAACTACTATTGAAGCAAAGTATGCCTTTGTTTTTGGTGGATCATTCCGCCACGAAAGTGTTATTAATGGTGCAATAGCCAGAACTGCACTACTTCAATTAAACTGCTATGCCTATGTCGGATTCAGATGCGCCAGAGATATCCTATGAACCAGCTCGATACACTTGATTTCGATGGTCTTGATGGAATACATAAGCTAAAACTTCCGTCGTCTACTCAAAACGAAGACAAAAAGTTTGCCGCTTTTCTTGCATCACGCAATGTTGTAACAGCCACTGATGAAGTTGAAACTCAGACAAAAAAACCATTCCCTCTATTCCTATTAACCACATTGTTAATCATCTGCTTAATTGGCTATTTCAATTTTATTGCCTTAAATAACAAATCAGACCTTACACCACGTTTAAAAAAGTCTAATGGCAGCTCTAACTCCTTAGCTAAAGCAGATGAAGGTGAAAATAAACTCCGCGCTACAGAATATCCAGTCATCACTGCAATAAAGGGTAAAAACGAAGATATTCCTGTAACCACAGGTATACAAAAACCAGTTATTAAAGTGGATAAAAATAATTCAGTTAACTCAGAGTTAGTACCCAAATTATCTACAATTAACAGCTCGACTCAACAACAAGAGACTTTAAATACTGAAGATAGCCTTCAATCTGCAGATGCGAAGCTTGAATTGAAAACTGACATAAACAGTAAATTTAAGTCTAATAATACAAAACAGCCAATAACAGTTGCTGTACTTAGCAAAAATAAAAACGATATTGCTGTAATTTCGGGTGCAAAAAAATTGACTAAAGAAGCGGAAAAATTAGATAAAAAAATTCCGTCTACTTTGAATTCCTTACCTCAGATAGTGCCTAAAGCAAAAACTTTTGACAATGACTCAACAAGTACTGAAAATCAAACTATTAAGTTTGTACTCCGTTTTAATTTTGATACCGGCCCATTAGCCGACCTATCAACCACCAAACTCATTGTTTTGAATGATTTTGTACAACACTGTCCTGATATGATTAAAATTGTAGGCCACACTTGCAACCTCGGACCGTTATCATACAATCAGGCAGTTGGTCTGAAAAGAGCTACATGGATAAAAAATTTTCTGGCATTGCGTAGCGGACTCTCCGTTGATCGCATCAAAGTCGACAGTGCAGGACCTGATAACCCAATTGCATCAAATAAAACATACGCAGGAAGAGCACTTAACCGACGCGTTGTTGTCAGTTGCTTGAGTCCTTCCAAAAAATTCAATAGGTAATAATATGAACACGAGTGTGACACAAGACCCGCCTAAATCTGATTATCAGATTGCCTCACAAATATTACTCCAATCGATATTGGACAACAAAACTGAGGTTGAAAATCGAATGACATTGGGGCCAACCATTCCAATTCAATTGTTTCAAATGCTTCGTATGGTTGCCTTAGGTGTAGGAATGGAAAACCTTATCGGTCCAGGTGCATCGGCCATGGTTTACCAGTCTGGAGTTAACTTTGGACGTATTCTTGGCACTGCTGTAAACCCATCTAAAGACAAAGGTCTTGATACTTATGTAGGTGAAATAGGTTTACTCTGTAAACAGCTGAGTATTGGTATTGTTGTACCCACGAAAGTTGATGTAGATTCGGGTGAAATCAATTTTCGTGTTGATGAATGTGTCTCTTGTGCAGGTATTCACAGTGTAAACTCACCCATTTGTCATTTTGAAGCAGGAATGGTTGGCGGCATAGTTGGAGAATTCGTTGGCCAAAATGTTAAGGCAACAGAAACAAAATGCAACGCAATCGGTGATAAAACCTGTGCTATAGAAACCAAATTTATTTAATCCATAATTATAGAGTGCCATACTATGGAAATATCAGAAAAAAAAATAAGCAACGAAGATCATTCTGAGCAAAAAATAACGACCCGTAATCAAGCTGTAGACAATATTCTTCGAGATTTAACCGGGCTAAAAGGTGTGTCTGCAGCTGCTATTATCGACAGGGATGGATTAGTGACTTCAATCCGACGGGAATTTGAGGTTAATACAGATTCTCTAGGTGTAACAGTTCAAATTGTTTTTGGAGCCGCAACCAAGGCTGCAGAACATTCGAAGCAAGGTTTAGTTAAAGTCGTTATTAGTGAAAATGAGAATGGATACATTATGATGGCTCCACTTAAACAGGGCTTAATGCTCGCTTTGTTTACTGATGAAGATGCCTTGCTGGGCGCAGTACGCTATGAAATCAAAGAAACAATACCCGTACTAAACCAGCTATATTAATTAATAAATACTTTTAAGGAGATCTGATGCATTGGTTTGAGACTAAAATAGCCGAACTTGTTGCCCTGTCCGCTGAATATGCAGATCATTCTATAAATAATGATCAATCTGCAACTTTCGATAAAGAACTGGGCACCCACCGAAGTGAATTTATGGCAGCCCTAAATACCATAGTATCAAACATTGCCTTACACTCGGGAGTTACCGGCTGTTTGATCAGTTACGATGGACTAGTGATGGCAAAAGCGGGTGAAATACCAGATTTTGATGCACTAGCTGCAGTTACTCAGGATTACGTAGTTACTGCTAACAAAGGAGCCAAAATTCTAGATCTTGGAAAAGTACAGCAAATGGTTGTGATTGGAGCAACACATAAAACCGCTATCGTTATTATTGGTGAAATGGCACTTTGCGTGCTTAGTCCACAGGACACAAATTTATCAGAAACACTACGGGAAAGCGCATAACTTTATTAGTTAAAACTCCAGCGTTGTAAAACCTGATAATCAACACCATTCACTGTACTAGATGATTGAACTAAACAAAAATCCTCTGCCTGCCACTCTATAGGAGGAACATTAATATCTATCAGTTTTCCTGCTTTTCTAGCTAATGTGATATGGGGCTGGTAGCGCCTTTTCTCAATTTTAATTCCACATTGCCCAACTATACTGTTTAAAGCATCTACTAATACGAATAACTGCGGGTCATAATGTTGTGTTGATACACACAATATTTTTGGCTTTTTCCAATACGAAAGGTTATCAAAACGTATTACAAACGGTTGAACTTTTATATTTCCAACCCCCTGCCTGATCAAAGCTTCTGCCCCATCATCAACATTACCCAAAAACACCAGCGTAACGTGCAAATTATCGGGCTTAACTTTTTTTAAACCTTGCGACTGAATTGATTGATTAAATGTATTAATAAGTTGTCGAGTTTTTTCATCCGGCCATAAAGCAAAAAACAATCGTTTCATTAGAAAATTATACAACCAATTGATAGTCGTCACAGTAATGCACTTTCCATAATCCTAGGAAAATCTGGGCAGGGTTGAAAATAGCTCCTTGCATTTTCGACATTCAACACATCCATGTGTTTCAAAGACAAAAAATCGCTTGAAGATAATGGCCATAGTCCTTATCGAGAGCTATTCTGCAGAATTTTCTGTCCAGATTTCTTCACAAAACCGTCTTGACTGACTCTTTTGATTCTGTTCCATCCTTTACTCTCCGTAGTCAACATACAAAGTTTTTATGACTGCCTCTCAACCTCAAGAAGCAAACCTTTAGGCAAGGTATCATGCTCTACTGTCACGTCCATCTTGTAACCTATCGCCAGATTAGCCAAGGCTACAGCGTGATCGCAAACAAATTCCTCTGAGGTATCTTTACTTTCTCCTTGTGCGTTAACTTGATAATACTGAAGCTGTAAAGCCAACCCTTCATTAAACAACGCGGGATCTTTATCTAAAATGCCATACAAGGCTAAGCTCAAA
>JBJPGG010000057.1:0-22072 GCA_048595505.1 Methylococcaceae bacterium
GACCATGACCTTCTTCAAGTATGCTACGTATTCTGCCTTTTGCGAAGATTGTCCCTTCAATATAGGGAATATCAGCTTTTGTAATTTCATCGGGGCGTTTAATTTCCATATCAGGCTTTTTATTTTTTTGAACAATAATTATATTCTGGTTTTTTTGTATGGATAATAAACCTTTATTCGAGTACCAAGCATTAAATTCGGGTAGTCAACTGGGTCTCGAACCCATATTTTTCAAGAAGGAGTCAGCTTATTATGAATATTAGCATTAATCAACCAGAAATAAATATTGGTATTGATACAGGTAAATATCAATTGAATATTTATATTCGACCTTTAGGTGTTTTCTTCTTTGTTTCTAACGATGAAAAAGGGATTAAAGAAGCCTTAATTGAAATAAAAAAAAACGCTCCTAAACGGATCATTATTGAAGCAACAGGGCGATTAGAGCACGGGTTAGATAAGAATGGCGCTTACTTAAGAGTAAAATTAATTTAATTACAATAGCTTACCCTTTTTTCTAATCTCTGCTCCTTGTTGACTCCAAGCTAGCCATAGCTGCAAGGTGTGTTTAAAACTAAGTTGGCGTGGAACTATATCGGCTAACAAAGCAGACTGAGCCATCAATAGGCGTATCAAGTTATAGGCTAACAAGTGCGCCATTGCTCACTTGTCGTTATATTGTTCGTTATCGAAAAAATCACGACACTCTTCACATTCTGGCCATATTCCTTGGTGATTTTCATTGAAATGAAAATGGCATGCGTTATAACTTTCATGTTCAAAGTGACAATATTCACCACCATCTTATAGAGAGAAAAGCTGTATTACAGCAAACCCATTGCTTAAAACACTTCGTTTTTACTTAAGACAATGACTTTTTTCCACAAAAACGGCAATATTCCCCAGGGATTAGTTTTGCTTCCATTCTATTAAATTAAATGTCATAAAAATCCACCTAATATTTATAAAATTAATAAAGATAAAAGGGGCTGCCAAATTGATTTATTGAACATTATTAAGTTGGCTGACGCCATGATTCCCAATATCGAGGTCGCTGAAAAATGACTGAGACTCATATGCGATTAGGAGTATTTTTGATTTTTGACAGTGCTTTAATCTTGGCATACTGTATATTCACACTATTATTTACCAGTAACACACCCTTTTCATCAATATTCAATTTAGCCATTAATGAATAGCCTTCAAAGAATTATCCTTATCGACTCTTATATGCCAGGCATTGTGGAGTTAAAAGTTAACAAGCACACTAATATTTGCGGTATTAATGCATCGGGGAAAACCACCTTGCAACGTTTGATTTTGGTGTTTTATGGGGAGTTACCCAGTAATGTGGTCCCGAGAACACGGGATAGTTTTGAAAAATGGTATTTACCTCGGCATTCAAGCTATCTGGTTTTTGAGTATTACAATCATCAAAACAAACTAAACCAAGTGGTGTTGTCTGCCAGTGTGGATGGCCGTTCGGTTAGTTATCGTTTTATTAAACAGTCCTATCAATTAGAAGCCTTTGTCAGTAGAACCGTAAATAAACAGCATGAGTTTTATTCTATGCAGGAGCTGGGGCGGCAGTTAAAGTCGGCAAAAATTGATAGTTCTACGCAGTTAAGTTCTATGGAGTATCGTGCCATTATTCAGCATGATCAAACCCTATCGAAATTACTTTCTCGTCATCAGGACATTAGACGCTATACCCGACAGTATTCACTTTGTGATAGTCAGCATAGTCTGCGGCATGTGGAAAAATTGGTGCATGCCATTCATACTAAAGCGGGAAAAATGAATTCAATCAAAGCTATGATTGCTGCGATTCTTGAAGAAGATGGTGTCCAGCCTCCAAGTATTCAGCTAAAAGCGATTAATGTGCAAAATTGGGCAAGTAAGATTTTAGTTGTTGAAGACCTGGTGCGCAGACAAAAAGAGATGGATGATTTATCACACCTGGACTCTCAAGTTAATCATATAGAATTGCAGTTATGTGAAGATAAATCCTTTTTAATGCTTGCTGTTCAGGCCTGTTATAAAGAAATCGAATCAACAACTCAACAGATATCTAGTTTAAATCAGACATATCAATCTATAGACGAGTCCTGGCTGAATATAAGGGATAGCTTGAGCTTAGAGATAAGCCAAACTGGATTTACAATTGATGAATCAGAACGCAGACTAGAGCAAATTGAAACACGTTATACGCAATATATTGATTCAGATATAGAAAAGATTTATCAAAATCTCACCTACCTGGATTCCTGGCAAAGAGACTTATCTGCCCTTAAACAACAATATGATATGTTGACTGAACAGCATACAGATATTGAAAGGACTTACCAAAACCGTAAAGCCAGCATTTTAGATAATAAAGATAAGGAAACAGGACTTACATCAAAATCGTTGAATCAGTTTCAAACACAATACTCAGTTTTAGTGGTTAAAAATGTTAATGAGCAACGTGTAGCAGAGAAAAAACATCATCAAGAAGATGAGTCTTTAATTAAAAAATATACAGACCGAATTTCTGATCAAACCGGTGTCGTCAACAGATTTGAATCACAATTAGAATTTATGGGGGCCTCTGAACAGGAAAAGCAGGAAATAGCCTTAGTAAATATTCGGCTGGAAGAAGTTGATAAAAAACGATTTGAAGCAATTGCAGAGCATAAAATTTCTGCCTCAGTTGAACAGAAGGAAAAATATGCGCTAGATGAATGTATGGGTTCCTATGCATCTGCCTGCAAAGCGCTTACTCAATCAGAATTATTGCTTGAACAGGCTAGAAACAGGCGTTATCCCGCAGATGGCAGTTTATTGCATTACTTACGTAATGATAATGAACAATGGACTGCTGATATAGGAAAAGTGATTGATTCATCATTACTGAAACGTTGTGATTTAAAACCACAGAGTCAGTTATCAAATGATTCATTTTTTGGTGTCAGTGTTGATCTTCAGGCAATTGATACGCCATTACATGCACAAAGTGATGAAGTGCTTCGCATTCAAATGACTCAGGCTGATGATCAATTAAAGCTGGATTTACGAAGTAAAAATGAGATTGAAACTAAGGTATTTGTTGTTAAGCAAGCTCATGAAGAAGCCAGTAAAAATTTATTATTACTGCAATCAAAGGTAGGTCGTATTGAACAACAAATCGATGAAATAAAGAATGAAAAAACCTTAATAAATAGTCGACATCAAGACAATCTAAGTAGTCGTAAATCTGCTATTAAACAGGAAACAAAATCCGCCCAGCAAGTGCTTGTATCCATTCATAAAGAGTATGAAGAGACCTTAAATAATGCTAAAGAAACTTTTGTAGAGTATTTTCGTGAACTGATTGCCATGCATTCTGATACGGAAAACGAGATAAAATACCGTATTGAAACGGCTGATAAGCGCTTAATAGAAATAAAAACAGATGCAGATAAATTATTAAAAGAAGCTCTGCAATTTTATCAAGCAACCCTGGCTGAAAGAGGGGTGGATGAAAAAGTAATTAAAGACTGTGAGCATCGTATAAAAGATTTAGATGCGGCAATTACTGAAACTATGCATCGTCGTAAAGAGGCTTTGGAATTCATTGACTGGAAACAAACACATATAAATCAATTGAAGCCAGATTTACTTAAATCGGTGAAACATAAAAAACTGTTGTTAGGAGATTTAAATAATCAATTATCGGCGAAAAAAGCAGACTATAAGACGCAAATAAAAGTAGTTAAACGTGAGTTATCAACGTGTAATAAAGTAAAAGAACAATTAAACAATAACAGTAAAGACATTGAACGTATCTTACAGACATTAACATCTCTTAATCTTAAGCCTGTATCTAATCAGCCAATTGAAGAATCTATTATAGATATCATTTTTGATGCATTGAAAGAGCAAGCTGATAGCGTAGAACTAAGAATTAATGAAACCAATCGGGTGCGGGGTAAGCTTAAAGAGCATATTCAACACTTTGATAGCCTGATCAATAAAAGTGGAGCGAGTGAATTAAGTGAGGCCTGGGAAAAGGCAAGGGAGCAGGCAACTCAGGGTGATGTATTAAATCCTGATCCCCATCAATTGGTTGCAGAGCTGCAAATGATTTTTAATAACTTATTACCTCAGTTAAGTAAGTCCTTAACCGATGAGGGGCGTGGCTACTGTATAGCCATTAAAAGTTATTATGATGTTTTGTTTAATATTGATATTAAAATCAGTGCACAGGCTGCAAAAATTACCCGTCATATTGGTGAAGAATTAGATTTGGATGGTGTTTCTGAATCAGCTGTTCGGATAAATAGTACCGTGTCTAAATTAAATTTCTGGGATAACCTGAATGCATTTAATCGCTATTATAATACATGGCGAGAAACAGGCTTTTCTGTTCAACCTGAGCAAGCGTTAATTGAATCGATGCAAGAGGTTGCGGCTATTTTATCGCGTAATAAAGATAATAAAATTTCAATTATTGATGTATTAAATATTGAGTTGCGTTTAAAAGAAGGGGAGAGCCATTTGGTGATTCGAACGGATCAGGAACTGGTAGATAGTTCTAGTCAGGGAATGGCCTATCTGATTCTATGTAAATTTTTGCTGGCTTTTACACGTATGTTACGTGGCAACTCTAATACTGTGGTGCACTGGCCTATTGATGAATTAGGTACTTTACATGTGAGCTATATTAAAAAGGTATTTGATGCCTGCGAGCGAAACCATATCACCATCGTTGGTGCATTTCCTAATTCTGACACCAGCTTTCTTAAATTATTCCACAACAGATATATTATGGATCGAAGTACCCGCCAGTTAACTTCTATTCGCTCCAATCCAAGTCGTTTAGAGAAAAAACTGGCAGAACATATTCAACAATTAGCCGATAAACAGGTGACAATATGAGTCATTTTGCTGATATTGCCAAACAATTAATTAATGGTAAGTTTATTTGTGAATACAGTCATTCAGATGAACATGCTTTTCTGTTAAAACCTGGAATGGCTGATGAAATGACGGTTTATCTGGAAAAAATGGAATTTACCTTATCGACACCACAAGAAGGAAATGGTTTTTACTGCAGTTATTTATTTCCAAAAGATAATCAGGCTGATTTAAAAAAACAATTTACCGAAGTTATTAGTTCATTATCACCTTTGGTTAGTTTTTTAACCCTGGTTCAGCAAAGCAGTGGGGACGATGATATTATTCGTCCTGGTGATATTTTACGGATGACAGAAATTCAGGGCGTGATTGAAGATACCACGGTTTTATCAACTCAGCTGGATAAAATTGTAAGGCATTCTTTATTCAGATCAACCAGTCCAACTGTAGAAGGCAAGCTTAAACAGATATTTAATCGACTGATAGAAATGGACTATCTGGTTTCATCTAATCCGGCTCATCAAATTTATACTGCGACTTCAAAATGGTCATTACTTATCGACCAAATACGTTTTATTAATGATACCGAACAATTATCACTGGAAAGTCTGGTAGATGAAACAGTAATACAGGGTGACTTGTATGACTGACGAAGTGCGCAAGTCAGGGATACAGTTTTTAAAAAATATGGGCCGGCATGCTGAACTGATTTTAGATACTTATCTGGAAGGCGTTGTGCCTATCGATTATGAAGATAATCAAAAAGTCATAGAAACATTAATTCAACAGCAGGTTTTATGGCGGCCAACAGAAGAGGAGGGGCTACATTTAACTCAGGCAGTGCGTAATGTACTAGAGCAAGGCTTAAAAGATGAGCGTAACCGTCAGCTAGATATTAATATGGGATCAGCAATAGCCACCATTAAAACCCTGATAGGGCATTATAAAGAAGCGCAGAGCACAGGTAATTATCGTGATGCTAGTGCTTATTTACGTGATATAGGTGAACATGTTTTTACTTTGATTGAATCACTCAGGCGTAATGTACATAAATTATGGACCCATATTAATAATGAATTTGGCAGAGTAGGGAGCTTATCCGCCAAAATCCGTGAAAATGAATTAGCTCAAGAACAGGTTGCAACAATTCTGCTTGGGCTGGGGATGTTTGATTTTAAAGATTTAGCTGAACTATCTGGAGCAAATCCGCAATTACGGAAATTACTGATTGTTAATCTGCAGTTAGAAATTGATAAATGTGTCACTGAATTGTCATCTGCACAAAAGCGCTTGTTTCGAATGTTGGGGCATTTCAAAGAAATCCGTGCGCGTACCGCATTAATCCGGGGCTTTCAGGTTTTTACTGAAGCCCATCTGGATTTTCAACCACCGTGTTATCCAGAGCAAACTAACCTTTCTAGTTTGTTCAATATGATCGCACCTTTCGAAACCAAAGCACTGCTAAATACTAGCATAGAAGATCATGGTGCTGTTCTTACCCAAATAGTCCAGTCTATTAAAGTGGCAAGCGTGGAACAGGCAGAATCGCCAGGCCGTCAAGCTAGAGCGGTTGGTATTTTCGAGATGCCGGAAATAGACATTGAAGACAAGCCTGAAACTGTCGCGGTTGAAAATTTTCTTAGTCATGTTATCGATACTAGAGGTCAAAAAATATCGGCCTTATCCTATTTTCAAATGATTGATTTTGTTTTGGATGAAGAATTCTGGTTGTTTGCTGTCTTTAGTTATATGGATTCTATGAATGAAGAAGAAAGTAGTCTGTTTAATAGGAAATTGTTGATAAATACTCAGACTGAATTTACAGGCAATCAATTTATTGAAGATGTCGAAGTATGGATAGACTGAAAGCAAAAGATATTCAGGTACTCTCCAGAGCGGTTAAGTTAGCAAAACCAAGTGTAAAACTGAGTGCTTTATGGCGTTATTTGAATGCGGAGTACGGAATAGGGGAGTTAGATAAAAATAATCTTAACTTAACGCACACAGATTATCAGAATATAAGAGAGTTGGTACAAAATGAAAATAATCTGGATCTATTCGAGCCATTGCCTGAAGGTAGCCGAATTGATATAGCCAGAGAAACAGGGGATGAGAAACTCAATGCAGAAGCACCTGGTCGCCATCATATATTGATTAATAGTCCATCAGGTAAATTATGCGTTAATGGTCTAATAATACCTTTAATGATAGGTGCAAGTTATCGTGTTGACTGGAGAGAAATTGATGAAAAATCATTTCCTAAGTCAATTGTCGTGGTTGAAAATTTACAGGCGTTTGATTATGTTCAATCATTCATCTTGCCAGAGTGTTTGCTTGAATCTGTTGTGGTCTATAGAGGTCATAATATTAGCAGTAAAGCGGTAATAGATTTCTTACAGGCAGCACCAGAAAACACTCAAATTATTGCTTTCTGCGATTATGATCCGAAAGGCTTTGAAATCGCATTGACAACCACTAAAGTAAGCCATATTTTATTACCCGAACTTGGCCAGGCTTTTAATGGTGCTTATGGAACACGCTCTCGGTTTGAGCAGCAATATGCGGCTCAAACCTATGTTTCAAACATTTTAATAGCTGGAAAGTTGGAAAGCTATTGGAAGGCATTAATTGATCAAAAACTATGCGTTTCGCAGGAATTGGTTTTAGCAGCCTCTAAAGAAATGGTGCTTTTGGCTTTAATAAGTACTAATAAAACAAATTTTAGTTCGACCTTCTAATCACAATTAAACCGTACATTGAATTGTAATTGGCAGTTTTGAGTCAGCCGATATTCCTTAATTTGTCATATTAAACTTTATATATTATAAGAATTAAATCAAAGCTGATAAACTATACGGTTTATTCTGAAATCTATATAAACTTTTTAACGCATGAAAAAAATTCTTGTTTCTGACAAATTGGCCGATGATGGTATTAATTATTTAAATGAACAATCTGATATTCAGGTTCATATTCAGACTGGATTAAACGAAGATGAGCTTTGTGAAATTATCGGTGATTATGATGCGCTGTTGATTCGTAGTGATACCAAAGTGACGCATAAAGTTTTAAAAGCAGCAACTAATTTAAAAGTTGTCGGACGTGCTGGAATTGGTGTTGATAATGTTGATATTCCTGCGGCAACGGAACAAGGTGTGATTGTGATGAATACACCGGATGCTAATGCAACAACTACAGCGGAATTAGCCATTGCGCATATGTTTTCTTTAAGCCGTAATTTACCAGAAGCCAGTCAATCAGTTCGTGCAGGAAAATGGGAACGCTCTAAATTAGTCGGAGCAGAAATCACTCATAAAACATTTGCTATCTTAGGCTTTGGCACGATTGGTCGACTTGCTGCGAAAAGAGCGGTGGGCTTAGGTATGCGCGTTATTGCTTATGACCCATTTGTAACGCCAGAAATTTTTGCAGATTGTGGTGCAGAATCAGTCGAATTGGATGAGTTGATTAAACAAGCCGATTATTTGACTCTACATTGCCCAATGATGGACAAAACACGTGGCATTATTGGTGCTGAGCAATTAGCGTCGATGAAAAAAACGGCAATGATTATTAACTGCGCACGAGGTGGCTTGATTGATGAAGCTGCTTTATATGATGCGTTGAAAAATGGCGAAATCGCAGGTGCAGCCCTTGATGTTTATGAGCAGGAACCACCTAAAGATTCACCATTATTTGAATTGGACAACATCGTATTTACTCCACATTTAGGCGCGTCAACCCGTGAAGCTCAGGTTGCTGTTAGTGTGGAAATTGCAATACAAGCAGTGACCTATTTAAAAACAGGTGAAGCGATTAATGCATTGAATTTATCGACTAAAATTTCTGCTGAAGAATTGAAGAAATCTCGTCAATTTATGATGTTGGCTAAAGTGTTGGGTAAAATGCTGGTTAATTTGGCAGGTAAGCCGATAGAGAAACTGGAAGTTGGTCTTTATGGTAAAGCGGCTGAAGTTGAAGTAAGACCTATTTCGGTAGAAGCTTTAGTTGGTGTGTTAGCAGATCAGTTTTCAACACCGGTTAATACTGTAAACGCAGAAAGCATTGCTAAAAGGCAAGGTATTTCTTTAGTTGAATCTAAAACTGAACAGACTGAAGGTTATGTCTCTTTGATTAAATTAGTCGGTGTTTGTGCTGATAAAACTGTTTCGGTGGTGGGTACATTATTAGGTGATCGCCATCCTCGTATAGTAAATGTTAACCAGTTTGAAATTGAAGTCGTACCTGAAGGCACTTTGTTGATTACTGAACATAATGATAAGCCGGGTGTTATTTCTGCTATCAGTTCTATTTTAGGTGAGTCGCATATCAATATTTCAAGAATGCAGGTAGGCGTGCCAGATACAAATGATAAAGCTATGGCTGTGATTAGTGTGTCTACGCCTTTGTCTGCTGAAATTCTAGAAAAAGTAGCTGCACTATCATTTGTAAATTCAGCCATTCAAATTAATTTATGAGTTTTGACATCATATGCTTTGACTGTGACAGTACTTTAAGCAAAATTGAAGGAATTGATGAGTTAGGTAGACGGTCGGGCTTGTTCGATCAACTGGTTGTATTAACGAATGCAGCCATGAATGGTGAATTGGCTTTAGAAGATGTATATGGCAGGCGCCTGAATTTGATTAAGCCTGATCAGGCTCAAATGGAGTGGCTGGCTGATTTGTATATTGCAGAAATAGTTGAAGGTGTTAAAGAGGTTTTTAGCACCTTATTAGCCCAAAATAAGCAGGTTCATATTATCAGTGGTGGTATTCGTCAGGCGATTTTACCGTTGGCTGATTTGCTGGGAATATCCTCTACGCATGTGCATGCTGTTGATGTTTTGTTTAATGACGATGGCAGCTATAAGGATTTTGATCAACAATCACCACTGGCAAAAACGGGTGGTAAAGCTATTATTTGTAAGCAGTTGTTGAATGGTGACAAATCTATGGTCATGGTAGGTGATGGTAAAACGGACTTGGAAGCAAAAAATGCAGGTGCTACGGTGATTGGCTTTGGTGGTGTTGCTCAGCGCGAGATTGTTTTGCAACAGGCGGATCGTTTTGTAACAGAAACTTCATTAGCTGCGGTTTTACCTTATATATTGTAGGTACCTAGTACTCCGTCAATGTTGTTTTAACGGGTATGAATTTTGTAGAGCGGACTTCGGTAATTGCTCCTGCATTACTCTAATACACGCCATCCATGGCGTAATCAGTCCGCTATCGAGTAGGAATAAGCATTTGCTATATTGAGTGTTGCGGACTGAAGTCCGCTCTACAGTATCCGTCTATATAACATAGATAATTGTAATTACAGAAAAATTATAGAGAGAGAAAATGGCTGGACATAGTAAGTGGGCAAATATTAAACATCGTAAAGGTGCTCAGGATGCTAAACGCGGAAAAATTTTCACCAAGATTATCCGTGAAATTTCTGTAGCAGCAAAAAATGGGGGGGCAGACCCTGCTAATAACCCGAGCTTACGTTCAGTCATTGATAAAGCGCTGGGCGCTAACATGAAAAGGGATACCATTGATAAAACCATTAAAAAAGCAACGGGTGCTATGGATGGTATTAACTATGAGAATGTACGTTACGAAGGTTATGGACCCGGTGGAACAGCAGTTATGGTTGATTGTTTAACCGATAACCGAAACCGTACTGTTGCCGAAGTTAGGCATGCTTTTAGTAAAGCCGGTGGTAATTTAGGAACTGATGGTTCAGTTTCTTATATGTTTAATAAAGTAGGCGTTATCAGCTATTCTGATTCAGTTGATGAAGATGCCGTGATGGAAGCAGCAATGGACGCAGGCGCAGAAGATATCGTTACTAACGATGATGGTTCAGTTGATGTGATGACTTCAGCTGATGATTATTTGATGGTTAAGGAAGCAATGGTTGCTGCTGGTTTTGAACCGGAAAGTTTTGAAGTCACTATGGATGCAGATACGAAAATGGAATTAGATGTTAGCGGCGCGGAAAAGATGTTGCGTTTGATTGATGTTTTGGAAGATTTGGATGATGTGCAGGATGTTTATTCAAATGCTGATATATCGGATGAAGTGCTGGAACAAGTTGAAGAGTTATAAAGTTTTCACTTGTTTTTAAGAGCGAAGTCTATTAGTTATTTAATTAAATCCCACGTACAGCGAGGGTGGCGAGAAAAATCTTGGCAAGAATTTTAGGTATAGACCCGGGTTCCAGGATTACCGGCTATGGAGTGATTGAAGAAAGTGGTCGGGGGCAACATAAATACATTGCCAGTGGAAGTATACGGGTTAAAGCGGATTCATTTCCCGAACGATTAAAACAAATCTTTGATGGGGTTACAGAAGTTATCGCGCTTTATCAACCTGAAGAAATGGCAATAGAGCAGGTTTTTATGCATAAAAATGCAGATTCTGCATTAAAATTAGGTCAGGCCAGAGGTGCGGCTATTTGTGCATCTATGGTTGCCGGCTTGCCCGTTTCTGAATATGCAGCCAGACAGGTAAAACAGGCGTTAGTAGGTAAGGGCTCGGCAGATAAAGCACAAGTACAACATATGGTGAAAATATTGTTGAGTATTCAAGGGGAGCTACAAATGGATGCCAGTGATGCATTAGGGATTAGCCTTTGTCATTCTCATTATCAGCAGACAGAACTGCGATTGTTACAGGGAAGAAGATGATAGGTTTTATTCGTGGTAAATTAGTTTCTAAAACACCGCCTCAATTAGTTGTCGATGTGCAAGGCATTGGCTATGAGGTTGAGGCTCCCATGACGACCTTTTATGATCTTCCAGCCTTAGGTGATGACGTCATGTTATTTACCCACTTGGTTGTTAGGGAAGATGCACATATTCTATTTGCTTTTTTGACCGAAACTGATAGATTGATGTTTAGAACTCTGATCAAAGTGAACGGAGTCGGACCTAAATTAGCATTAACTATCCTTTCTGGACAAAGTGCGGAAGAATTTCATCGTTGTATTCATGATAATGATGTACAAACCTTGGTTCGCCTGCCTGGGATAGGCAAAAAAACAGCGGAACGCTTAATTATAGAAATGCGGGATAGATTGCCTGATGTGACTGGTTCAGTAGACTCTACACAAAATACATCAACTAATTCAGTAAAGCATAGCCCTAAACAGGAGGCGATTAGTGCATTATGCACATTAGGCTATAAGCCAGCCGATGCGAGTAAAATGGTACAAAATATTCCACAGGAAGATAATAGTTGCGAACAAATTATTAAGCTAGCATTACAAGGAGCAGCTGGTAAATGATTGAAAGCGATCGTCTTATTTCAGCTAATAGCGCAATGGATGAAGAGCGCCAAGACCGCGCTATCCGGCCCAAACGTCTGGTCGACTATGTTGGGCAAAAGGAATTGTGCTTACAAATGGAAATTTTTATTCAAGCGGCAACAGCCAGGAATGAAGCGTTAGATCATGTGTTGATTTTTGGGCCTCCCGGCTTGGGGAAAACCACACTTGCTAATATTATTGCAACAGAAATGGGGGTTAGTGTTCGTCAGACTTCCGGGCCAGTGTTGGATAAAGCAGGTGATTTGGCGGCTTTATTAACCAATCTTGAAGCGCATGATGTTCTCTTTATTGATGAAATTCATCGCTTAAGCCCAATGGTTGAAGAAATTTTATACCCAGCCATGGAAGATTACCAAATAGATATAATGATTGGTGAAGGGCCTGCTGCAAGATCTATCAAACTGGATTTACCTCCTTTTACTCTGGTGGGAGCTACCACCAGGGCTGGTTTACTAACGTCACCTTTACGAGATCGTTTTGGTATTGTTCAGCGGCTGGAATTTTATTCAGTAGAAGAACTGACCCAAATAGTCGAGCGTTCAGCTAAAGTGCTTGGGATTAGTATTGACCTCGCTGGTGCGAATGAAATAGCTAAACGATCCCGAGGCACTCCGCGCATTGCTAATCGTTTATTGCGCCGTGTTCGGGATTATGCCGAAGTGAAAGGTAATGGGGACATATCTAAAGAAATTGCTGGATTGGCACTTGAAATGTTAAAAATTGATAATAACGGATTTGATTCTTTGGATCACAAATTATTATTAACAATGATAGATAATTTTGAAGGAGGGCCGGTAGGTCTGGATACCTTAGCGGCTGCAATCAGTGAAGAGCGGGGAACGATAGAAGATGTGCTTGAACCTTACTTATTGCAACAAGGTTTTATTATGCGTACCCCTAGAGGCCGTGTTGTAACACAGAAAGCTTATCTTCATTTTGGTTTAAAAGCCCCACAAAAAAATCCTATAAATGAAGATGTTTTTCAATAGCTTAGGAAGTTATCGGCGTAAATTAGAATAGTATGACTATTTTCCATTGGCCTGTTAGAGTTTATTATGAAGATACCGATGCCGGAGGTGTTGTTTTTTATGCAAATTACCTCAAGTTTTTTGAACGTGCAAGAACTGAGTTGCTACGGAGTAAAGGCTTTGAACAAGATGAACTAATTTTGAAACAAAAGCTGATTTTTGTTGTCAGATCGGTTCAGGTTGATTATTTATCTCCGGCTCGTTTTAATGAAAGCATTGATGTCAGTGCAGAAATTACCTTGGCAAAAAAGGTAAGTCTAAATTTTGAACAGTTAATTACACGAGATAATGATGTGCTGTGTAAAGGCAATATTCGAATTGCATGCTTAGATTCTGAAACAATGAGACCTAAAATAATTCCAGATTTTTTATTACAAAAGTTAATATGACTAACGATTTATCAATCATTCATCTTATTGCAAATGCCAGCTTTGTTGTGCAGTTTGTGATGTTTATATTATTAGCAGCTTCAGTTGTTTCCTGGACATTTATATTTTCTAAGAGGAAAGAGCTGAAACAAGCATTTTCGGTAACGGAAGATTTTGAAGAGGCATTTTGGTCAGGGCAAGATTTAGCTGAATTATATAAGAAAATATCTGCAAGTGAGTTTGAGCCAGAAGGAATAGAAAAAATATTTCTGGCAGGGTACAAGGAATTTTCCAGAATGCGCCAAAAAGATGAAGTAGACCCTGCTGTGCAAGTAGAAAGTGCACAACTCGTTATGCGCATAGAATTGACTAGAGAATTAGACAGACTGGATGAAGCACTGCCTTTTCTTGCAACGGTGGGATCAACTAGTCCTTATGTAGGATTGTTTGGAACAGTCTGGGGTATTATGAATTCATTTCGGTCTTTAGGCGATGTAAAACAAGCAACCTTGGCCCATGTTGCACCGGGCATTGCTGAAGCCTTGATTGCGACAGCAATTGGTTTGTTTGCTGCGATTCCTGCTGTGGTAGCGTATAACCGTTTTTCAACTAGGCTGGAACGGTTAACTGGACGCTATGAATTATTTGTTGATGAGTTTGTGGTGTTGTTACAGCGGCAGGCACATAGTAAATGAGTCGTAGAGTAGCACGCAGGAAACCCATGGCAGAAATCAATGTCGTTCCTTACATTGATGTTACTCTGGTGTTGCTGATTATTTTTATGATTACTGCACCATTGGTGCAAACAGGGGTTGATGTTGATTTGCCACAAGCGGATACCTCGCCGGTGGAGCAAAAGAATGAACCACCGGTGATTATATCAATTGATAAACATGGACAATATTTTATTGATATTGGTGAACAGGATGATGAGCCAGTGAGTGCCACTGATTTGTTATACAGGGTGGCGGCTGTATTAAGAAATAAACCGAAAACTCAAGTGTATATCAGAGGCGATAATACCGTCGCTTATGGAAAAGTGGTGACTGTAATGGCGGCTTTAAAAAATGCTGGTGTTCCTAGTGTCGGTTTAATGACCAGTTCCTTCGATTGAGCGTATGAATACAATTCAAAAGTTTTCCTTGTCCTTTTGCTTGGCCCTGGCTTTACATTTCACCATTTTGGCAATGTTTGCGATGGGTTTTAGTAGTGAAGACGAGATTGTAAAACAAAAACCGTTACCCGAGATTATTCAAGCATCCATGTTGGATGATGAAAAAATAATGGAAGAGGCACATCGCTTAAAGACCAATGAAACAAACAAGAAGATAGCTCAACAAAAGCAGCAGCAAGATATAGAAAATAAACGGAAAAAAGAACAGCATCTATTGCATAAAGCCAAGAAAAAAAGACTGCAGGAAGAAAAAAAGGCTAAAGAATTAGAGAAAGTTCATAAAGCTCAAGCCTTAAAAGAAACACAAAAGTTAGACGCAATAAAGAAAGAAAAAGCGCTTGAAGCGGCTCGACTGTCTAAGATTAAACAGCAGAAAGCAGCCGAAACAAAACGCTTGGATGACATGCGTAAGGCTGAGAAAAAGCGATTAGAAGATTTACGCATAGCAAAGGAAAAAAAGCGTGAATCAGAACGACAGGCAGAACAAAAAAGAAAGGCAGCGTTAGTAGCGAAACAAAAAACTGAGGCGGCACAGAAAGCTGCGCAGTTAAAGAAACAAGCCGAGGCTAAGGCAGCTCAGTTAAAGGCACAAGCAGCAGCGGCTAAAGCAAAAAAAAGGCGCGATAGAAAGGCTACTATTTCCTCTACTGCAGCTATTCAGCGCAAGGTTAACCAGCGCTGGATTAAGCCTTTATCTTCAGGCAAGGGATTAAGTTGTACAATTCGTGTTAAATTGCTGCCCAGTGGTGATGTGATGGAGGCAGCAGTGGTTAGAGGTAGTGGCGATACCATCTTTGACCGCTCTGCTGAAAATGCCGTACGTAAAGCATCCCCATTACCTGTGCCAAAAGACAGAGATTTGTTTGCCAGGCAATTTAGAGTTTTTACATTTGAATTTAAGCCGGAGTGATGGTTTATTTAATGAAGAGTCGTTTGGTTGGGTGGATTCTGCAGGAGCAATTACCGAAGTCAGCTCTACACCGAACCTATCCATCAAACCAAAATTACGGTACAGCTGGGGGGCGAACAATATGAACGGCAGTCGTAACTGTATGTTTTGTACCGTAACCACGTGAAATATAAACTGATTGTCACACAAATTTAATATTGGTTGGCAATCCTATCTTGAAATTTAGAGTCAAAATTAACTTATGCATGTTTTATTAAGAACAGTTTTGTTCATTAGTTTGTTTGGTTTTTATACCGCATCTCAAGCTGAATTAACAATAGAAATCACCAAAGGTGTGGAAACAGCAGTTCCCATTGCTGTCGTTCCATTTGGCTTGCAGAGTAAGGCAGGGAAGCCCCCGCTAAACCTTTCAGCCATTATTCAGGCTGATTTAAACCGGAGTGGTTTGTTTAAAACCTTGGCTGAACGCGATATGCTGACTAAGCCTACTGAGGTTGCCAAGGTTAGGTATAGAAACTGGCAGGCTTTGGGTCAGGAATATTTAGTAATTGGTAAAATGATTGAATCTGCAGGTAAATATCAAGTACAGTTTCAACTGTTTGATATATATAAAGGCGAACAGATATTAGGATACCGGTTGACTGTTTCGGCTCGTGAATTAAGAAGAACGGCGCATCACATTAGTGATTTAGTCTATGAAAAGTTGACGGGTAAAAAGGGCGTGTTTAGTACCCGGATTGCTTATGTGACAAAAACGAGTCAAGCAAACAAAAGAAAACTATTTAAGTTAAAAGTTGCTGATGCTGATGGTTATAACCCAAGAGTTATAGCCTCGTCAGTTGAACCACTGATGTCTCCTTCCTGGTCGGCTGATGGCAAAAAAATTGCTTACGTTTCGTTTGAAAATAGACGTTCTGCTATATTTGTACAAACACTTGCATCAGGTAAAAGAATTAAAGTAGCAGCGTATAAAGGTATTAACGGCGCACCTGCTTTTTCACCTGATGGATCCCGCTTAGCGTTGACCTTATCCAAAGATGGTAGCGCGGATATTTATGTATTAAACCTTAGAAATAAAGGATTGTTAAAGCTCACTAAAAGCTATGGTATCGATACTGAGCCTGCCTGGTCGCCGGATGGTAAGTTGATTGTATATACTTCAGACCGGGGAGGAAAACCTCAGTTGTATACAATTCCAAGCACTGGTGGTCGTTCAAACCGGTTGACTTTTGATGGCAGTTATAATGCCAGGGGAAGATACTCCAGTGATGGCAAAAGTATTGCCATGGTGCACGCCAATAATGGAGACTATAGAATAGCGATTATGGATTTGGCTACACGAACGGTTAATGTGTTAACGGCGGGAAGGTATGATGAGTCACCTAGCTTTTCTCCCAATGGAGAGATGATTTTATATGCATCCCGAAAAGGCAGAAAGAATGTGCTTTCAGCCGTATCAGTGGATGGTAGAACACAACAGAATCTTGCTTTTGATAGTGGAGACGTACGTGAACCCGCGTGGTCACCCTAGGTGCTTGTCTTCAAGTGTTGTGTAATAAATTATTATTTAAAGAGAGAGTTTTTAAAATGAAATTAATAAAAACAGTATTAGCTTTTGCGATGAGCATAGCAATTTTATCAGGTTGTAGTTCTACCGATGAAAAACAAGGGAGTTTGTTAGAGGGGGTACAAAATGGGGCAAACGACGTATCAACTTCTGGTTATGCAGATGGATCACAACTTTCTGGTGACCAATTTGGTACTGGTGATACCAGTACCAGTGCTTTAGGATATGATGAATTTGGTGTTAATACGTTAGGGCCAGAATTTAAAGATCCAGCAAACCCATTGTCTAAACAAACTATCTATTTTATGTATGATAGCAGTCAGGTGCGGCAGGATTTCATCCCGGTAATCGCATCACATGCGCAATATTTAGTGAGTCACCCTGCACAACGCATTATCCTTGGAGGACATGCAGATGAGCGAGGTTCTTCAGAATATAATATTGCTTTGGGTGAGCAACGATCTAAATCAGTGTATAGAATGATGAGAGTTCAAGGTGTTTCTGACAACCAGTTAGAGCTTGTAAGTTATGGTGAAGAAAAGCCCGTTGCTGATGGAATGGATGAGGCTTCATGGCAACAAAATCGTCGTGTTGAACTCATCTATCAGGCCCAGTAAATGAAAAAATCGATTGTTTTATTGTTATGTGCAAGTTCGAGTGTTTACGCTGAATCCAGGGTATTACCCCCCGTTATAGATAATTCAACCTACCTGGGTGGCTCAGCATATAGTTCATCAGCGCCTTCTTCTAATGCAATGTATGAGTTGCTAGGGCGGATGGAGCAAATGCAACTTGAGATTCAACAGCTCAGAGGTATGGTAGAAGAACAATCTCAGACAATTGTCGATATAAAACAGCGGCAGGGCAATATATATTCAGATCTGGATTTGCGATTACAGGAGTTGACTAAGCCAGGTAGTACCCAAGTTAACTCGGAGAACAGTTCAAATGCTGAAACATTGGTTGCTCAACCTGTTAGCAATTCGGTCGCACAGAAGAATGTTAGTAAACCTGTTAAAACAGACATAAAGGTGGCTGCTGCCACCACCACTGTAGTACCAGTTAAAAATCAAAAAGAGATGTATCAGGCGGCTTATGAAAAACTTAGGAATGGCCATAATACTCAAGCAATTTCAGCGTTTAAATCACTAATTACTGAATACCCTGATGGTGAATATGCTGATAATTCGCAGTACTGGTTAGGCGAGACCTATAAAGTAAACCAGGATTTGAATTCTGCGAAAGTTGCATTTAATAAAGTGGTAACGCGTTATAGTAAAAGCCCTAAAGTATCTGATGCTTTATTGAAATTAGGGTACATTGAATTGGAGCAGAATCATATAGCTAAAGCAAGGGATTATTTAACTCAAGTAACCGTGAGTCACCCGGGTACTACTGCCGCACACTTGGCTGCAAAGAAGTTAATGAAAATGGATGCTACAAAGCCTTAAATGGAAGCAATGTTAAAAATAACAGAGATTTTTTATTCTCTGCAAGGTGAGACCAATACAGTAGGGTTGCCTACGGTATTTGTGCGCTTAACGGGTTGTCCTTTAAGATGTTCTTATTGTGATACTGCCTATGCTTTTACGGGCGGACAGAAGCAAACATTAACAGAAATTATTGATCAGGTTGAACAATATCAAGCCCGGTATGTCACCGTTACAGGGGGCGAGCCTTTAGCGCAATCTGCAGCTCATGAGTTAATGGTTAGGTTGTTGGATAAAGGCTATATTGTTTCATTAGAAACCAGTGGGGCAATGGATATTTCTGCTGTTGATAAGCGGGTGGTAAAGGTGATGGATTTAAAAACACCAGCGTCTGATGAAATAGACAAAAACCTATATCAAAATATTGAATATTTAACAGAAAAAGATCAGGTTAAATTTGTGATTGCTGATGCTGAAGACTATGTCTGGTCAAAATTAATAATGGATAAATATGCGTTGTCAGAGCGCTGTGAAGTGCTGTTTTCACCAGTGATGGGGGAAATGAATCCGACCAACCTGGCTGAATATATTATTCAGGACAATCTGCCCGTTAGATTTCAAATTCAACTTCATAAATACCTTTGGGATGATGCTGAAGGGAAGTAACTAAAATAGTAATAATAGCATGTCAAAAAAAGCAATCATCCTGTTGTCAGGTGGATTAGATTCTATTACTGTATTGGCTCAAGTCAAAAAACAAGGCTATCAATGTTATGCATTAAGCTTTGATTACGGGCAGAAGCATAATGCCGAATTAAATGCAGCAGCAGATATCGCAAAGTACTATCAAGTTGCATCACACAAAATTATTAATCTAGGATTAGGAGCTATAGGTGGGTCTGCATTAACAGATGATCATATCGCAATACCTGATAGTCCACAGCTGGGTATACCTGTTACTTATGTGCCGGCTAGAAACACAGTTTTTTTGTCCTTTGCTTTAGGATGGGCTGAAGTGTTGAATTTACATGATATTTATATCGGTGTTAATGCAGTTGATTATTCGGGCTACCCGGACTGTAGGCCTGAATTTATTGAAGCATTTCAAGTATTGGCCAATCTAGCGACAAAGGCCGGAGTTGAAGGTACTGAAATTAAAATACATGCTCCGTTGATAAAATTAACAAAAGCTGAAATTATTAAACAAGGAACCGGTTTAGGCGTTGACTATGCGCAGACGGTTTCATGCTATGCTGCTGATAAGGCTGGTCAGGCTTGTGGTGTTTGTGACGCCTGCAGGTTAAGGCGTGCTGGATTTAAAGAAGCACAAGTTGAAGACCCCACCAGCTATCAATAAGTTTATTAAGTTCATTGCAGTATTTTTTTGATTATAGCTAGGATAAACTTCATTTTGTTCTAAGCTAATAACATAAACTTTCGAATTTACTTAGTGAACTGAAAAATGAGTATTGTTCAAACAAAGTCACAGTTTGTTGCTGTTGCATCTATTGCCGCTGAATTGAGTGCAGTCATGGATGTTGCTAAAGAAATATCATTGGCCGCTGCAAATGCAAAAGCAATCGCTTTTAGGGCGGGTGAAAAGGCAAAAGGATTTCAGCCTATTACTGATTTTATTAATGAATTAGCCAAAGAAACAATAGCGCTGGTTAAAGCAATCAATGAGCATGCGTTAATGCTGTATCAATTGACAGTTAACGAACATAGGATGGTTAATGCATATAATAAGTTTGAGTTAGTTGCAGTGCAGTCAAAAGGTGCCGATTATGCTGACTCCTTAGACGTGCCTCTAAGCAATGCTCATAGTCGAATGATACAGAGTAGGCGAGATTTTAAAACTAGCGTGGTGCAATTGCTAGACCAGTTAGGTGAGGTTATGCATCCAGCGAGAGCTGCACGTGTTATAGCCGCAAATTCACGCATTGAAGCATCTCAAGCAGGGGAATACTTACAAAGTTTACAAGCAGTTGCTGAAAGTGTTGATAATGCAGCTCAGGTTATTCATGAAAATGTACAAAGATGTCGAAGCGCCTTATCTATAGTTGACCTAGTTGAATAAATACATATCAGTTTAAATCCTATAATTTACTAAAGGGGCTTGTATTAAATGAAAATGACCAATATTTACGAAGGATCATACCAGTGGGTTATGTTTGGTCGGGATGTAAATAAGCCAGAGAAAATAATCGATACCAATCAGTATATGGTAAGAACAGCAAATCGTTGTTTGTTAATTGATCCTGGTGGTGTTGAATTGTTTGCGCCTATGTTGGCGGCAGTATTACATTATGCGCCCGTTGATCAAATTACAGATTTATTTGCATCACATCAAGACCCGGATATTATTTCGTCACTAGGTTTATGGGACCAGGCCTTGCCTGATGCAAAGCTACATGCTTCAGCATTATGGGAAGGTTTTTTAAGGCATTTTGGTTGTGAAAGCCTCGAGTATGCTGCTATTGATGATGCTGGCGGTGTTATAGATTTAGGGGATGTAGAGCTACAAGTCATTCCTGCACATTATATGCATTCTTCAGCCAACTTTAATATTTACGACCCTCAGGCAAAAATTTTAATGTCTGGTGATATTGGTGCTGCGTTGGAAGCGCCAGGTGCACCCATGTTTGTTGATAACTTTGATGCGCATGTAGAGAACATGCGGTTTTTTCATCAACGCTGGATGCCTTCCAATCAGGCAAAAAGAGTCTGGATTGAAAGAGTAAGAGAATTAGAAATTGATTTATTAGTGCCACAACATGGAAGAATGTTTAAAGGCGATGACGTAAAACGATTTTTAGATTGGTTTGAATCATTACAAGTTGGAATAGCAGTTTAATTGATTTTTTATCAATAGATAAGTATTTTTAAAAAAGTACTTGCCAAGTCTGAAAAAAACCTTATAATAGTTAATCTTTGTTGGGTCGTTAGCTCAGTCGGTAGAGCACCGCACTTTTAATGCGATGGTCGAGCGTTCGAATCGCTCACGACCCACCATCCAAGTTACTGAAAATATTATCTTTCTGAGAATTAAGCCAGCTTTGTAGCTGGTTTTTTTTTGCCTAGTGTTGCAGGTTATTTGCCGGCAAAAAAAGCCTCTGAAGTAAGCCCTGTTGAAATTATATATGGATCAAGAAAGTCAATTTGTTCATCCTGTTCTTTAGCATCTGCTATAGGGGACATGAAAGCAGTCAGAAACAAGATAGAGATGAAATATTGGCTCTCCTCTCTTTAGTAAATTAACCTAGTACAGAAAACCGTAAGTCTGTGACACCTATGATGGAATAAGCATCTTCTGTAAAATAAGCTAAAAAGAACGAAAATAATACTTATTTTGACAGAAGAAGAAAAAGAAAAGCTGAATAAAATCATTTCAAAACCC
>JBJPGG010000058.1:0-15158 GCA_048595505.1 Methylococcaceae bacterium
AAAATGGTTTTTTATTCACCAAATAACAACCTATAATTCGCAAGCTGATAGTCCAGAAAAATATGCTATTCATTTTTTGGCGAAAAAATCACCAACCTGTACTCGGGTACAGTACAAATTCCAGAAAAAATAATTTACAATCTTTAACTAGACTTTTTTCAATAAAGAAATTTATAGAAAAACAATTAATAAACCTACAGGAGGAGCAAAAATTCAACAGTACAAAACTGTCTGAATTAAGCATAGCTTATGACTGTTAAATTATTTATCTTAGTTTTATTGTTGTTATCGGAGTTAATAAGCAATCTTGCAACTGTTAACACAAACTATGGAGTTAAACCTTCGCTTCACGACTTAAAACTCGTTCGAGACACCAACACTTATACCACTGGTTTTTCTGCAATACCGACTAATTACACTTCATATAATAGCAACAAAATTTCCTTCGAAAATTCTTTAAATACCTCTGATAGTTTGTCTATTTCATTTCTTGATGTTATTAAACCATCTGCTGACCCAGCATTCTGGATATATCAATTTAACGGTTTTTTCAGTAATCCAACGCCCTTCATTTCACCAACGATAATTAAAGAACCTTATCTACTAAATACCAGTGAAAACAACCTGTTCGTCGATGCACATATTAAGTTTTCCATACCCAACAACACCTATATAAAGGCCTTACTTATCAACTCATCGGTCTCTCATAGTTTAAGAAACTTTGGTATATGTTCTCAGAAAAATCACTTTCTTAACGACAACAGCCAAGATGATTCTCCCGTACTGTTTCCAACCACCATCTACCGTCTAGGTATAGGCCTCATTATTCTATTTGCTTTTTCCTATAAAAAGAGAACATATACCTAATAGTGTCGCAAGTTTAGTTTAATGGGTAGATTTTTGGTAGAGTAAACTTTAGCCCGCAACATTTGACAAGTCTGCTCCCCCTATAAACAACAAGGTAATATCAGAAATTGTGGACTAAAGCCTGCCCTACAGTACTCATCTAACCAAACTAGTCATCTTCTCCATCAGATGCCAAATCTGAAATTTCTTTTAATCGAGAGACTACTTTAAAGTTGATAGTTCCTTCAGGATAACTACCTTGCCCATCTAGACAACCTGCCGTTTGTGCCATTAAAATTTCTATTGTTTCATTTACATTTGACACCGCATAAATATTAAACAACCCCTGCTCAACCGCATCTATCACTTCTTGCTTAAGCATCAGGTTACGCTTATTTGAAACAGGAATAATAGCCCCGTGCTGACCATTCAAACCTCTAGCCTGACACAATTTAAAAAACCCTTCAATTTTCTCATTTACGCCGCCAATGGCTTGCACTTCGCCATACTGGTTGATAGACCCTGTGATCGCAAAACATTGTTTAATTGGTGTGCTAGTCAAAGCAGAAATCAAACAACATAGCTCAGCCAATGACGCACTATCCCCATCAACATAACCATAGGATTGCTCCAAAGCAATACTGGCTGATATCGCTAGGGGAAATTCCTGCGCATAACTATTACCTAAGTATCCAGTCAATATCAACACACCTTTAGAATGTATCGCCTGACCAAGTTCAGCTTCTCTTTCAATATCGACTATACCTCGAGAACCAGGGTACACCGTAGTCGTTATTCGAGCAGGTGCCCCAAAGCTACTGCCACCTACCTCCATAACGGTTAAGCCATTAACTTTCCCTATCGCTTCCCCTTCCGTATCAATCAAAATCGTACCATCGATCATTTCTTCAAGAATCTCTTCTGCGATTCGTCCGCTACGCGCTTCTTTGGCAGCTAAAGCACGTTCCACCTGAGACTTGTCAATTTCAGTCACTCCTGCACCTGAACATAACAAATGAGCTTCACCAATAATCTCCAAAGAATCATTGATACGCGCTGATAATCGATGTTGATTTTCTGAAATTCGACAACTATGCTCTATCAAACGAGCTATAGCCGATTTTGTTAATGGCAGGGCACCTGAGTCTGCGGCCTGTTTAACCATCAATGTAACAAACTGTTGGACTGAATCTTCAGTTAATTTGATATGATTATCAAAATCGGACAACACCCGAAACATCTCATTAAATTCACTATCCATGTCTTCCAGTAGATAATAAATGTCCCTAGGCCCGACAAGTATCACTTTTACATTAAGCGGTATTACTTCCGGTTTTAAGGTAATCGTGTTCACCCCAAATTCTGAATAGGGAGACTCTATTTCTATTTTCCCCGCTTTCAATGCACGTTTTAATCCTTCCCAAACAAAAGGATAGGTCAGAATTTTTTCAGCATCCAGAATCAAATAGCCACCGTTGGCTTTATGCAAAGCACCTGAACAAATACGGCGATAAGTCGTGATCAAAGCACCTTGGTCACTCATATATTCTATACGGCCGAATAAATTCTGATAGGTAGGGTGTGATTCATAAATAACGGGGGCACCATGCTCTTGTTTGTAATCAACTAGGATGTTAGGCAAGTATTGTTCTGTCAATATCAGCCGCTTGGTGGTGTTATCTTTAATCTCTTGAGTACGTGATGGCTTTAAAAAATCAGTAATTGTTTCAACTACATCTTTTTTAAACTCTGTCAGATAAGTAATAACATCATCCGTATTTTGATAATTTTGAATCAACTCTTCAAACAATGGATCAATTGCCAGACCAATGGTATCAGTATCAAGGCATCTACTTTCGTCAACCATAGTTCGACGCCACATTGGCAACTCGAGTAAAACACGGCCCAAATAGTCCTCCAGTTCTTCAGTATGTTTGTGGAAGGCCTCTCTCTCCGGTTGAGGCAGCATAGTAAACTGGTCTTCATCCAATGCTTTATTATCTCTGATGGGCAAAAAAGTAATGGTATCAGTGTCTCTAAAAAGAGCGACACTCATTGCTTCAGCTTTCTTATCAACCAAGTCAATGGCTGCATTATATTGCTGATTAAATTTGCGTTCTATTGCTGATTTTTTCTGTTGATAAGCTGGACTTTCGAATGCAGAAGGAAAAGTTGCTAATAAGTTATCAATTAATTGCTCTATATCTTTAGTAAATTTCTGTCCTTGCCCAGCCTGAAGTTGAATTGAAATCGGTTCCCTAGCATTATCGAAATTATCAACATAAGCATAAGCTGGTGGTGCCTCTTGCTTTTCAGCAGTATGTGCTAAATAACTTGTAATCATTGATAAGCGCCCTGTCCCTGGAAATCCCATCACAAAAATATTATAACCAGGGGCTTTCATCGCCACACCAAACTCCAAAGCGGATTGAGCTCTGGGTTGACCTAGAATCGTATCAAGCCGCCTGGATAGTTCAGGAATAGTTAAACTATCTGAATCAATATTTAGTTTTAAAGACGTAGTTGGTACTTTTAAATGTTCAGTCATGGGCGAACTAACAAATTTCACAGGGGTTTTGGCTAAATCTATCACTTAAATGTTCAACACATTCTAGATTCACATGCGGGTTTTGAGCACAGCCCAAAAGTAAGGGGTAGTATCTTAGTAGGTCTTGAGCAGGAGCAGGACTAAGACTCAGGTTCATTATCAGACATTGACATCATATGGCTCATTTTTTCAACTTTGGTTTTCAAATAGTCTTGATTATCACCATGCACATTGGTTTCTATCGCTATGCGACGGTCAACTTGCACACCTAACTTGCCTAACTCTTCTATTTTATTCGGGTTATTGGTAATTAAAGCAACAGACTTAACATTTAAATCTTCCAGCATAAGCGCTGCTAGATCATATACCCTCTCATCTGCAAGGTGTCCTAAATGAATATTTGCATCGACGGTATCCATACCATCATCCTGGAGATTATAGGCTTGCAGTTTTTTTAACAGACCTATTCCCCTACCTTCCTGGCGTAAATAAATCAAAATTCCACAACCCGCTTCATCTATCAAATGCAAAGCCATATCAAGCTGTTCACCACAATCGCAACGACGAGAGCCTAGAACATCGCCAGTAAAACACTCAGAGTGAATACGAACGGGAATACCTTGTTTGTTGGTAACATTTCCTTTAACAAAAGCAATATGTTCCTTATCATCAAGGGTATTGCTGTAATAATGCAAAGTAAATTCACCGTGCGCAGTAGGAATGCGGGTTTGAACTAAATTATTTAATTGTGGTTTCACATGCGTAACTAAGTTTTTCAATTAATTCTATTTTACTACCGTTAGCATTGAATGATACGGTAAATTTACTATTAATTTATAGAATTTTACCAATTACCAACTATAGTTATTGAGTATCACCTGAAACAAGAAACAGACAGGGTATGCAAAAAACTAATTTTTCTATTGGTCAAATAATACGCCATAAACTATTTAATTATAGAGGCATTATTGTTGACGTTGACTTTCAGTTCTCAGGTACTGATGAATGGTACGAAAATGTCGCTCATAGCCGACCATCAAAAAAACAACCCTGGTATACCATCTTAGTTGATAATGCTAATCATCAAACTTATGTAGCAGAACAAAACTTAAACACCTCATCCTCACACCAAACGATCAACAACCCTTTAATGGAACACTATTTTACTAAAATAGGTGAAAGTTCCTATACTCCTAAAATAGTAAAAAATTAGTCCTTTATATCAATGTGAATTGACGCTATTTTATTGCCTGAATCAACTTTACCATGTCGCTACTGACTGGGTCCAAAAGCACTTTTTCAAATCCACACCCCTGAACGCTTTTAACCGTTTGTCTATTAATATTTGCGCCAAAAACAGTCGCTACGATTGGATTGATTAAGTGCATTATTTTAGCCATGAGCGGTTTAGAGCTTAGCACGTGCTCCAACAACAAAACCTGCCCACCTGGCTTACAAACCCTGTATAACTCTTGTAATCCTTTAACTGGTTGAGGCACAGAACAAAAAACAAAGGTTGCTATCACCGTATCAAAACTATTATCTGCATAACATAAAGACTGTATATCCATAAGTTCAAGATTAACGTGAATATCATTACGCCTCTGTTTTACTTTTGCCCGTTCCAGCATTTTTTCACTAAAATCCAGCGCTGTTATTTGAATATCTTGCGGGTAAAATGAAAAGTTTTTTCCCGTACCCACACCCACTTCAAGAACATGCTCACCCTGAACTTTATCCCATAATGTTTTACGCCATAGTTTAAAAAAGAGCCCTTCTAAAACGCCCTCAAGAGCATCAAAGAAAGGCGCGATACGATTATATCTGTGTTTTATTTTTTCGCTTTCAGCTTCCACGTTTCTTTATTGTTCCATCTGCTGAATACCATCAAGATACCATTTAGGCTGCAAGCTGTTTTTAGATTTTATAAAATGCCAGACTTCTGTTATTTCTTCACCCTGACTGTCTCGATCTTCTCTAATGACCGCATCAAACAAGACCACCGCTTCCAATTCTGAGCCTATTTCTCTTACACTCAATAATTCAGCATCGACTTTTAACACATCCGTATGATTATTTTCAGTAGAATCTTTTAATTGCTGTTGAATTTCTGCAAAGACTTTGTCTGTAGTTAATCCTCTAATTTCAGCTAGTTCATGATTATCCCATGCCTTTTGCAAATCTTTAAAGGCACCTGTTGCCCCGGCAAGAAAATCAGCTTCATCAAAACCTGAAGGTACAATATCTTCTTCAAAATCTGCATCATATTGCTCTTCAGGTACCTCAGGCTGATCAGCAGCTGACTGTTTTTTATTTTTATCAAACATAATGTCTGTTTCAAAAGCTGTAGAATTTCGTTGAGATGCTGAGGAAAATGGTTGTGGTTTATATTGCTGTTGATTCTTCGAAATACCATTCTGTCGCGAACTATAGTTCTCTCTGCCATAAGATGGCTGTGGTCTAGCACCTGCTCTAGCAGCAAATAACTTATATAACAGATAGGCCACCCCACCAAACATCAAAATGTCCATAAAGTTAAGGCCTTCAAATGCGCCGCCAAAGAACATTGCCCCTAACAGGCCACCCAAAGCCAAACCGCCCAACATTCCCATTAACCCACCGCGCCGACTCATACCTTGCCTGGCCGTCTGGTTTTGATTGTAAGCTTTCTTCTGACTTGCTGAACGTGCTGGCTTAGATGCGGTTGACTTCTTACGAAAAAGAGAACCATAAGAAGATTTACCACCAAAAGAACGAGCACCGCCAAAGCGTTTAGCTTCTACTTCAGGAATACCGGCGAGTATTAAGGTAAAGCCAATCAGTACCGTTGCTAAAAATCCTGTTATTTTTTTCATAAATTCTTGTCTAAATTTGTTAAACTCTTATCAAAATAGTAGTATTTCCTAATATTTATAGCTACAATTATACCCCCGTCACGTTCTCTACCAACATATCATTTCATAAATGTTTTTATCACCCACAAAATTTTTGATCATTTTTCTAGCATTACTGCAATTCGTTGCACCGCTAGTACATGCTCATACAGGTGAAGAACATGGCAGTCAAAACCTCCATCTTCCTGGTCTTGAGCATTTCCATTTGACCAGTGATTCACATGCTTTCCAAGCCTTAACAGACCCATGTACAGATAGCTGTTCAATAATCAGTGTTGGCTCTGCTATTAAGCATAAAAAAGTTTTTACTGATAACACGGCAGCGTATTATTTGCCAGCGAACACTCTTTGCAACAAACTTGTTGTAAATCGCTCTATCATTCAACACAGCCAACAACAAATAGAAATACCGGCAAGAACGTACACCCTGTTGCCTGTTCGCGCACCCCCATCATTATATAAAGCCTTAAAATTCAAAGATCAAACTTTTAATAGTTATTGATCAGAACTCAACCGTATGTAAATGATTGTAGCCTAGAATCAATTTACTTCGATGCTGAGAGGGCACTCAATTCATTTTTTATTTGTAAACAACCTCAACCTGGAGTTTCACCATGTCTATTATTAGACATATACAATGGTTTATATTTTTATTATCAACATCGGTAACTTTTGCTCACGAAAGTGCGGTCGTTGACCATCATGACCGCATTCAGAGCGACAAAACATTAACCTTGTCACAAGTCATATCCTTAACCCTGGAAAAATTTCCAGATCATCTGATCGATTCCGCTCTTAAACAGGAAGCAGATGCTTTACAACAAAGAGGCAACAGCTGGTTTGCTGGTGCACCGAGTATTGCCATGCGCTATCAGGATGATCTACCGGGAGACGACATAGGTTCCAGAGAAATTGAAGCCGAACTGGAATTACCCTTATGGAACTGGGGGCAGCGTGACGCAGGTCAGGCTGTTGCTGAACAAGCCCGTAATTTGGCAGAAAAACAGTCCTCTGTAATAAAACTGAAAGTCGCAAAACTAGTAAGAACGGCTTTATGGAACATCGAGCTGGAAAGTATTCGCCATCAACATGCCCTGTCTATTCTGAACATATCTGCAAAGCTACGCGACAAAATTGAACGTAGAGTCGAATTAGGCGACTTACCTCGCTCAGATTTTTTACTCGCGCAAAGTAACCATTTAGAAAAACTTTCATTATTAACCCAGGCAGAAGCGGAATTAATGCATGTTCGTAAAAGCTATATGAGTCTGACTCAGATGACTAAAATCCCTGCCAACTTTCAAGAACAACTCAGCCCACTACTAGAAATCCCTGAAGACCATCCAATACTATCCGCTATAAATGCTGCAGTACACCGCAAGCAAGCAGAACTTAAGTGGGTTAAATCAGCGGGGTCAGGTCAAAGCAGTTTTATTTTGGGGGGCAAAAGTGAAAAAGGCGATGAACAAGATGATGACATTGAAAGCATGAGTGTAGAAATTTCCATTCCTTTTGGGGGAAGTGCACACCTAGCGACTGAAATTGCAACATCTAACCTGGAACTCACCGAAACACTGGCACAAAGAGCACATCTTTTTCGTAATTTGGAAACACAACACCACGAAGCTAAACATGCTTTGCAAGTCACCCGGACCGAATTAAAAATCGCCAATGAATTAAAACAGATTGCAAAAGCTCATTTAAAAATGACACAGCTCAGTTTTTCTTCAGGTGAAATAAATTTACTGGATTTATTAAAAATCCAGGCTCGTTCCCACCATGCTATTCGCCATACTAAAGAACGTGAAGTCATGCTGCAAAAAAATATTGCACTGTATAATCAGGCTGTTGGAGTACTGCCATGAACAAAACTATAATTGTCTTTCTTTTATTACACTGCAGCAACGCCATTGCCAGCAACAATGAAATAAAATTAACCCAAGTCCAATTGTATAATCTGGGAGTAAAAATAGGCAAGTTAAAGCCTATTAAACAAATCCCATTATTGTATGCACCTGCCAAAGTTGTTATTCCCCCTAGTCAGGAATATATCGTTAGCGCTGCACAGGCTGGATTAATTACTAAACTCAATGTGACGACCGGTGATACCGTAGAAAAAAACCAGATCCTGGCTCATCTCAACAGCCCTGAATTATTATCCCTACAGCGTCAGTACCTTAAAGCTAACAGTGAAAAGTCACTTGCCTGGGCCAGTTACCAACGCGATAAAAAACTATTACAAGAAGGTGTCATTTCTGATCGCCGCTGGCAGGAAAGCCGAAGTCGATATAACTCTTTTTTGGCTGAGGCTAACGAAGCCAAGCAATTGCTGGAAATCGCTGGTATATCTGCAAAGGACATAAAAAAACTGACGACTACACATCGCTTAACTAGCCAGCTAAATTTGTACTCACCCATTAAAGGCGTGGTTTTAGATCGCATGGTTATAGCCGGTGAACGACTGAATATTCTGGCACCTTTATACCGCATCGCCAATCTTGAACAATTGTGGCTGGAAATCAATATCCCTCAAGAGCGCATGAACAGTATTAAAGTGGGTGATAAAGTACTGATAGAAAACACCGATATTACTGCAACAATCACCCTGTTAGGCCAAAGTGTTAATGCTAAAAATCAAACGATACTTGCCAGAGCTATAATCAATGGTCAGCAAGCTAGCCTGAGAGCAGGTCAAAATGTTAATTCACAAATCATACAAAGCAGCAACAAACCCGCTTTTATAGTTCCAAATGCTGCTATTGCGCAAAGTGAAGGCAGCTCTTATCTATTTATTCGTCAGTCAACAGGATTTATAGTCAGCCCTGTCAAAGTCATAGGAAAACAACAAAATAGCTCTGTGATTACAGGCAATGATGATTTAAAAAAATCAGCTGAAATTGCTATTCGTGGGGCAGTGGCTCTAAAAGCCAACTGGTTCGGCTTAGGGAGAGACCAATAATGGCTAACCTAATCCGCTTTGCCCTATCTCAGCGGATACTCACTATGTTAATGGTTTTGCTGTTATCCGGGGCAGGCTATTATGCCGCTATAAACATTCCTATCGATGCTTTCCCAGAGGTTTCTCCTACTCAGGTGAAAATTATCGTCAAGGCGAATGGCATGACACCCGAAGAGGTTGAAGCCAGTATCACAGCCCCCATCGAAGTTGAATTACTGGGTATTCCACACCAAACCATACTGAGATCTTTAGCAAAATATGCTTTAACCGACATTACTGTAGATTTTGAAGAAGGCACTGATATTTTCTGGGCACGTCAACAAGTTGCTGAACGTCTTAATGCCTTATGGGGTGATTTGCCAGAAGGGATTGAAGGAGGCATAGCCCCCATGACCACACCTCTTGGCGAAATGTTTATGTTTGCCATAGAAGGTGGCAATTTAACACTGATGGAGCGCCGAAGCTTATTAGACTGGGTCATTCGACCTGCATTACGAACAGTTCCTGGTGTTGCCGATGTCAATGCTTTGGGTGGTTTGGTTCGCAGTTTTGAAGTCTCCCCTGACAACACTCGTATGTCAGCCAGAAATATAGGCATAGACCAACTGATTGAAGCCTTAAAAAGCAATAACCGCAATGACGGCGCAGGTCGTATGACAGAAGGTGAAGAGGCATTAATCGTTCGAGTAGAGGGACGCATAAGATCATTAGCTGATATTTCGTCTATTGTAGTTGACCCAAGTCATGATTCACCCATTACAGTGGGCGATGTAGCTGATATAAAGATTGGCTCGTTAACACGTTACGGTGCAGTCACTAAAGATGGTAAAGGTGAAGCCGTTACAGGCCTAGTATTAAGTCTACGGGGGGCTAATGCAAGGCAAACAGTTATTAAAATAGAAAAAAAATTAGCTGAAATCAGTCAAGGATTTCCCAAAGGTGTAAAAATAAATGTCTTTTACAATAGAGGAAAACTGGTTGATAAAGCCATCAATACTGTTTCAAAATCTTTACTAGAGGCCATCGTATTAGTCGTTATTTTACTGATTTTATTTCTAGGTAACTTAAGAGCTGCGTTGACTGTGGCTTTCATTTTACCTATGGCCGTCATGGTGACATTTATACTGATGAAAAGTATGGATATGTCTGCCAATCTAATGAGTTTAGGAGGGCTTGTTATTGCCATTGGAATGCTAGTCGATAGTGCAATTGTAGTGGTAGAAAATATCATTACTCATTTAACCGACAAGCAAAAAGCACAGCGCTTACCACGCATACATATTATTTACAGGGCGACCAAAGAAGTTGCACTCCCAGTAGCCTCGGGTAGCCTAATTATCATTATCGTATTCTTACCATTACTCACACTACAAGGTTTAGAAGGCAAGCTGTTTACGCCTGTTGCACTTACCATTGTGTTTGCCTTGACAGGTTCACTTTTATTATCACTCACTGTAATACCTGTAATTGCTTCATATTTATTAAAACAAGTTTCAGATGAAGAGCCCTGGCTTCCTCGACAATTGCAAAAACTTTATCGACCCACTTTAATCTGGAGCTTAGAAAATACGAAAAAAGTATTTATTTCAGCGGCAGGACTGTTGCTTGTCACAATGATAGTTTTTACTCAAATTGGTAGCACTTTTATGCCAACACTAGATGAGGGGGACATTATTGTACAGTTGGAAAAATTACCATCAATCACTCTTGAGCAAACCATAGAATTAGATATTCAGGTGCAAAAAAACCTGCTTAAAAACATTCCTGAGATAGTTAATGTCGTATCACGAGTAGGTACTGATGAATTGGGGTTAGACCCAATGAGTTTGAATGATACCGACACCTTTCTAATTTTAAAACCTAAAGATCAATGGCGCATGCAAAGTAAAGATGAGCTAATTGAAGAAATCCGCAAAGTAATGGCACAAACCCCCGGAATTGCCTTTGGCTTTACTCAACCAATTGAAATGCGAGTTTCAGAAATGCTAACCGGAACCCGTGGAGATGTTGCGGTAAAACTATTTGGTTCTGATTTAAATGAATTAAATAGCAAAGCAAAAGAAATTGAAAGCGCATTAAAAACTATCCCCGGCGCAACCGATGTTTTTGCCAGTGAAAATGAAGGCATGATGTTCTTGCAATTGACTATAGATCGCCAAGCTGCAGGCCGCTGGGGATTAAATATCGATAGCATTGAAACCATGTTGCGCGCTCAAATTGAAGGTTTAAATATAGGTATCATCCAGGAAGGAATGAAACGTACACCTTTAATTTTACGCGGTTTCAGCAACACCTCTAACTTCGAGAACTTACAAATCACTTTACCAAATGGTGGACATGTGCCCATTACCTCGATCGCAAAACTTGAACGGGTTGAGGGTGTTGTCTCTATAGACAGAGAAAGAGGCCAACGTTTTGTGGTAATTCAGAGTAATGTAGAAAATCGTGATTTAGTAGGATTTGTTGAAGAGGCTCGAAAGATTGTAGCTGAACAAGTTAACCTTCCCACCGGTTATTATGTGGAATTTGGCGGACAATTTGAAAATCAGCAACGTGCAGCCAATCGATTAGCTCTGGTTGTTCCTGTGTCATTAGGGCTTATATTCCTACTTCTGTTTTCAACATTTGGTTCAATCAAGCAAGCCAGCTTAGTATTATCTAATATCCCTTTAGCGATGGTTGGCGGTGTATTTGCACTATGGATTTCAGGGGAATACTTATCAGTCCCTGCATCGGTTGGTTTTATTGCCTTATTAGGTATCGCCGTTTTAAACGGAGTGGTCATGGTTAGTTACTTCAATCAACTCCATGCAAGGGGAATGGAATTAGCTCAAGTAGTCATCACAGGCTCAATGCGACGCTTACGCCCAGTATTAATGACCGCCAGCACCGCTGCTTTCGGCTTAATTCCTTTATTATTTGCAACTGGACCAGGGTCAGAGATTCAAAAACCATTGGCCATTGTAGTGATCGGCGGGCTAGTCTCTTCAACCTTTTTAACGCTAATTTTACTACCCATTCTGTATCAGCTATTTAACGCAGACAAAAAGCAGGAGATAAGCCATGAATAAATATGAATTTTTAATTACCTTAAATGTGCCACCCAGCATCGAAGGCGCCATTGTTGATAGCCTATTAGGCTTTGAAACAGAGCATGGTTTTAGTAGTTTACCTGTCAGCGCACATGACCATTTAAATGAAGGGTTATCTGCTACGGAACAAGTTACAGGCCGGCAACGAAAAATTCGTTTTCAAATGTATATTGCAAAGCAAGATTTAACGGCTCTACTCGATCATCTAAAAACTGAATTTTCAGGTTCTGGTATCAATTACTGGGTCATACCCGTGATTGAAAAAGGGATCATTTAAATCACAAAACATCGTCCGCCCTCAGATTTATCATGCAGAGCTCCCCCTACTTTAATTTAAGGCGATATAACGCAGAGATATCTTCATTACCATAACCTTGCTGCATCAGCTCTGCATAATCCAGCAAAGTTTTATCCAACAAGTTAGTTGATAGCTCTGACTGTTGCGCCATCTTTTGACAAATTTTTAAATCCTTATGATGTAAAGCCAGTTTAAACCCTGGCTCAAAAGTTCCCTTGGCCATAGTTGCACCTCTATGCTGTAGAAACCAGTTACTCGCAGCGCCACTTGAAACAACATCAATCACCTTATCCATAGCCAACCCCTGCGCTTGACCAAAAGCAAGGGCTTCCGTTACCGCCTGATTAATACCTGCTGCCATTATCTGGTTAACAGCCTTAGTCGCTTGGCCTGAGCCAGTTTCCCCCATATAAACAATCCGTGTAGACATTACCTCCAATACAGGACGGGCTGTTTGTAAAGCACTTTCATCACCCCCCACCATCATAGCCAATGTTCCATTTTTGGCACCTTCCACACCGCCAGAAACCGGTGCATCCAAAAAACTGACCTGTTTTGCTGACAGAATTTCAGCCGCTTTAATAGCTGTTTCGCTGCTTACTGTCGACATATCAACCACAATAGACCCTGGTTTAATAGTTTCTGCAACAGCAGCCACCATTTGCAAAACATCCTCATCAGCGGATACACAAATCAATACTATATCAACCTGTTCTGCTAATTGTTGCGGGAACAAAAAATGTTTTACCTTTAATTCTGCCGCCACAGCATTGGCTTTACTTTCTGTCCTGTTGTAAACAGCCCTTAACAACCCCGCTTTAGCGATATTATTTGCCATTCCAATACCCATAGCACCTAAGCCAATCATGCCTGCTTTCATTATTTTCTCCACACTATTTCTTGTAATTCCAAAATGTATATCCCTATGTCACTTTTGACAACACCAACCTATGCTAAAATAAGGATATTTCAACCATAATTAAAGAGATTCCCATGTTTGACGCAAAATCAATTGATGATATTACCAACCGCCTAGCAGATGCAATTCCTCCAGGTTTGAGTAGCCTGAAAGAAGATATGGAAAAAAACTTCCATGCTATTTTACAAAGTGCTTTAGGCAAATTAGACCTGGTAACCCGCGAAGAATTTGAAGTACAAAAAGCTGTTTTAGCTAAAACACGCTCTAAGTTAGAAGATTTAGAAAAACGTGTTACAGAAATGGAACAACAGCAAGACAAATAACAGCTGTTTATTTAAAGCTAGACTCAGGACAGTCACAGTTACATTTTTTTAGTAACTGTGACTGCATGAAAATATCTTAACCCTGCAGTTAATCTTTCATATCAGGCTTATCTGCTTGTAACCCCGCCTTTCTATGTTCATTCCATGCACCACTCCCTCCTAAAGCCACTGCCGCCCAGGCAATACCGTTTATTAGAAAAAAGCCATTGACCTCTCTTCCAACATTTTTAAATAGCGTATCCCAGACTTCTTTATCTGCGTCTTTCTTATACGCTGTAGCACGTCCATCAGAAACCTGCCAAAGCTGTTGATATTTATAAGCATAGTCATGCAACAACCCCTGAATAAGAAGTAATCCAATAGGATTCAGTATTGCCCAAAAAGGTCTTGGAATCGAGGCGCCATCAAAAATAAAACCTTTGGGAATAAACAATTCAATGTTCTCGCCAGATGCTTGATATTGGTAATGCCAATTTTCAACCACTTCCCATTTTCTAACTTCAAAAATAAAAACGGTTAATTTGTGTATTGGAGTCGGCTGGTTTTTCGTTGGAATAGGTACTGGCCTGAGTACCGGCATTGGTATTTTACAATCTTTCGGATTAACGCTAGGTTTTATCATTAGATATAAAACATAAAAAACGACGTATATCGCCAGTAATGAAACTACTATCAAACCTATCCAATAAGTAATTGTTTCCATAGTTTTCTCCTGATTATTGTTATTATATTTTGTGCGATTACGCCTAAGAATTTCATGGTACGATAATTTAGCTTATAGAAACCCACTGGCACGCACATAGACTATATTACAATTTCAGTTAGAAATTGATACAGTTATTTCTGATAATTTTATACATACCCAAGCTACATAAAAAATTACCCGGCCCCTTGCTCAATGATCTGACCAAAACTTATCCCTCCATCACCACATGGAATTTCTTTGAATCACTCATGAATCACTTCGCTCACACAACCTAACCTCAGAGCACCTGATCTCGGCTTTCAGATAAACAGCTCCGACTTTCAATTAAATTACTTTAAAATCAAAGTATAACAAATTATTGCCAGTAAAAATTCAATCAACTATTCCCAAGTTGTTCAGATTCTGTAATGATACTTCTTTTAAATTATTCCTACTGAAGTTTCCCAGTTTTTATCAGGGATCAATATTAGCAAATACTAATTTACAAAAATATTAGCATTTGCTAATACTTGATTTTATATCCCTGTTATCATTTAAAAACAATAAGTTATAAGTGAATGAGACCTAGTTTTA
>JBJPGG010000059.1:0-4789 GCA_048595505.1 Methylococcaceae bacterium
TCGCAGTCTATTAATATCAATAGCTTGTACACTTTTTTAAATAATTCTAAATTTAACACCAGGTAATCTTTAAACTCATATTTTACCATAAACCATTGTATTTATAGGTAAATAATACTTGTCGGTCAAGCACTATTTAGATTGTCCCTGATTTGCTTGATAACAAGGTGAAAGCACACAATTTACTAGTGCATTTTCAACGTAGTTATAGAGCAAACCAGAGAGCAGTGACTTTCTTTTAGTTATATTCTACAAATAACTTAGGGGCTGCTGCTGGGTTCCCTTCAAAAGCTACTGCTGTGCGTTCTCCACTACCTGAAATAATAATAGACAACGAATTCCCAGATGTCCAGCCCACTCGATTTACAATCTCCTGAACCACTGTGCTAATATCAGAAGTTTGCTGTTCAGATCCTGCTACTCCAATTGTTGGCCATGGTGCTGGGTTCCAGGCAACTGAAGACACCGTACGATCACGATTAGAAATATTTCCATTGACGAAACTAAAAGTCACTGCATTATCGGTATTTTCCCCTTCGATGACCAGAGATGTAAGTTTCGAATCTACCTCCCCTGCTTGAAACTGGATATACGCATTAGTAATAGTGGCTCCTACTGGAATTGATAAGTTGTTAAAACGTAGGCCTACCAAATGCTTATTTAAAGTACTGCCTTCATCAACTAACTCAAGATCTGTACTACCGACTACGATACCTGATGATACATATTCTTCTGCATCATCAGTCTTTAATGAAACTCGAGAGGTTGAAATTGAAACACCGTTTGCTTTAGTAACACGCCCTATATCAGAACTTTGTTTGGGTGCTCCAAATGAAACCCCGCTAATCGCCACTGGTTTCACTTCAAAACTAATTAATGTTCCTTGATCGGCTTCTGTCAACATATAGACTAACGATGTTGCTCCATTAATTGAAAGTCCATCACGTAACCATTGATAGGCAGAGATACCTTCCGGGTCTGCATTCACATCGTGATAAGTATAAGTACCGGTTAATTGCTGGCTTACTTTTGCATCACCTGTAATAACCACATTACTTGCTGAAGGTGGCTGATTTACAGCAGTTCCATCAGAATACTCGATGTGCAGCAAAGGTGCTGCCGCAGCATTACCATTAAAAGAGACTGCCGTCCGCTCTCCATTTCCAGAAATAATAATCGCCAACGCATTATTCGATGACCAACCGGAACGATCGACTATCTCTTGAATAACAGCACTGATATCTGGAGACTGTTGACCAGACCCTGCCTCGCCAACTGTGACCCAAGGTTCAGGACTCCAGGTTACAGATGACTGGGTACGAGTACGGTTTGATATATCTGCATTGAGCATACTAAACGTCAAAGCGTTATCTGTATTTTCCCCTGAAATATTCAAGGATATAGCTTTCGAGTCAACCTCATCCGCCTGAAACTGAATATAGGCACGTGTAATGGTCGCTCCTACTGGAATAGAAAGACTATTAAAACGTAAACCAACAAGTTGATTATTGACAATATTACCTTCATCAACCAACTCGAGGTCTGTACTATTTATCACCACAGAACCGGAAATAATTTTCTCTTCCGCATCATCAGTACTAGATGAAATACGAGTGTCTAAAGAATTGAAGATATTGCTAATTGAATTAACCCTGATAGTCACCTCGTCAGAACTCTGCAGTAAACTGTCATTCCCCACTAATTCAAGTATATAAGTCCCTTCCTCACTAAATGTTGCACTGGTATTGTTGGTATTTGGATTTATAAACGTAACAATTCCAGGGCCACTCAGCTGCTTCCAAAGGCTAGTCAATGTTCCATTAGGTAAGCCATCATCAGTTACAGTACCACTAAGAAGTACTGCGTTAGGAAAACTAATACTCTGATCCACCCCAGCATTCACACTGGGTTGTTGATTCACTTTCGGGTTAACTATAATTGTCACTCGGTCAGAACTCTGAAGTAAACCATCATTCCCCATCAGTTCAAGTACATAAGTACCTGCTTTGGTAAAAGCGACTGTAGAATTCTCTAAATTCGGGTCATCAAAAGTTACAACGCCAGGACCACTAATTTGATTCCAAGTGCTCGATACTGCTGCAGTAGGCTGACCATCATCTTTGACTGAACCATTAAGACGTATTGTGTTAGGCAAGTTGATAGTCTGGTTCACACCGGCATTTACTATAGGTCGTCTATTCACAATCGGTACAAAAGCAGGGTCAGTCGTAAAGACTAATCTATCCCAAACTACGCCATACTCACCTGCGCGGACAATCAACGGCCAATTACCAGCTGTTCTATTAAAGCTACCTGGCATTTTTACCCAGTCAAAACTATTATTTGAGGGTAATGTGACTTCTACCTCTGGACTATTTGCTAAAGAAACAAAGACTGAATCGCTATTTTTATCCAACCCCTTACCTAAAACCCATACATAAAAAGTAACTTCCTGATCAGTCACTGTGAGTGTATATTCAGTAAATGCTTGTTCTCCGAAACCTTCTTGCGCCTTAATAGCAACAATATCAGAGGCGTCTACATCGGCAATCTCTTCTGCCGTACCATATAGATAAGCATAATCCTCTGCCTCAAAAAATGTAGTCCCCGGTGTTTCTATGGAAAGCGAATCTCCATTACCGCCTTTAGCAAAACGGACAACCATAGAATCACTTGCTGTCAATTCAGAGTCATTACCCGTCAGTCTTAATTGATATTTGCCATGTTCAGGAAAGGATACCGATGTTGTAACATCACTTGCATCTACAAAAGTAACACTATCTGGTCCACTTGTTTGATTCCAAGTACTAGCTATAGTCGATGATAGTGGTAACCCATCATCGCTAATGACACCTTTAAGGATAATTTCATTACTTGGTTCAAGAACCAGCTGATCAGTTCCTGCACTAACTGTAGGTGCAAAGTTTTCTACACTAGCTCCATTGTCCAATTCTTTACCCCCCAAGTCTGGCGCTGAACCAACATAGTCGGATGCATTTCGATCCAAGACCAGCTCGTCTTTCCACTCAAATGAGGCAACGCCTTTATCAATGCTTCGACTACCAACCAATAGTTGATAAGTTAATGGATCATATCCAGGGTTTTTATTCAGAATATTTCCAGTACCGGTAATCGTATCAGTGTGAATGTTTGTCCCGTTATTGTAAAAAATACTGTGAGCAATCACTGAATTCTTTCTCAGCCGTTTAACCCCTGTTTTACTGTTATTGGCAATAATATTATTCAATGCAATAAAATTATAACCACCAGTCACCCCGACTTTATTATTGATAACGGTGTTATTATAAAAATTTACCCTTTCCAGCATATTGGCGCCGTTATAATCCTCAATAGTATCTCCGTCAGACATAGACCCAAGACCCGCCATGGCATTGTTAGCTAAAATATTATTGTATATATGAAACACTCTACCGCTATCATCCGATGAGTGATCAATTAACTGAATTCCATCTTCATCACTTCCAGTGAAAATATTATCATGGATATCATAAGTCATATTAGATGCAGAGCCCGTTAATAAACGGATTTCCATCCCATCATCACCACTATTACGAATAGTGTTAAACTCAATTACATAACTTCCCTCTCGTCCATCGATATCAATACCATCATCATCACTATCTTCAATGATGTTATAACCGACATAGCCATTACCCGTACTTTCAAAACTAATAGCATCTGTACCGTTATTGGTAAAAAAGTTATGTTGAATAACAGCTGCATCATTAATGATAATTGGGTAACGAAACCTTTTAATAGTAAATCCGCTTATCTCAACATCCACACCTTCTTGATACTCAGTTTCAAACAAGGTGTTACCTTCATCTATTCCATCTAGAATAGTCTGATTAATATACTTGGTGTCTCCAGTGGTATACCATTTAGAGCTGATGGTCAATTTTTTATCAATAAGAATTTTGCTTTTCTGTTTATAAGTTCCTGGGGCAACAATAATCACATCACCAGACTTAGCTGCACTCACTGCTCTAGCAATAGTTGATTGATCACCCGGTACGTTAATGGTGGCTGCAATTGAACTATTGGCAGCAAACAGAAGAATTAACGAAATACAAGCCCAATCTGTTTTAAAAAGTGAAAATAACTTCATTTTCTACCCCTAGTGCCTTTTAACTGAGATGGAATAAAAAAATTAATGTCATTACACATTCTTTTCTGAGTGTATTTCATAGTCATAAAGTCCTTCAATAATTAAATTTAATAGGTAAAAATCAACCTACTTGTACCTGAGTTAATCAACGATATTGTTAGTTACAAACCGATACTGATAACTCAAAAATTTTAATTAATGCAATTCATATACCAGCTATATATTTAACTAATAAAGTTCTATTAAAACAATTACTTAATAATTATTTTAAGTTAGATTTACAGAATTAAATTCTTATACACCTCTGCTAGTGTCTCAATTGCCCGACATCAGAAAGCTGCCCTTCACAACAATTAATTTAGTTACATAAAGAAAATCTTATATTTTATATAAAATAATTTTCAACTAATTGAAATAAAAGGTGAAATAATATGACTCTATATTTGTCGTGTTATTGCTACATATTGATTCAAAGAAATCTTGTCTGATATCAAAGTGCAACAATACGGTGATACTTGGTAGTGATTTATTTATTGTTTTTTTGTATTACATTACGTTTTGACCTAGGTGATGACTGACAAATTTACTAGTCGTTGAATCTTTTGTTTATGCAGATTCAAGTCTTAAGAATCCATCAAGTCAAAATACATTTATCAGCTA
>JBJPGG010000060.1:0-11420 GCA_048595505.1 Methylococcaceae bacterium
CTGCCATAGATTAGCCATCCAGTCGGTGACTATCTTGTTACGACGATTCGCCTTATCTTCAATCATCCGATACACCCGCAATGCCATTAATTTTTCATTACTGGCTTTTGGTGATGCATTAATATACTCAACCACACCCGCGCCTAATTCAGGCAAGAAATGGTTGGATAATTGGGTTTGATAGGCTTTAACGGTTTTGGGGCCAATGATACGCCCTTGGTATAAACCCATTTGTCCTACCAAAGGCCATTGCTCATCATAATCGGCATAGACCATGGCGGCTTTACCCAGATGATTTAGTGAGGGCAGCAGTTTCTTACCCGTAGGGTCAATCCTTTCTGACTGTTTTATTTTGTTAAAGGCAATACTTTCAGCCAGCACTTGTTCTGTTGCATGGCTATTCTTTTGGTAATAATATTGCCAGCCTGCCAACAGGGTAAACAACCCAACTCCAGCAACAATTGAGGCTATTTTAATTACGTTTTTTCGGCTTGCAGCCACTTGTTGATTATCTTCTGCCAACCCAGCTTCAGGATAAATGACTTTAAAAAATAAAAAACGGGCAAAATATATAGCTGAGCTGGTCGATGGGAATGCCGCACCTGCAACTAACGGCATTTGATAGTTTTTAGATGCTGCATCTTCAAATGGATTAGACGGCACACCTTGCTGATAGACCGAGGTAAAATATAATCCTCTAACTAAAGCCGGAGTTGAGTACGGATCGCTTTCCAGTACATCAGCTAAAAACTCTTGCAAAGCCTGCTTTATACCAATCAATTCGCGGGCAAAACTAAATAAATTTTCTCGTTCGGGTAAGCTTGTAGCCTTGGCCATTAAATCAAAAGACTCTTCATTTACGATGTTAATAAACTTGTCATACCATGCATCCAGCTCATCTAGCCAATTGTTATCATCCGCTTCAGAGTTAAAGGTAAAGGTGATGCCAAAAATCTCTTCTCGCTGGGTTTTACTAATATGCTGAAAAAAAGCATCAAACCCTTTAATTAAATCAAACTTGGTCAGCACCACATAAACAGGTAAACGCGTACCCAATTGCTCCATGGTTTCTCTTAACCGAGACCTTAAAATGGTGGCTTCAGCTTTGCGGTCACTGGCTTTCTGGCTAGCCAGTTTAGCCAAATCCAGAGTAAGAATAGCGCCATTAAGGGGGCGTCTAGTACGGGTTTTTGCAATCCATTCTATAAAATGCAGCCACAATTTTTCAGTTAAACCGCTGTTGTTTTCATCTTGATTGCGAGGCTGGGTTATCATCTGGCCATCAGGATCTATCAGAATGGCATCATCACTAATCCACCACTGAATGTCATGAGGTAGATTAACTGCATCCCGTCTTCTTCGAATACCATCAGTTTTACCTGACGCATTAGTAACAGTGGTTAATTTAAATTTTTGTCCAGAACGATTAACCAGGCTGGTTTTGCCAGAGTCTTCAGTGCCCAGTACCAGATACCATGGCAACTGGTATAAATAGTCTTTACTGTTTAGGTTTTCTTTAAGTAGTTTTAATGCATCATTAAGTCGACCATCCTGAGCTTCAAGAAAAGGTCTTGCTGCATCTTCTTCCTGGGCATCTAATTTTTCTTGTTCTAGATTTTTAACCTTTTTTCTTGAATAAAAACCATATCCAATCGCGACGATTAAAAAAATTATAAAGGTAGCTAAAACTCTTGATAAAGTTGAACCCAAAGGATAGCTATCGCCTATCCCCCATTTTGGGCCTAGCCACCAGACAGCTACAAGTAAAACGATAAAACCTAAAAACAGCAATACAGGAATTGAGTTTTTTAGATGCTTCCAGGCAGGTTCAAAAACACGCAGGTAATATCGCCCTCGTCCCATCCATGACATAAACTTAGAAATCATGATTTAAATCCTTTCATTTTTTCTGTCATACTTTTTAAACTTTTAGATTTGGTATTTGCTTTGCCTTGTATTTCATCGATTAATAAAGGCTCCCAGGCATTAACATCAAAGCCACCTATTTCTGCGTTTAATGATGAAAACGCTGCATTTGCCAATGATTTCATACCTGTTTTTTCTAAGAAATCAGCATGCGCCATACGCCAATAAAAACGGTCTCTAGGTTGTTTGGAAGCGTTAATACCTTTTTCAATAATATTCAACCCGCTCTTAAATCGACCTTGTTTAGCCTGCTGTAAAGCATCCTGCAATTTTACTTGCCATTCATCTGATTCTCCACCCGTACTGTTACCCGATTGAGTTAACCAGCTTTGAGTTTTTTGATCAACAAAAGGTGTACCATCTGAAAAATTAGTCTCGGCTAAAGCAGGAAGACGCTTAACAAAACGGACGGTCTCTTCTTGAATGGCATTGCTTACATCGTCCATGCCTAAAGATTCTGCAGCCTGACTACTTAGGTAACTACCTGTTATCCAAAAAGGGCTGGTTGATACGGTTTGTTCTATATTTTTCAACAACTCCAAGTCACAACGGTTGGCCAAGGCTTCACGGTATTCATCCTCTCTGTCTATTAACACCGCCATAATTTCTGTATTACCATCTTTTTTTAACGGCGGCATTGAATTGATACTGAACCACAATGCAAATCTACGAAGCCTATAACCCAAAGCTTCTTTTTCAAAAGCCGTGTTAAGAAATGAAGCCATCTTAAAAAAAGTCTGTTTTGTTTCCCGCTCATTATCAGGGTTTAATTTAAGTTCAGGCAGATCAATTGGATTAACTATTGAGGTAGAAGTGACAGGGGTTATGCTGTCTGTTGCTAATTGTTCAGATGCAACAGCAGAGTTTGGCGTATTTAGTGGCTTTGATTGAAGTGCTTGTTGTGGTGCTTTCTTTTGTACATAGACTTCAGCGGGTAAACCTTTTTCAAAACCAGCCGTATATTTCCAGAAATCCTCATACTCTAAACCGGTAACACTTACCGCTTTTTCAAGTTCTTTTAATGCCTGGTTAAAATTGGGCAACAATGCTCTGTCACCCTCGGTTAAATCCAGTTTACTGGTTGCTTGTTCAGTACGAATCAACATTTGCTTGAGCAACTTTTTCTTGATCAGCATTTCTTTTTTAAGCGGTTGAACTTTGGGCTTTGCACTTTCCCAAAACGAACTGATAAAACCACCCAATAATTGAATACTCAGTATAAACCGCTCTGCATCTCTATCATGCTGTAAACACAGTAATAAATGCGCCAATATACGAAGGTTTTTAGTTTGCTCCGATAGCAATTCAACTGCTGTTTTTTCTGCTTTCTTCCAATCCAGCGTCATTTCACGCATGGAGCTGAATTTAGTCATTTCTTCTTCTAAAAAAATAAACCCTTCAGATTCAGTCGCGGTATTGTCTTGTTCCGTAATTGGTTTTTTTATTGCTTCAAGATATGTATCTGTCATAACTTTCTATTAAGTATTATCTTTACCAATGGCAGGCTAATCGAAGAGATTTTACTTGCTGGGTAAAACCAGTAATATCAAAAGTCAGCCCTTGCAATGATATGTCCTGAGAGTGAATTTGAACACGGTTTTGTCCCTGCATGGTTTTCAGTAAATTAATACTGGGAATACCCCGCCCTGCATCAACAATTTGTCCATCTCCTGTCATTCGCCAAGCAGAATTTGTTTGCTGTTTGCCACCATTCAAACCCAAACTAATCTCTATCCAGCCCTTATTAATAGGCTGATGCAAGCCAATTTGTAATCGCGTAATATTATTTATGCAACTTATAATTAGTAATGGCCTAGGTGGGCTACTGCCGATTGCAGGGGTTGTTAAAATGATACGCTGTTGACCTGCCAACTCATGTTCCAGCATTTCATCACTAAGAAATCCTGTTTGCTCATCAGTTCGTTGCTGTTCCACCCGCATGGCCATTTGCATTATCTTTGAGGTTCTGTTGCGTAAAACCTGAGAGACCTGTTTTTTATTTTCTATAACGATAGGTGTTTTGAAATAATGATCAAAACAAGTCAGGCGTTTCAATGATGATTTAATTGTCGTGCATTGTTCGGGCGTTTTTATTACTTGTTGTTTACTCCAAATAGCCGTTGAAATACACAAAAAAACCAATACCAACAGTATTGAAGTGCCATTTTTTAAATCAAATCTATTAAACGTTTTCAATATTAATATCCCACTTTTTACATTTATAAGCTAAAGTCCTTTTGGGAATACCAAGCTTTATTGCAGCTTTTGACCTAGACCACCCAGTCTCGATTAATGCCGTTCTTATTACCTTAAACTCAAAAGCTTCACACGCTGCTACCAAGGTATGTCCATTAATGTTTATTTCGTCTGTGAGTTCACTAGAATCGGCATGATCAGTCGTGTTCATATTGGCCAGTCTATCTACTATATTTTGCTTGCTGATTTTTTTGTCTTTAGTCTCAACAAATAAACAAGCCTGGTAAATAATATTTCTTAATTCCCGAACATTCCCTGGAAACTGATATTTTTTTAGTATGGTTAAAGCAGCTTCACTACACCCCACAATATGTACATTATTTTCTTTTATGTATTCATTAATAAAAAGAGTCACAATTTTAGTTATATCTCCTTTACGCTCACTTAATGTCGGTAGTGTTATGCCAAACTGATTAATGCGATAAAATAAATCCTGCCTAAACAGTTCTTTTTTAACCCAAGTTTCAAGTGGACGGTGAGTAGCAGAAATCAAGCGAAAATCAGAATGTATTTCTTTTTTACCACCCAAAGGGGTAAACTTCTTTTCTTGCAAAACACGCAATAATTTGGCTTGTAGCATAAGCGATAAATCACCAATTTCATCCAGAAAAAGTGTCCCTTTATGTGCCATGGCAACCAAGCCTTGTTTATCACTGTTAGCCCCGGTAAATGCACCTTTACAATGTCCAAATAATTCTGATTCCAGCAGACTCTCGGGTATTGCAGCACAATTAACCACAATTAATCGCTCATTCGCTCGGCTAGAGTAATCATGAATAATGGTTGCAGCTAAATCTTTTCCGACACCGGTTTCACCTCTAAGCAAAATCGCCATTTCTGATACCGCAGCTTTTGCTAATAGATCCCAGGTTTTTTGAACTATTACTGAGTCGCCAACAAAACGCCTTGCAATGTGTTGCTGAATAGTTTTTTTATGCTCATTTGCTGCTTTCTGAATAAGATCTATTTTTAACAGATTTTTATCTTTGTCATTTTTTTCAAGCATTTTATAAAGCCCAAAAATAGATGAAAAAACTGCCAAGAAATCACTCTGCAATAACTGGCTCTGCATTGCCTTAAGTGCTTTACCAGGGGCAGTGCAAACAAGTACACCCAGAGTACCTTTATCCGTTAAAGAAATAGGGAAACATTCAATCGCCAGCTCAGCTGGAAATGATTCAAGCATAATCTTGAACGACTCCCCTGCATCAAAAAGGCTGCCCGAGGGTTGCATAAAATATGGCTTATTGGTAACCAGCGCATAGACTAAAGGGTTACTTGTATTGTTTACTGGCATGGCCAAAGGTTGCTTAACCATAAACTCATCTACGGTAGAAGCTGATAACAACAGATGATCTTTTGTATCATTTAGAGCAAAAAAGCTAACGCCATACAAATCATATTTTTTCTGTAGTGCAATAGAAAAAAACCGAACGAAATCGTCACCGGATTTTGCCTGGCAAGCTTGTTGCAAAATTTCCAACTCCCTTTCTGATTCCATTATATTTCCAGTTATTCAATGATTTATTGTTAATCAACAATTGCTACAAACTCTTCATTATTGATTTTGAGTTGTGCACGCTTTATTGGTTTATTAACGGCCATTTGCTGCAACACAGCCAATGATAGCGGTGGTAATAATTCACCTTCAATGCTTGAGTCTAACATTCTTGCACCATTCTCTTTATACACACAGCGAGTTTTAAGCGCCTTGTTAATAGCTTTATCTATCTCCAGCTCAACGCCATAGCGCTCAATAAATTGTATGCCTAGCTTTTGTAGACGACTTTCTATAATTTCATCCAGCGTGTCATCACTCAAATGAAGAAACCGGACTGTCTGCATTCTTGCAAGCAACGCGGGTTTAAAGAAGTTCATCAATTCATTACGTAATAAATCATCACTCAAGTTTTCAAAATCAATATCTATTCGATCAAAACCTATATTGGATGTCAGGAAGAAAACAATATTTTTACAATCAATAATGCGGCCTTCACCATCGGCAAACTCACCCTTATCAAACGCTTGATAAAAAAGGTTTAATACATCAGGGTGAGCTTTCTCCACCTCATCAAGCAAAACGACTGAATAAGGGCGCTGACGAATCGCTTCGGATAAAATCCCCCCTTCACCAAAACCCACGTAACCTGGAGGAGAGCCGATTAAACGGGAAAGCGTATGTTTCTCCTGATACTCTGACATATTGATAGCAGTCATAAATTGACGTCCACCAAATAAAAAATCAGCAATTTGCAAAGCCGTTTCTGTTTTACCGACGCCACTTGGCCCTACCAATAAAAACGAGCCCATAGGACGGCCTTCTCGCCTCAAATCAGCCATTGCTGTGAGTAGATGTTTATGAATATGCTTCAGTGCTTTAACCTGCCCTTTAATATTTTTTCCTAAATACTCAGGTAATCTAGTCAACCTATCAAGCTCACTTCCAGTAATGGTGTTTAATGGCACACCGGTCCAATCCGAGATAATGGCTGCCACTTGATTTTTATCTACATCAGCATGAATTAAAGTTTGATTTTGTTGAAGAACCTCTAACTGTTTAATCAACTCATGCATCTCAACAGTTTCTATTTGATTATCTTGTTCAGAGCTAGTGCATTTCACTTCATTAACACTCTTTTCTATTTTTTGTTCCGCTTTATTTTCAGTTGACTGTTGTTCTAAAACCGTAGAACGTGCCTTTACCAGCTTATCAATTAATTCTTTTTGCTCTTTCCAGGCAACTTCAATATCAACTTTTTGTTGCTGTATTTTTGTTAACTGAGTGTCTAATTCACTCATTCTTTTTTCGTCAATCTTTCCACCAATTTGATGGTCTCTTTTTAACAAATCTGATTCAGCATTAATCTGGTGAATTTGATTATTTAAACTATCAAGTTGTCTAGGTGGTGTATCAAGTGCAATGGAAACACGAGCGCATGCAGTATCTAACACATCTATTGCCTTATCTGGCAACTTTCTACCAGAAATATAACGTTCTGACATAATAACTGAGGCTTTTAGAGCTTGATCAGAGATATAGACTTTATGTGCTTTTTCATAGATTGGTCTCAAGCCGCGCAAAATATGTATGGCTTGATCAATGGTCGGTTCATCCAGTTTAACTAATTGAAATCGCCGTGATAAAGCAGGGTCTTTTTCAAAATATTTTTTATATTCCGACCAGGTTGTTGCTGCAATCGTACGCAATTCGCCTCTTGCAAGTGCAGGCTTTAATAGATTTGCTGCATCACCACCACCGGCCTGGCCACCCGCACCAATCAGTGTATGTGCTTCATCTATAAATAGGATAATAGGTGTTGCAGAGTTTTTAACTTGTTCAATAACCGATTTTAAACGTTTTTCAAATTCACCTTTAACTGAGGCGCCTGCCTGTAAAGCACCTAAGTCCAGTCCCCACAAAGCAACATTTTTGAGTTGTTCAGGCACAGTTTTAGCGTTAATACGCAAAGCGAGTCCTTCGACTAATGCACTTTTACCAACACCGGCATCTCCAACCGCAATAGGATTGTTTTTCCGACGTCTTGATAAAATATCAATCATCAAATCTATTTCAGCATCACGACACAACACCGGGTCAATTTTGTTTTCTCTGGCCAATCTTGTAAAATCAGTACCGAATTTATCTAATGGTGTTTCCCCATCCTGCACCACAACTGATCCTGCTACGTGTGAATCAGTTGACTTGACTACTTCTCCTGAAGACTCAAGAACTTTATGAAATCCCTTCCGTAGAGACTCTCTGTTTATATCATTTAAAAATTTTCCAACATCTAAATCAAGATATCGTCCCGGGTTCATCAACAAAGCTAATACAATGGCACCACTACGAATTTTATTTTCAGAAAACTCCAGCGACCCTAGCAACCAAGCTTCTTGTAGTAATTCAATTAGTAGCGGTGAAAATGAAGGCGATTGCTCTGTAGAGTCATTATTTACATAAAAGCTATCAGTCAGTTTTTGTTTAAATGTCTCATTGTCTAACGTTGCTTTTCTTAAAATTACCCGCAAATCCGATTGTTGATTTTCAGCCAGTTTATACAGCAAATGAGAAACCTTAACCTCTGATTCATATTGACTAATGCATAGGCTCGACGCTTCCTCCAGAGCATGTGTACAAAACCTGTTCAAGCTTCCGATTAATGGTGCCAAATTAACTTTAAGCATTTAGTTTTCCTTGGTTTTAATATAAAAAAGTGGCTGTTAATTCAGAGTGCTAACTAATAAAAACTCTTTTCCAATGCAGCATGTACGCTATAGAATGAACTAATTTTTTAGAAAGCAAAGCAAGCTAACTGTTTAAGGTTTTGATTTTAAATAACATAAAATAAAAATAGACTCGAAATGCTTTATTCAACCTCCATTTTTGTTTACTTCATCACAGTTTTAACGATAGAATTATGTTGTGCGTTATAATTCTATATTAAAATGATCTTAATGAATATATTTTTTATCAATAGCATTCTAAGTTCCAGACGACACTATAGGTTAGATATTTTTTCAGTAAACAGTTGATTTGTAACAGAGCATTGCCATGTCTTAATGTAATGTTCCTAGTTTTTAATTTATGGGGTTTATAAAAGTACAAAATAATCAGCAACTTCACTCACTTTGTTACATTAACTTTATTCACCCAAAAAAGGGAATATCATGGCAAAAGATGGCTCAGTAGCACCAAAAGAACGTATCAATATAAAATATGTTCCTGCAATAGATGGCTCAACAGAAGAAGTTGAGCTACCACTAAAAATGGTTGTTGTAGGCGATTTTAAAGGTCATGAAGAAGACACTCCTGTTGAAGATAGGCCGGCTATTAACGTTGATAAGCAAAATTTCAATGATGTCATGAGGGAAACCAAATTATCCGTTGATATAAATGTGCCAGACCGCATATCAAATGAAAATGATTCATCTCTTTCAGTAAATCTAAAACTGGATACTTTAAAAGACTTTAGCCCTGACAGTATTGCTCGTAATGTACCAGAACTTAACAAGTTACTGGAATTACGTGAAGCTTTGGTTGCTCTAAAAGGCCCTTTAGGCAACATCCCTGCGTTTAGAAAACAACTGCAAGATTTAATCTCAGATGAAGCGTCGAGAAGTGAACTGGCAAAAGAACTTGAAAATGTTTTAGGAAACACTGAAACGGCAGAAAACAAAAAAACCAAAAAAGAATCACCAGAAAAACCAAACAATTCTTAGCTCTTATTTTATATTAATTCATCCACTTCTTAATCGACATTTTGAGAAGGGATTAACATTTGATTTTAATAAAAAACCAAATAACAGGAGTTTACATTGGACGCTGAAAAATTAGAAGATGTAGCAGAAAAAGAGGATTTAGGTCTTCTTGAACAAATCATGTCAAACACTCGGATGAACCCTGAGGAAGAAGAATACAGTATCGCTAAAAAAGGGCTTGCTGAATTCATTTCCGGCATGATGGAGAGCAAAGACCAGGATCTACATGTCAATAAAGCAATTATTGACCAAATGGTTGCCGAGCTTGATCAAAAAATTAGTAAACAAGTTGATGAAATTTTACATAATGACGAAGTTCAACAGTTAGAGTCTACATGGCGTGGATTAAAGCTATTAGTTGACAGAACTGATTTCCGGGAAAACATCAAAATTGAATTATTGCACTGTACAAAAGAAGAATTATTAGATGATTTTGAGTTTTCACCCGATATAACCCAAAGCGGCCTGTATAAACATGTTTATTCTGCTGGTTACGGTCAATTTGGTGGTGAACCCGTTGGGGCAATAATTGGCAATTACACATTTTCCCCCTCAACGAGTGATATCAAATTACTACATCACGTCTCTTCCGTCGGCGCAATGGCTCACGCCCCTTTTATCTCAGCGGCTGGATCAGAGTTTTTAGACATAGACAGCTATGAAGAGTTAGGCAATATAAAAGAAGTTAAAAGTATTTTTGAGGGTCCCCGCTTTATAAAATGGCGAGGCCTACGAGAATCAGAAGATGCAAAATATCTGGGGCTTACTATGCCTCGTTTTTTGTTAAGAGCGCCTTATGATCCAGAAGATAACCCAGTCAGAAGCTTTAATTATAAAGAAATGACAGATGGGCAGCATGATAACTACTTATGGGGAAATACTGCATTTTTGATGGGCTCACGCATTACTGATAGTTTTGCCAAATTCCGCTGGTGTCCAAATATTATTGGTCCACAAAGTGGTGGAACAGTTGATGATTTACCCATACACACGTTTGAATCTTTTGGTGACCTTCAACTTAAAATACCAACAGAATCCCTAATCACTGATCGCAAAGAATTTGAACTGGCTGAAGAAGGATTTATCCCTCTAACCATGCGGAAAAATTCTGATAATGCAGCTTTCTTTTCCGCTAATTCAGCTCAAAAACCTAAAGTTTTCCAAAACACCAAAGAAGGCAAAGAGTCTGAAACCAATTATAAACTAGGCACAATGCTGCCTTATATGTTTATTATTAACAGACTTGCTCACTACATCAAAGTCTTACAGCGTGAGCAACTGGGAAGCTGGAAAGAACGGTCTGATATTGAAAGGGAATTAAACACCTGGATAAAACAATACGTTGCCGACCAAGAAAACCCACCACAAAATGTAAGAAGCATTCGACCTTTAAGAGCAGCTGAAATTAACGTAACTGATATTGAAGGTGAACCTGGCTGGTATCAGGTTTCAATGAAAGTAAGACCACATTTTAAATATATGGGTGCAAACTTTGAACTTTCATTGGTGGGCCGGCTTGATAAAGATAACGGCTGATTTTGGAGCTTACAGGCAATTTTTTTAAACTATTAACAATCGTCAGTTTAATTAAGGAAAGCATGTTGTATAGCGGACTTCAGTCCGCTATACCATACAACAATACTCGTATTGGCGGACTAAAGTCCGCCCTACAATTTATAACTTGTGGTTAGTTATTAGCCATGTAACTTTTTATAGACCTGATATGGAGAGCCTTAATGGGAAAACCCGCTGCCCGATTGGGTGATATGCACGTTTGTCCTAAAGTTGAACCAGGCCCAGTCCCTCATGTAGGCGGCCCGATTCTTCAAGGGTCTCCTGATGTTTTAATTGATTACATGCCGGCTGCACGTGTCGGAGATGCTGCATTATGTATCGGCCCAACTGACACGATTTCTGCAGGTTCAGCAACCGTTTTTATTAATGGAAAACCCGCTGCTCGCCTTGGAGACTCTTGTGCT
>JBJPGG010000061.1:0-1852 GCA_048595505.1 Methylococcaceae bacterium
ATGTTTTTCTTGAAAATACAACCGGAAACTATTATTTTCTAGATTTTGACAATTCGCAATTTCATTTCTTTTTACTTGTCTTATGTTCTGATTATATGTAATTATATTCTATTTGTGTGCTTGTCTTAGAAGTTAGAGGCATCTGTTAAATATATACACTGATTGATTGATGTTTAACGACCCATCGACACCATGAAATACACTGATATTTGTGGACTATCATAAATGACTCGTCTTGTCTTCTTTCATGTAATTAGGACTTGTCCTGTTCGACTGAAGTAAATAAACTAAGCTGCACAGAAAATGTCGATGCTTTCTTGAACAGAAAAAGTCACAAATGGGGTCTGAGAGATAAATGTTATTTTTAACGCAATGCAACGCAATGATAAACAAATGATATAAACTTACCTGATGGCAGTGATGCGTCCAAGCCCATAAACTGGGCTAATAAAATATGTGAGTGCGATCTGATGGATCGATCCATATAATCGGCCCTGGACGAGTCCCATAAATTCGGGTGGCCGTACCGATACCCCTCGATGAACGCACTCAGGTCAGGGGCAGCCATTATTAGAGTTGCCGTGATCATAATAAATATTTGTCTCTCTTCTTGTGGCAACTTAATGACGTCATCTCATACCTGATTGGCTGGCTTCCATTCAAAACAGAGAACAAATGCGACGAATTGCATTCACTGTACATTCGATCGACCACCGTTCGACAAGAATTGATCGTTTTCAACTAGTTGAAAGTGGAATTGAAAGCAAAATCGCTCCGAGTGAGCCCACCGTTAGGTTAACACACAAGGACACGTATGCAGGATCTCACAAGATCTTAGCAAGATAGCTTTATCGTTTATGAAATAATGAAACAAGCAGGAAACTAACCGAAAGTAGCAGGTTTAAAAAGAAGGCGATGATTCTGCGGGATCGTTGGGATCCCTTGGGATGTGCCAACTGCAAATCTTCGTCATCCATGGCCAAACTTGTGCATGCCCGCTCTCTGGTCCTTTCGCTCGCCGTCTCAAATAGAGAAAATTAAAATAATTTCGCAATTAACTATTAAACTTGTGTGTATGTCCGCAAGCAAACAATCATTGCCATAGCAACAGTATTACGACGCTCTGATTGGTTAAGCCTGTTATAACGGGCGTGTTTACCGTTGTTTACCATTCACCGTTCCCTAGCAACGGACGTCTAATACTCAGCGGACGTGTTTGTTTACCATATATTTACCAATCATCATTGCCATAGCAACAGATGTTTAGTTATTAACTTTGTTTACCATTAATCATTCCCTAGCAACGGACGTGTAGTACTCAACGGGCGTGTATTTAAATTCTGCTTACCATTCGTCATTCCATAGCAACGTTCGTACGGATGTGTAGTACTGGTCCAGTCAATCTACGCTCAAATTAGCCTTACCTAGAAGAAATTGGAAAATAATTTCTGTTTGCTGATTCTGATTCTATAGGTTCTCAGGATTGTGAATATATAAAATCCACCAAAATCCGACCCCGGGAAAGGGCCTAATTAGCCTAATTAAAGATGGCCGCCAAGATTCACTTTGAAAGCTCAATTTCTCCAATACTGTTGGTTTTAGACCCATATATTGTATTAGAAGTAGATAGGAATGTGATACCAAGGAGTTGATATTTGATGTTAAAAACATTATATGACGTCACCATGACATAGTATTGCATAATCAGTACATATGATGACGTCATAATGACATCAACTCTAGATATCTCCATTGCTGTTAATGTTAGACCCATATAATAGTAGAAGTAATTAGGAAAGTGATACCTAAGAGTTGACATTTGATGCTAACAACTTTATATGACGCCCCCATG
>JBJPGG010000062.1:0-1579 GCA_048595505.1 Methylococcaceae bacterium
CATTCAGTTGAAAAAAAGTATTTTTGAAAGATCGAATTTGTATACGGAGGCTTAATCGGCTAGAATTTTTCATTAGTTAAGCTTTTTCTTAGGATTAATTGTTTATAGGAAATTCAATTATATCCATTACGAAGTTAAAGCTTAACTTTAATTCATATGAAGTCTTTTATTATTCAATCACTTGATTCACCACTGGTAGCGGCATTAAACTCCGACCCCTTGATGCCCCGCATCCATTCTGCGTTTATCCCAATATACTGCGCTGTTTTTCATATTCAGAAATGTAATGCTCAATTGATTGATCAGTTCCCGTGACGTGTAATTGACCATTTTCTTTATCAACTATAAATGGAGCATTTCCAGCTAGCATGTAACTAAGTTCACCTGTTTCTAAATAATCTTTCGAATTATAAAAAAATATCCACCCAAAAGGCTTTTCTATAGTCTCTGTGTCAGCTAACATCAAGAGCTCTCCCAATTTTCCCTCTAATTCTTTTATATATTGATATGCTATTTTTTTTGCGTCATATTCTGTAATCATAATTATCACTTTGTCGTTTTTAACAAATGCAGGCTGTTGAAGCCATCAAGATTTGCGACCTTTCCAGTTTGCCCAACTAAGAAACGAATAGTCCCTTTTTGATTTACAACATTAAATACATGTCCAGTCTGGCTACCACGAGAGCCAAAGACAATACCACGAGCACCATCTCCAGATTTTAGCAAAGCCCCCTCAATGCCAGATTTAGAAGTTGCTGCCCCGAACTTACCACCAAAATTTTTCTCAAGAGTCCGAACACTGGCAGGCTGACCAGGTAAAGCAGATGCAGGTCTTCCTGCTAAAGTTGAATCAGTTGCAATTGAACAGTTAACACAATTTTGTTTTCCCTTTGTCGGATTAACATTCCTTATAGAACCTGCCATTTCCTCACTGCCGACATTCTTCACCCCAGCTTCTGCAATGTCATCTGCATTCTTCACCGCATCAACAGATTTAGTCCCTTTAGCAAGCTTCCCCACCTTAGCAATACCGCCAAACCCTGCAAACTCATTGATCATATCACGATTTGCTTGAATATCTCCTGCCCTGCTTCTTTCTAACAAATCTTCATAACGAGCCAAGTTTTCTTTTAATATTTCACCGCGAGCCACCCACCCTAAATATTCTTTAATGGCCTCAAGTAAAGTTTCCTCATGTTCTTGAGTTGTTTTTTCAGCGGGAGCGTCTTCTTGGGTTTTCTCTTTAGGCCAAGGCTCAGGGGATAACACAATGCTTCGGGTTTTGCTACTTCAGTCCTACCGCTACCAGCACCGCCCGCAAGGGCATAAATATCACTATCATAAGGTAATCGGTTCTTAACAAGGGGTCGGAGTTGTTGAAATTATAGGGAAGTATTTTCCTGCATGAAGGGAAAAGGGAAGGCTGTAGCAGAGACCAACAACTCCGGTCGAGTAGACGGACTCTCCCAATGAGTTCGTCAATGATTCGATAATACTTTTATTGTACACTTCGCTACACGTAGCTACCATGTGATTTCTAACCATTGCTATGCTCATCAGTTGCTTACCACGCCCCTCA
>JBJPGG010000063.1:0-1555 GCA_048595505.1 Methylococcaceae bacterium
TACACTAAAAAACACCAATTTTACAATTTGGTCTTCAATTTTTTTTGTGCTTTATATTTTCATGATTATCAAAAAACAACAGTTTATGTTTTATTTTGTATGTGAGGCTTTCGCCTCGCCTGAATAATGCGTGGATAAAGCCTCACTTCCAGCAATCAACCTGGGGTTTGTTCATAGCCATGTATACTTTTAACAATAGTATTGTAGGAGCGCACGCCCCAACAGACTTACATTATTCAAATTGAAAATTCATTACAGGAATCCATCAATTTCAATAGTTTCTACTGTCTTTTCAGGATCATCCCAAAACGAACCTATTTTTCCAAGTGGGGTGCGTTTCCCTGTTGCTTCGGTCCATAAACGATCAGAAATTGCCTGTATTTGCAGTGCAGAAACATCATTCAGACTTTTATAGGTTTGACTTGCCGGCGTTTGTTTCATCATTCCAGCATATTTACGAATAATTTGCTTAACTTGGTCAATATCCCCTAACCCCAAATAAACTTGCGCAGCCAATACCTGAGGAATTCTAATCCCTTGCTGCAATCCCATTTGTAACGAATCTTCCAGGGTTTGTTCAGGATTTCTAGCTACAGGTCTGTTACCTGGAATGGTAATCCAGATTGCTGCCTGAATTGCTTCGGGTGTTCCCCACCACTTTTCATTGTTCAAACAAGTGGCTCCCCTACCCACTTTTGCCGCAATATCCATTGGAACTTCCACTGTACCACCAGAGGCTATATCGTTAATGATTGCTTGTATTCCATTAATAAGCCCCATTAACCAGTATAATTCATCATTATCAGAAGCAAACTCCGGACATTCTGCTCCCGGTTCTACAAAAGCCTTGGACAGATAGTGATAACCCGTTAATTGTCTTCTAGCCGCTAGTCCCAATAGTCTTTGCTGGGCAATACGTGCATCCTGCGCTTCCGTTGGATTTTTTGCATATATCGCACGTAAATACCTAAGCTCTTGTTCCCAAGCTTTAAATTCAGTACAGTTTCCTGCCATCAAATAAAACAAAATGGCTAACTGATCAGGCGGTGTTGTAACTTGTGAAAAACTTAATAAGAACGGAGTAAAAGACTCTACCATTGAGCACTTTAAAGAAACATCATCAGCGGCTAACACATAGGAAACACCATGCTCCTCAGCATAGCCAATCATCACATTGCCAGTACTTTTATAAACCAGTCCGCAACCAGTTAGCATCACAGATATATTTAACCAGCAGAAAAATGAAAAACAATAACGAAATTTGTTCAAAGTATGCACCCTTAAGTTAATCGATATTTCCCTGAAAGTTCAAAAGCTTTCTTCACAATATTCTAGCACACCCTATTTTCTACGACTAAGTCAAACATATAAACCAAAAAAAGCTTACAAAACACCTTCAATATCACCCGACCTAATCCGTAGCTCTATCTTTCGTCTTTCGTCTTTCGTCTTTCGTCTTTCGTCTTTCGTCTTTCGTCTTTCGTCTTTCGTCTTTCGTCTTTCGTCTTTCGTCTTTCGTCTTTCGTCTTTCGTCTTTCGTCTTTCGTCTTTCGTC
>JBJPGG010000064.1:0-13896 GCA_048595505.1 Methylococcaceae bacterium
ATATTGCCTTTCGATACATTGTTGTTTTTATAATATTACAGTTTACTTAATTGTGCTAAATATTTATGGTCGAGTACTTATAATGTTGACTGGACGACAAAGTACTTTATAAATAGAATATTCAAAAATTACAGGCAAATAAAAGGTTACTAATGGCAAATAAAAAACATGATATGGGCATTTTCGAACGCTATCTAACGCTATGGATAAGTTTATGTATTATTGTTGGGGTTCTATTAGGAGTCTATGCTCCACAGTTTGCTAAAACTTTAGATAAGATGAGCATTACTATTAATGACGCCCCTATTGTATCCATTCCCATTGCTATTTGCCTTTTCTTTATGATGTATCCCATCATGGTGAAAATCGACTTTAGTGAAGTGATTAGGGCAGGGAAAAGTATTAAACCTGTTGGCTTGACGTTATTTATCAACTGGGCAGTTAAGCCTTTTACAATGTATGCTATTGCATATGTGTTTTTGGGTTTGTGGTTACGTGAGTTTATTGGGGTTGATGCAATAGATTTGGTGAAAATTCCTTTTGGTCTGGATCTGGCTGTAGGTGATGTATACGGGGCAGGAGTAGTTGTAGTTGAAGATGGGGTTAAGTTGTTGGCTGTCCCTTTGTGGCGCAGCTATCTGGCTGGTTGTATCTTGCTGGGTGTCGCACCTTGTACTGCGATGGTTTTGGTCTGGGGTTATTTAGCCAAAGGCAATGCAGGGCATACATTAGTCATGGTAGCGATTAATTCATTGGCTATGTTGGTATTGTTTGGATTGATTGCTGGGTTCTTGTTAGGGGTAGGGCAATTGCTAGTTCCTTGGCAGGCATTGTTATTATCCATAAGTGTGTATGTGGCACTTCCTTTATTTGCAGGTTATTTTTCTAGGAAATGGATCGTAAAAATTAAGGGGCTAGATTGGTTTGAGCAGAAATTTGTAGGTTTTTTGACACCTATTACCATTTTTTCATTATTACTGACTTTGGTTTTGCTGTTTTCTTTTAAGGGTGAAGTGATTTTAAACAATCCATTGACTATTTTATGGATTGCGATTCCTTTGTTTATTCAGACGGTTCTAATATTTGCACTGACTTATTACATGGCAAAAAAAATGGGATTGTCTTACGAAAATGCAGCGCCCACAGCTTTAATTGGCGCCTCCAATCATTTTGAGGTGGCTATAGCCACTGCGGTTATGCTGTTTGGTTTATCCTCTGGAGCCGCTTTAGCGACTGTAGTAGGTGTGCTGATTGAAGTGCCTTTGATGTTGGGCTTGGTAGGGTTTTGTAATAAAACTAAGGCTTGGTTTTAGTCGCTTAACAAAAGGTTCTTTTATGGGCGTGCGCGGAATAAGTCAATTTCGTGCACGCTCACTAGACCCCGTATGTTTTACATCGATGAGCCGCACTTTCCTTCGCCGCACTTTCCTTCCATATCTTTATCTGATTTAGTTGCTTTTGGCATAGGTTTATTTCCAGCGCATTTTCCTTCAGATGTTTTTTCTTCAGAGCCTTTCATCATCTTGGAACCGCAATTGCCTTCCCCACAGGAACCATCTTTCATTTTCTTACTACCATTGCTTTCTGAATCTGATTCAGCTGTTTGCATATAGCCAGTGGATAACTCAGTGAGAGTAAACGGGTTGTCACCTAAAGCCGCAGATGGATCTGCTTGTAATGCTGGTGAGCCTAAACCTGTTAGTAGTGTGCTACCAATGGTAATAGCTAGAGGTGCTTTGTTTGATTTTTTCATGTTTTTTCCTTGTTGAAGTGATATCAAGTGAATTGAAAATTCTTTAAGAAACGCGCGGGGAATAAGTCGACAACGGGCACAGGGTTATTAGTCGTATTTAAGGGGTATAGCAAATTGTGCAACACGGATAACAAGACTAGCGAGTTGTTTAGGTTATTTCGTACACGTTCTTTTGTTAGTCGAAAATAGTTACCGAATCTTACAGAATATAATAATATATTACTAGTCTTCGCTTGAAACTAAAACAAAAGAAGTATTTTTAAGGGATTGTATTTGGTGAAACTAAGGGTGTTGCGAGGCGAGGCTTTGAAGTTTAAAGACCTTTCGTCATGAAATGACGAAAGGTCTAAACAACTTTAGTTTTCTTCTGTAAAGTCGTTTTTGAATCTTTTAACTTCATGTAATGCTGCAGCATTACTTTCTAATGTTGTGCTAGCACCTTTTAATTCTAAATGCTTTACTTCATCAGCTTTTAACATTAAAACTAAAGTGATAGATAGAGCAGCAGCTACACCTAAGATAAGAGCGAAGTTACTTTTTTCTGCTTTTTCAGCCATTATTAAATCCTCAAAATTTTGTGTTGATATAAGACTCCCTTTCCTCAAAGGGAGGCAACTTAGGTTTTTTAAGTCACTTATCGAATGAATTATTATTTTGTCCGACGGGCTATTGTAAACATAACTCATGGGGTTGTGCAAAGTTATTATGATTTATTTTTATGTTAGATTTTATTAATATATTGTATATACTTTTAGTTGAGTCGCTTATACATTGATTTTAATAGGGTAAATTGCATGTTGTATTGCAAACTAAAATAGAGGAGTTTAGCAAGTGTTTGAGATTGCCGAGTTAGGACATACAGTCAAAAAAGCTGTTTATAAACATCAAATACCTGAACTTAGGACACAATTGCTCCTTGTTCAGGAAAAACTTAAGCATAGTGATTTTTCCGTTATTATTTTAATATCAGGAGTTGATGGCGGGGGTAAAGGCGATGTGATTAATTTACTGAATGAATGGATGGATCCTCGATTCATAAGAACGGTCGCGTTTGCTAAGCCTTCAGATGAAGAGCGTGAGCGCCCCAAATTTTGGCGTTATTGGCGCACATTGCCTGCTAAGGGTTTGGTGGGGATTTATGTAGGTTCCTGGTATAGCGACCCAGTCTCACAACGGGTCTATGGGGATAGTGATAATAATCAACTACAAAAGGAATTAATGCATATTCGTCAACTGGAGCAAGAGCTTATTGATGACGGTACCTTGATAATCAAATGCTGGTTACATTTGAAAAAGAATGCCCAGAAGAAACGTTTGCAGTTGCTGGAAAAAAAACCGGAAACCCGCTGGAAGGTCACTGCCCGCGATAAAAAACATTTGGCCATGTATGATGATTTTGTTGAAGTTGCAGAAAATGTATTAACTGAAACCAGTACCGGGGACTCGCCATGGTTAATAGTTGATGGCTCTGACATTCGCTATAGTAGCTTAACGGTAGGCAAGCATATTTTAGGACGTATAGAACAGCATATTCAGTTACGGGAGTTGGAGCAACAGGAGAAAGCTAAATCCGTAAGTGGACACGCGACTAATTTGTTTCAACAAAATCTTTTGGATTCATTGGATCTGTCGCTGAAATTAGAGAAGAAAGAATATAACGCATTGTTAGCCAAATATCAGGGTAGATTAAATAAATTAGCCAGGAAAATGCATGAAAAGCAACGATCTAGTATTCTAGTCTTTGAAGGTTGGGATGCCGGAGGAAAGGGGGGCGCAATCAGGCGGCTAACACATGCAATAGATGCCAGAAATTATCAGGTTATTTCAGTGGCAGCCCCTACTGATGAAGAAAAGCAGCATCATTATTTGTGGCGTTTTTGGCGCCATATACCAAGGGCGGGGCAAGTTACAATATATGACAGAAGTTGGTATGGAAGGGTACTAGTTGAACGCGTTGAAGGGTTTGCTAGTGATGATGAATGGAAGCGTGCCTATGCAGAAATTGTGAATTTTGAAGAAGCTTTGTCTGATCATGGCATAGTATTATTGAAATTTTGGTTACATATAGACAGTGATGAGCAACTAAAACGATTTAAACAACGTGAGAAAATAAGTTACAAAAAACATAAGATTACTGAAGAAGATTATCGTAATCGAGAGAAGTGGACAGAATATAATGTCGCTGTTAATGAGATGGTGACACGAACCAGCACGCAGAAAAACCCCTGGATTATGATTGAGGGAAATGATAAAAGGTATGCACGGGTTAAGGTGTTAAAGGCATATTGCGAGCGCTTGGAAAAATGTCTGGATGAAAAGAATTAACAACGAGAAGGTGTCATGCGATTTTTAGTGGTTAGATTAATATTGTTAGGGCTAATTGCCTTCTGTTTGAATGGATGTGGTTTTTTTGTGTCTAGAGCAACTGATGACTTTGGTAAAAATCTATCTAAGGCAATTCTTAATCATAATGAGCCGGAAACAATTGCTGAAGCTATCCCCGCTTACTTGTTGTTGTTGGAGACTTTAATCGTAAATGAGCCGGATAATGAAACATTATTATCATCAGCTGCGACCCTGTATGGTGCGTATACCAGTCTGTTGAGTGATGATGGTGACAGAAAAAAACAATTAAGCAGTCAAGCGTTAAATTTTGCAATGCGCTCAGCTTGTATCCATGATCAATTGCTTTGTCAGCTGAATGATCAAACTTATGAACGGTTTGAAGCTATTATTGAGCAAACTAATAGTGACGACATAGCAACACTTTATCTAGTAGGTTCGGCATGGGCGCAGTGGATTCAAGCGCACAGCAGTGACTGGAATGCCATTGCACAATTGGCTCAGGTAAAGTTGACCATGACCCGGGTTATTGAATTAGACAATCGTTATAAAGGGGGTAATGCACATGTTTATTTGGGCGTCTTAGCAACTATTTTACCTCCGGCATTAGGAGGGACTCCGGAGATTGGTAAACAACATTTTGAATCTGCGTTACAATTATCGGAAGGTAAAAGCCTAATGGTAAAAGTGGTTTATGCCAAACAATACGCTCGAATGATGTTTGAGCGTGAATTACATGATAGCCTGCTGAATGCAGTGATGAGTGCTCAATTAGAGCAACCTGATTTAACCCTGATGAATGCTTTGGCAAAAAAGCAGGCACGAGATTTATTGGATTCTGCGGATGAATATTTTTAGTAGATCTTGGGCATGTTTTAAAATATTAGTCATAAAAATAAATATGTTGAAACAATTAATACTTGTACTTTCTTTATCGTTTGTTTGCAATTCCTCTGTGCAGGCATTTACTTTTAAAATTGCTACCTTATCTTCAGATGGTTCGGTCTGGATGAAAAAAATGCGTGCGGGTGCAAAGGTCATTAAGGAAAAAACCGAAAACCGAGTGTCTTTCAAATTTTACCCCGGTGGAGTGATGGGAGGCGATAAAAATGTGTTGAGAAAAATACGTTTCGGTCAGTTGCATGGTACGGCAATGACTAACTCCAGTTTGAGTGATATATATCCTGACATTCAATTGTATAACTTAATACTCAAGTTTCGATCTTTTGAGCAGATTGATTATGTGCGTCAGCGTATGGACAAACATTTGCGAGAGGGTTTGCAGAATAAAGGATTGGTGTCATTCGGATTTTCTGAGATAGGCCTGGCTTATATCATGTCAACCACACCTTTATACAATCTTGCTGATTTACAGCAGCAAAAAGCATGGGCGCCGGATAGAAATAAAATTGCTATTCAAACATTCAAAGCGATTTCAATTTCACCTATACCATTAGCTTTGAGAGATGTGTTGATGGGATTGCAGACGGGGATGATTAATACAGTGGCAGGAACTCCAACAGGTGCCTTAGCCTTGCAATGGCATACTAAAATTAAATATGTCACAGATTTACCCATTTCTTATGTTTTTGGCGTATTAGTTTTAAATGAAAAATTCTTTAAAAAGATCTCAGCACAGGATCAGGCTATTGTTAGCGAGGTGATGGCACAGGTGGCGCAAGACGTGGACAAGCAGAGTCGAAAAGATAATATTAACGCAATAGCGGCATTGAAAAGTCAAGGTATAGAATTTATAACAGTGGAGCCCGGTGTGGTCAATGAGTTGAATAATTTGATGGAATCGGCTAATCAAGACATTATTAAAAATAGTGGGTTAACTGAAGATTTGGTGGGTCAGTTTGAGAAACATTTACTTGATTTTGCTGTGAGTTCCTCTGTGACTAAGGAGCCATAAAAATGTTTGTTCATTTACAGGTTGGTAGAGTGTTGAATAAATTAATTATAAGTTGTTTACTGTTACTTTTATCTATTACAGCGTTTGCTCACACTGGACCTCATGGCGAGAATGAATGCATAGTCCAGGTGGGTCAAACTGAACTCAGGTTAAATGGCTTTCAGTTTAAGGGCAGTAATCCCGATAGGCATTATTGTCGTCATTATCCACATTTAGGGCAGACTATTATCAAGGTTGACTCGATAACTGCTGATTTGAGTGGTATGGCAGCAGAGCTGCAATTACTAAAGCGTAACTCCTGGGTGAGTTTGATTTTAAACCAAGATGGCGCTTTTTCGGCGATTAAACAGCAGCCGTTACAGTATTTTTCAAAACAAGTGGTTTCAATTGACAATGACATCCAGTCTATGGATCTTTATGCGTTAAAAGTACGCTTGCATGAAGCCAATGGAACGATTACTGAGCAGACGTTTATGTTTTTTATTGGGATTCCGTTTGTTGAGATTTTAATAGCTATTTCTGTTTTGATGTTATTGTCGATTAGTTTTGTTTTTTTGAAGGAGCTAAGAAAAGCTTAGTTTGGATTAGATATTAATAAGGCTTTCCAAAACAAACCCTTTGAATAAAGACGGGCAAGTATCTCTGGGTTTTCTCCAAAAAAATAACGCAGGCGAATACTCCACATTAGCAATACCGTTTTAACCAGGCCAAACTGCTCCCAGCGACGCCCTGAGCTTGTTACTCTGTCTTTTAAGGATAAAGGTGCGCTGGTTTGCTTTAATCTGCTGCAAAGGCTTATATCTTCCATTAAGGCGATTTCAGGGTAGCCGCCCACTTTTTCAAATAATTGTTTGTTGACAAAAATCACTTGATCACCTGTCGCGATACCGGTTAAGCGTGAGCGCCAGTTCATCAACAAGGCGATAACTTTTAGCATGATAGATTTGCCTTCAAGCCGTATATCAAACCTGCCCCAACCATTGTTTACTTGGCTTATTTGCTTTAAAGCGTTATTAGGTAAGTAGGTGTCTGCATGTAAAAAAATTAGTGTTTTACCGCTGGCTTGCTGAGCGCCGGTATTCATTTGTCGGGCTCGTCCTTTTTCAGATATGAGGATTTTATCTGCTAAAGGGTTTGCTATTTTAACTGTATTGTCAGAGCTCCCACCATCTACAATAATAATTTCACATTGTGTTCTGAGAGGCTGTAGCGCTGATAAACAGGGCTGAATATTAGTGGCCTCGTTAAGGGTGGGAATAATAATAGAAAATTTCACGATAAAGGCTTAAATAACTCGGTAAGGTCATCCGAGGTCAGTTTTAATGATTGTTCTTTTTTGCCTCCGTTATAAATACTATCGGCTAAGGCGCGCTTTTTTTCCTGCATTGCTAAAATCTTTTCCTCTACTGTATTTTCAGTCATTAATTTGTATACGAATACAGGTTTATCCTGGCCGATGCGATGAGCTCTATCTGCGGCCTGGGTTTCTACCGCCGGGTTCCACCAGGGATCGTAAATAATGACGGTGTCGGCTTCGGTTAAATTTAAGCCTACGCCACCGGCTTTTAAACTAATCAGAAACACATCGGCATCTCCATTTTTAAAGCGTTCTATGGCTTCGTCCCGTTTTTTAGTTTGTCCGGTTAATTTACTGTATTCAATGTTTCTCGCAGTTAGTTCTTTCTCTATCAGTGCAATCATTTTTGTAAACTGGGAGAAAACAAGAATACGGCGGCCTTCTTCCAATTGTTCGGGAAGCATTTCCATGAGCAAGTCCAGTTTTGCTGATTCCTGAATTTTTTTGGCTTTTTCCAGGGATAAGGTTCGCGGGTCACAACAGGTTTGGCGTAGTTTTAATAAGGCATCCAGAATGGTGATTTGGCTTCTGGCCAAGCCTTTATCAGCAATGGCATCACGTACTTTTTTCTCCATGGTGATGCGGATACTTTCATATAGTGCAGCTTGTTTATCATATAAAGGAACTGAGCGGATGATTTCTGTTTTTGGTGGTAACTCAGTTGCAACTTGTTGTTTGGTTCGGCGCAGCATGAAGGGTTGGAGACGTTTTGATAAGCGTTCTCTTTGTTGTTGATCTCCGTGGTTTTCTATTGGCGTGCGGTAGATTTTTTTAAAGAATTTACTGTCGCCTAGAAATCCAGGCATTAGAAAATCAAATTGAGCCCATAACTCCCCTAAATGATTTTCCATCGGTGTGCCAGTCAGACACAGACGATGATTGGTTTTTATTTCCCTGACAACACGAGCAGCCTGTGATCGTGGGTTTTTAATGAGCTGTGCTTCATCCAGTATTAAGTAGTGATAAGTTATAGATAATAGTGTTTCCTTGTCTCTGGGTAATAATGGATAGGTGGTTAAAATCAAATCATAGTCGTTGATTTTGTCAAAGTGCTGTTTTCGTTCGGCACCTTGCAAAGTCAGTATGTTTAAATCGGGAGTAAAGCGTTCGGATTCTCTACGCCAGTTACCCATTAAGCTGGTGGGCGCAATAATTAAACAAGGACTGGTCAGTCGTCCGCTTTGTTTTTCTACTAATAAATGAGTTAGAGTTTGAATGGTTTTGCCTAGGCCCATGTCATCAGCCAGAATGCCGGAAAAATTATATTCTCGTAAAAATTGAAGCCAGTTAAGCCCTTGTTGTTGATAGTCTCTTAATGATGCATTGAACCCTGCAGGTATAGGTGTATTTTCTATTCCTTTAAAGTTCTTTAGTTTTTTGCCGGTTTCAATTAATTTTTTTCCACCATTTAGGCTGAAAATACCGTAACTATGCGCTTCCAAGTCTGCTAATGAGGCGGCATTAAAGCGAGATAATGTTAATGAGCCATTGGCATTGACTGCAGTGCCGCCAAATAATTCGTAGATAATTTCCAGGAAGGGTTTGATTTGACTGGATGCTATATTGATATAACTATGTTCAGCTATGGGTATGCTAAGATTTTCTGGTAATTCATCAAGCGAAAATTCTTCTAGAACAGGCATGAGTATGGGCAACAATGGCATGGGCTGACCATTGATATTGACCTGGAAATTCATTTCAAACCAATCGTTGTTGGTTTCTTCAATATCCGCATGCCAATCTTCGGCGGCTTGAAAATTTAGTTTAAAGTTGTCGTCAGTTTCGACTATCCAGCCTTGATCTTCTAATTGAGGCAGGGTGTCTTGTATGAACTCGGCCCAACGACTGGCACTGTCCATAATTGAATCGCCTCCAGGACTAAAGAATATCAGTTCTTTTTTATCTATCCATTCTGTTACCCTGAAATCAGTATCCAACAATTGCTGTATCGCTGGGTATTCGGTATCGATATCACGTTGAATCTGAAATATTCCTTGTTTTGTTTTAACTAAGATAACGGGGTCAGAGGAATAAGCAGATATGGTTATGGTGTCATAGACAAAATTGAGTTGGATGAAGTGGCTGTATTGTGTAGGGTCTATTTGCGCACCAAATAGAGTGATTTTAGGTATGGGAGTGATATTAGCCAGCTCGGTGAGTTTAACTTTTTTGGGTGCAGGTAAAGGAATGGTTGGGAATTCTATGGTTAGTCGCTGGCTAAATTCTTTAACATGTTTTTTAGGGACAGGAGGAATTGAAAGTATTTTTTTTAATTGCTTATGAGATAGGTTTAAAGGTTGAGTCGTACCTAAGGTGTTTTTTATACTATCAATGAATAGCGGAGGTTCGGTCAGTATTAATGTTGCTTCGGGTTCAATTGTCCAAATAAGCTGGTAGTCTTTATTTTTTTGTTGTTGCCATGAAAACTGAATTTCGCGTTCATCATCCGCTTGTAGAGGGGGTGACTGGTGTGTTTGCCAGAATAGGCGACCTGTTTGTAATAGTTTGGAAAGGGAAATAAAACCGGCACTGTCATCTAATTGTGGATCGCTCTGATAGTTAATCTCCAGGCTGTATAATAGACTGGCAATTTCTGCATCTATAGCTTGTATATAGTCTGTATAGCTGTAGCTGTAGCGCAGGTTGTTTAACGTTGTTTTGCGTCCCTTGTTGAGTCCGCCCTTTTTGTTTTTCTTAGTAATAACAAAACCTAAGGTAAAACTGTGTTGTGCTTTGCCTGGCTGTAAAATATAGGCTATAAATTCCCGGCGAGTATTGTCTCTATTTTCGGGTAAATCTTCAAAATTATTGAGCCAGTCCAGACAGGCGGGTTCATTGCTTTTAGCTTGAGATGCATTGGGAGTTAGATGCATATAATCAATACATGCAGCTGCAATATGTTTGCAGTTATATTCCATAGGGCAGGTACAATCACCATCAATAATGACGGTATTGTAATCATCCTTCCAGTCAATCCTTATTAATTGCTCATAGTAATTGTTTTTACTTCCCAAAGTAGATGAATGTAGATTGACAAATAATTCTTCTTCTTTTTGAATGGATAGATCAAGCACTCGACCTTCTTCGAAATATTGTTTACCTCGGGCATAGTAGGTGTCTCCACAGGCGTGTTTAATGTCTGAATTAAGAACTCTTTTTTTGTTAATCATTATGAGAATAGGTAGGGTTTAACCCAAAAGTCGAGGGCCGTTGCTGATCTTCGAGTTGATATTACACGCAATTATAATGGTTTTTCGTTTCAATATCTCTTGAGGCAGGGGGAGTATGGAAGATTTCTGTAATAGAGGTAAAAATCGCCAGCTTGCCCAGCAGGTAATAAAGACGCTGGGAGTGCTGACGAGGTAGATGAAATATATTAATGGACTCTATTTATCCGCAACAACTAGAGCCCGAATTTGAGTTGTCTTGATGCATGCCCCCTTTAGTCTCTGCCGCAGCTCTTAGTGTTCCCGGAGTACAGTTGCTTGATTCTCCTTGTTGTTCTATAGCAGGGGCAATGCCGATAAAGTCATCTGCATAGGTTTCACTTGTGAGTAGCTTATAGTTACGCTCACAAACAGCCATGCGTTGGCCTCGTAGATAAACATAACCTTCATCATCATAAACTTCAGAAAAAGGTCCTAGGTAAATAACCGCATGGCCTTTATCCATACAGCCTTCAGTCATCGGTTTTACAGCAGTAATGGTGACTGAACGAAACTCGATGCCTTCTACTACCTGCCAGGGCTGGTTTTCCCATTTATCGTAGGCAACTGCAATAAAACCTGCCTGTATAAACGCTTGTAGGAATTCATGCTCTTGAAGTGCACCAGAGATACAACCACTCCATAACTGTTGGTCTTGTTTTAGATGGTCGGGTACAAATTCATCACTTACAATGTCAGAAATAGCGATACGCCCCCCAGGTTTGGTGACGCGAAAAATTTCTTTAATCATTTGTTCTTTATCACTGTCGTGCACAAGATTGAGTACACAGTTAGAAACCACTAAATCTATAGAGTTATCCTTAATTAAAGGGGCTTCTTTACGTTGTTTCTCCTGCCAGGCACGTAAATTAATAATGTCTTCCGCTAGATGAACTGGGTTAAGTTTTAAATGTGCATTTAAGGCATTAAGGTCCATGCTTAAATCTTGAATTTGTCCTTTTACAAATTCAACTCTATCTGATCCCAGTTTATCTGCCATTTCTTGCTGATATTTTTTAGCCAGTGCCAGCATATCGTCATTCATATCGACACCAATGACTTTACCATTATCACCCACTAGTTGAGCCGCCATGTAACATATTTTTCCTGAACCTGAACCTAAATCCAGCACCACGTCATCTTTTTTGACATAACGTGATGGATCACCACAGCCATAGTCTTTATCTATAATTTCTTTAGGCAGTATTTCCAGTAATTCACGATCATAATCAACTGGGCAGCATAGGTCTGGCTGTACACTATTTGCACCTTCTGAATAGCGTTCTAAAACACCAGTTTCTACAGTCATTTTGTTTCCTTTAAATAGTTTAAGTTTTTCTAGAATTATAAAGCACCGCCACAACTACTGCCTTGCCCAGCTGTACATCCGTAGCAGTGTTGTAGGGTTTTGATTGGCTGACCAGACAATGATTGTTGGGTCAGTTCAGTTATATGTGTTTTGTGCTTATTAGCACCTAATGGCAGGGCCAGCATTTGATTGAAATCACAATCAAACACATAACCTTGCCAATCTACACTGAGAGTGTTTTTACACATCAGCTGGTCCAGATTTTGTTGTTGGAAATTGTCCTGTAATAATTGCAAATAGTTATTAAATTCACCTTTGCTAATTAAAACACTGCCAAATCGCTGGATAGGTAAATTAGTCATCGCAAATAATTGATTAAAGACAATGCCAAACTGGTCTTTTAAATGTTGTTTATAGGAAAGTTCCAGTGTTTTTTGTTCTGGCGGTAAGCTCGCATCTTGTGGGTTAAACACTAAATTTAAGATAAGGTCGGTATTGGGTTTTCCATAGCCTAAAGTGTTTAATTGTTGTAAAGCCGTGATACTGGAATTAAAGGTGCCTTTGCCGCGTTGCTTATCTACATTATCTTCCATATAACAAGGTAAGGATGCCACGATTTCAACCTGATTATCTGCTAGAAACTGGGCTATATCTTGATAGCCAGATTCCAGCAGAATAGTTAGGTTACAACGATCTATGACTGTTACCCCTTTATCCAAAGCAGCACGTACCAAATATTTGAAATGTGGGTTCATCTCAGGTGCGCCACCCGTTAAGTCTAGTGTCTGAATATTATGAGTGTCAATAAAACTCAGAATTTGATCAATAGTCTGCTTATCCATTAATTCTGTTCGTTTAGGACCGGCATTGACATGGCAATGGGTGCAACTTAGATTACATAAATAACCCAGATTGAGCTGTAATATCTCTAAATCATTTCGACTAATGGCGGGAAAATTGGTTTTTTTCAGATAAGGCAGAGTATCGTGCATGATGGCTTGTTATTTATTGGGCGCTAAAGTATATGTCACCATAATAGGCAATTGCATTACCTTGGGCGTTATCTGTATCTGTCATTAATGCGATGGCATCAATATAACGAATATTGGTTCCGAATTGTTGTTTCAAGTCTTGCATGATATTACGTTTTTCTTGGTACCAGGTATGTGTTTTGTCAGAAGTGGAACGTATTGCATACATCATCGCGTTGTCGCCTGCAAAAGCATTGGGCCAAATGGTTCCTTTTGGAGTATTACTGGCCCAGACATAATTTATTGCCTTGGTCTTCCAAAATGCCCAGCCGCCATCAACCACAACGTAAATTCTAGCACTATAGTCATCGCCAGACTTACTTTGTTCATTAATATTTTGTAAACGATTGTCAATACGCCATCGCCAGTTTAAATATGGTGTTTTTGTTAAATCAATCCGATGTTGTTTAAATAAGCCTGAAGCGCCAGCATGACTCTCTGCTTTTAAAACCTGAGTATTATTAAGAAGGGTGATTTGATAATCGGTAGTCCCTGAAAAAGATTTATTTTCCCAGTGCTCTAATTTGCCTGATGAAAAGACCCCAATTTGAATGTTTGGTGAATTTTCAGCAAGCACATGATTTGATAAAAAGAGGAAAAGAAAGGTGCAAAATAATATTTTCATTGTTGATTCAATGTCGTGACAGTTTAAGTAATATGACAGAGATGAGTCGTTTATAGGTTTAATACCTTACTTTATAGCTATTTATTTATATAATAATAAGTGTAACTTATTGTTTTGTAATGAATGATATATTTGTCGAAAAAAAACATAAGATAGCAGTGGATAATTTTAAAAGGAATGTATAGAATATGCGCCTCTACTAGCTCATCAGTACATGCCTCGGTGGCGAAATTGGTAGACGCACGGGACTTAAAATCCCGCGGAGTTAAATCCGTGCCGGTTCGATTCCGGCCCGAGGCACCATCATAACTGGTTGTTATTTCAGTAGATTCAACTAATTATCATGGGTTTAACGCT
>JBJPGG010000065.1:0-16838 GCA_048595505.1 Methylococcaceae bacterium
AAGTTCTGCTATAAAAAGATCAGCTGTTGATCCCGTCCCCAAACCAACCAGCATTCCATCTTTAACCAGACTCGCCGCATGTATCGCTACTCGTTCTTTATCGTTCATACCGATCTCCTAAACACTATGTTAACTGCAAAACAACAGTTACTTAAATAGATTTATATCATATCGGTATTTTCAACATCAGGCATCTATAAAAACTATCATACTCATTCATGCCCCCCTGATATAGTAGATATTTTTAATGATAATTTGAAAATAATCAAATTAACTATTAAAAATTTACTGCCATAATTTCATGTAATTAAACAAGGTAATTGACGTAATACTTAACAATGTTAAAATAATTATATGTATTTAAGCTTACACCTATTTCATTAGCCTGTTAGCCCGAAATTGAGCAGACTCAATTTTTATTCGAGATTTAAAATTCATGAAGAAAAAGAGTTTAACGAATAGTACTTCCTTTTATTTTTTACTTCAAAAAAATGATGAAAAAGTACTACATGCTGATTCCAGTATTTTTCAATTACTAGGCTATAAAGCCAATGTCTTTTTAAAACAAAAAATACGTTTTTCTGAATTAATTCATGTTGATGACAAAGATATCGTTGTTGAATTATTTTCTCTTAAGCCCCAAGAAAAGCTTAAAACCCTCAATTTCCGCTGTCGAAAAGCAAACGGGCAAATTATCTGTTTGCATGCTAGCTACCAAAAGTTAGCAGACAATTTGGCTAAATCCCTAACATTACAACTGCAACTAACAGATGCAAAAGAATTAAAACAATCGATAAATAATCAAGTACTGCTCAGTAATTTCACTGCCATGATGGAAAACAGTGATGATTACATTTATTTTAAAGACCGTAACCATGTTTTTACAGGTGCAAATCAAACCTTAGTCGCAATAACCTCCCCCTCTGAACATTGGACAGACTTACTAGGACTAACTGATTATGATATTTTTCCTGAAATTTTAGCAGATGCTCATTATCGTTTAGAAAAAAATATATTTTCTGATCAGACAAACTTCTCACATGAACTACAACAAACTCTCGATAATGAAGGCAACCCGGGCTGGATTGATAATCGTAAGTATCCGATTAAAGATAAATCTGGAAATGTTATTGGTTTATTTGGTAGTGCTAGAAACATTACTGAAAAGAAGTCATTAGAACGTGCTTTAGAACTCAGTGAAAAATGTTACCGTACTATTTTTAATGATTCGCCACTTGGAATTGCAGTGATTAATTCACTAACGGGGGATATATATGAAGTAAACCCTTCCTATGAAAAAACGGTAGAGCGATCAAAAGAAGAGTTAACTACAATCAATTGGATGAAAATAACTCATCCTGATGATATACAAGAAGAATTAGACAATACGGCTATAATGAATTCAGGAAAGACCAATGGATTCTCAATGAATAAACGTTATATCCAGCCAAATGGATCAATTGTTTGGATATATATGACCATTGCGCCTTTAGACATCAGTAACAGTAGTAAACCTCATCATTTATGCATGATAAAAGACATTACTACACGTAAAAATACAGAAGCAAAGTTAAAGCTTGCTGAAACTGTTTATCAAAATACTACGCAAGCTATTACCGTAACCGACCCTGACAATTTGATTATTGCAATTAATCCTGCATTTACAAATATTACAGGATATAGTTCAGAGGATGTTATAGGAAAAAACCCTAAAATATTTCAGTCAAGTCGGTATTCATCATCGTTTTATTCGCAAATGTGGAAAAAAATTAATGATACCGGGTTTTGGCAAGGGGAAATCTGGAATAAAAAAAAGAATGGGGCTGAATATGCTGAATGGCTAACCATTAATTCTATTTATGATGAAAAAGGAAAGGTATGCCAACGAGTATCTCTTTTTTCTGATATTACTGAAAAAAAAATTGCTGACGAAAAGTTATGGTCTCAAGCTAATTATGACCCTTTAACAAAACTGCCTAATCGTAACTTATTCAATGACCGTTTAGCTCATGAGATTAAAGCGGCTCATCGTACCAAGAAGTCATTAGCCTTATTCTTTATGGATCTTGATCATTTCAAAAAAGTCAATGATACCTTTGGGCATGCTCAAGGAGATCTGTTGTTAATTGAAACAGCAAAACGTATTAACGAGTGCGTGAGAGAATCTGATACCGTTTCTCGACTGGGTGGTGATGAATTTACAATCATACTACCTGAGTTAGATCATACTCTACGGGTAGAAAGAATTGCCGAGAAAATTCTATATAGTTTAAACCAGCCTTTTACATTAGACATGGAAAAAGTCTACATTTCTGCCAGTATTGGTATTGCCCTCTATCCTAATGACGCAGATAAAATGAGTGATTTAATCAAAAATGCAGATCAGGCAATGTATCTTGCCAAAGAAAATGGTCGAGACCAGTTTAGTTTTTTCACCCAATCCATGCAAAATACCGCTCAATTTCGTCATCAACTAATGAATGATTTACACCATGCATTAAAGGCGGAGCAATTTGAAATCTATTACCAGCCAATTATAGACCTCGAGACAAAGAAAATCATTCAAGCAGAGGCTTTATTAAGGTGGATGCATCCCTATCGAGGCATGATTAGCCCTGCTAAGTTTATTCCATTGGCCGAAGAATCTGGTCTAATTGTTGACATAGGCAATTGGGTTTTACAACAAGCCGTACAACAAATTAAACACTGGCAACTAAAGATCTCTCCTGCCTTTCAAATATGTATCAATAAATCTGCCATTCAATTTCGGGCTCAAGAGGGAATTAATGATTGGTTAGCTTATTTAGACATACAAAAAGTGAATACCAATAGTCTTGTTATTGAAATCACCGAAAACCTGCTAATAGATAATTCAGAAAAAATCAAAAATCAATTATTAAATTTCCGTAAAAGTAACATACAAATTGCTATTGATGATTTTGGTACAGGAAATTTTGCTCTCTCCCATCTCACAAAATTTGATATCGACTATCTAAAAATAGACCGTTCTTTTATACAAAACCTATCCGCAAATTCAAATGAACTGCTGTTATGTGAAACAACTATTATCATGGCTCACAAGTTAGGTTTAAAAGTAATTGCTGAAGGAATCGAAACTAAAGAACAGCAGCAGATTTTAATTAATGCTGGTTGTGACTTCGGGCAAGGCTTTTTATTTTCTAAAGCGGTTCCTGTAGATGAATTTGAAAAATTAGCGGTTCATAGTTAAAACAGCTGAGAAAATAATTTTCACTGGTTTTCTTAACTCTGCTTTTTAAATAAACCTTCAGCCGAGATAATCTGATAAATTTCATAAGCAGGCTCTTGATAAGGATGTGTGTGTATCAATTCTTTTACCACATCCGCTACCACACCATCCTCACAGACCATTTCCACTTTATATTCAGCCACCGTTTCAATATTGTGCTGAGTTCCCAAAAAAGGGTCACTTCCTTCCAAGGGTCTAAATTGCCCTATGCCTAACACCTGCCATGAACAATGATCATACAACCCTATTTTCCCAGCCCCTTTATCAAACAAGGCTTGCTTGACCTGCTCAACATGAGTTTCGGGAATATAGAAACACAATTTATACATAGCTTCCTGGGCTACCCTGGGTAAAACAATCGTTATACAACATGTGGTTTAGAAGCGGGTTTTTTGAAATTTCTTTGCTGGAATCTACGTTGACTTTTAATTCTCTTGATTTTAAATCTTTGCTGATTAATTTCTGATTCTGATAATAACTGAAATATATCCGCAGGCATACCATCAGGCAGATCGACCAGAGTGTAATAATTACGAACATCCAATCGTTTTATTTGTTTGCCTTCCACCCCGGAAACTTCGACCAAGACATTTTTTATATCCTCTAGCGACACTAAATGTTTTTTCCCTATGTCCAAGCGATACCTGACAACTTTTTGTTTTGGTAACCTAAACCGTTCAGCAGGACTTATTTTGTCAGGTATATTATTGTTATTCGGCTTTTTCGAATATAAATTCGGCTGATTAAGTAATAGTAACGCTGCAGCACAATCTAAAAAGCTAATTTGCAGTTCAGCTGATAATCGCTTAATTAATTCCTGATATTGAGGTATTTCATCTTGAGTCAGTACTCTTGCTAAACTTTTTTTAATCCTGTCTTCCTTGCTGTTTTTCTGTTGCATAGTGCGTCACATTCGATCCAGGTTAATATTTACAAACGCCTCATCCCGTATACGACGTAACCACAATTCTGTTTCTTCTTCAATTTTACGTTTTCGAATTTCTTCTCTCACCCTGTTCTTTTTATGTTCAATACTATTATCCCTGTCTTCTCTTTCCAAAACCTGAACAAGATGCCAACCAAACTGAGTCTGAACAGGGTCACTAATCTCATCAATAGCCAGTTTTTTCATTGCCGCTTCAAATGCTGGGACCAGGTCTCCAGGACCAACCCAACCTAAAGCACCACCATTTAAAGCAGAACCTTTGTCATCTGAGTTAGAGCGGGCCAAAGAAGAAAAACTATCACCATCTAAAATCCTATTTTTTAATGATTTTAATCTTTTTCTTGCTTCAGCATCATCAATCAACTCATTGGTTTTAATAAGAATATGACGGGCTTTGGTTTTTGTAACTATATGTTTATCTACACCTTTTAATTCCAGCATTTTAATAATATGGAACCCACTAGGACTACGGATTAAATTCGCAATGTCACCCGGGTTCATCTTGGTTACGCTATCAACAAACAGAGTAGGAATACCACCAATGGCACGCCATCCTAAATCCCCTCCTTTTAATGCATTACCACCATCTGATTCAGCAACTGCAGTTTGTTCAAAATCTGCACCATCACGTAATTTAGCAATGACTTTATTAGCTTTTTCTCTAGCTTTTTGAATCACTGAAGAAGAAGCGGCTTCCGGTATAGAAATCAAAATATGCCCAAGATGATACTGTACTTTTGCTTCCCCGACATCACCTTGTGTTTCCAGATAATGGCTCACTTCTCTATCTGTTACTTTGATACGAGAACCAATTTCTCTAGCTCTTAATTGATTAATAATAATTTCATTGCGGATATCCTCTTCAAAACCTTGAAAACTTATGCCTTGGTTTTCGAGCTCCACCCTAAACTCATCAACAGTCAAATTATTTCTTCTGGCAATATCTGCAACTGAATTTCGTAGCATTTCATCACTAACACGAATACCAGCCCTTGCAGCCTTTTGCCGCTGCAATTTATCAAGAACAATACGTTCTAGCACCTGCTTCCTAAGTATAAAAGAAGGAGGAATCATCACATTATTTGCTTGTAATTTTTTTACAATATTACCAACTTCCCGAGTTAACTCCCGGTCTAAAATAACATCATCTTCTACAACAGCAACTATACGGTCCAATAACTCTGCTTTAGCAATCGCACTAAACATGAGTGCGCTTATAATTAAGCTTATAAATCCGACTATCTTTATTCTATTCTTCATTTATTCTACTCTCTGATAACCCTTCAGGTTTTTCTCAAGAAATTCATCCACCTTATCACCAAAACTGGTTAAACCTTTTAATTCTAACTGTACAAAAAACCCTTCATCCATTGCATCATCGGAAGTACCTGTAATAGTATTGGCAAAACGCCTCCACATGATACGAAATCGCCAACAACAACTTTCTTTTTCCAAGCCGACAAAACTTTCTTTGGTTGAATTAAATTTTAACGAATATTGCCAACGCCCTATGCCATACCAATTATCATAGATAGGCCAGCGGAAGGATGCATCCGTCTGAATAATCGTAGCTGCAGCATCAAGATTATCTCGTCTATAACGATAACCTACATTTATAATTTGATCAGGTTGATTCCGGTATCGAACTTCCACCTGTCCACGAGTAAAATCATTTTCATAGTGGTTCCATTGTAACCCTGATGAAAATGACAAATGATCTGTTAATTGGCCGCTAAGTTCTGCCACTAAATTAGACGTGCTATCAGTCTCTACCGGACCGGTTAAAGTTACTTCTCTATCTTTAAAATAAAATATTTCACCCACACTTAAATTCAAATATTCCTGCCCACTGTCTGAATCAATCAACCGAGATGTCATAGCCACAGTGACTTGATTAGCATCCTGAACCCTATCCGTACCACTGAAACGATTTTCTCTAAACATACTGTTAAAACTAAAATCATTTAATGCCGTATCAAAATTAGGAATATCGCTCTGATCTTCTTTCGGTATATATAAATAGAAAGCCCGTGGTTCAATGGTATGAAGAAAACTTGATTCAGCAAAGTTAAAATCGCGCTCAAAAAACAAGCCACTATCAACTGAAAAGATAGGTAAGGTTCGACTAATATTATCGTCTTTGCCAGCAAGCTGGTCCGTTAATATATAGCTGGTATGTTGCAAAGAAAATTTAGGTTTTATAAAAGTAGCTACTGTTTCTACCGGAAATGCAATCGAAGGTTTGGTATTAAAACGCTGACCATTCACCCTTCCCTCACGATAAAAATTGACGTACTCATTATCCATTTCCAAGTCAATAGGCCATTGTTCAAATGAATGATCCAGCTTTAAAGTCACTTGTGGTAATTTTTGGTACGGTTTTGCGCTATCTGACAAATTATTATCTATCGTTTGATATGCCTCCAGACGAGTAACAAATGCAACCCCTTCTCTGTTGTAATTTAGATTTGCCTGACTTCTAAGGTGTCTATCATTTGATATTCCTAGTGCATTGTTTAATTCATCAAAATATTCTTTATCAGACACATAATTTAAATCTATAGTGCTAGATAAATGAGGTGTAAACCGAGTACTATTCTTAACACTTCCTGAATAACGTGGCTCTTCCCGTATCAAATCATAAGGCAAAAATTCCATACCTACTGAGCCTGAGCTCATTTCAGTCAAATAACGAAAGTTTCCACCTAGCATACCTCCACGCCGATCCATATACCGTGGCCAGACAGTAAGGTCATAATTAGGTGCAATATTCCAGTAATAAGGAATCTTGATATCAAAACCAGTTTCATCACTGCTACCCACTGTCGGTGGTAAAAACCCGGATAAACGTCGATTATCCAATGGAAATGAAATATAAGGTGTGTATAAGACAGGCAGTCCTTTAAATTCTAGCCAGGCATGTTTAGCAGCTGCTTTCCCGGTTAGTTTGTTCATTTTTAATCTATCGGCATGTAAAGCCCAGTCACGGTTACCAGGAGGACAACTGGTAAAAGTAGTGTTTTTGTATCGAGATAAAAACTTGCTATCTCGATAAACAACATCGGCAGAACCACGAATAGGTGCTGATGGTGAAATAAATAAGGCGTTTCTTAATCGGGCTTCGTCTGAACTTAAATTCAATAATGCAGTATCACTGTATAAAGAAAGCTCATCTTCATTATAAAAAACATGGCCTTGAGCATCCATGGTTTCAGAGAATGTATTATAGCTAGCCATATCAGACAGTAAGGTCTGATCAGCACGTACAATTTCAACATTCCCATAAAAACTGGTAATTTCTTTATCAAAGACTTCTGAATAATCTGCAGTCACATCCATGGGAGCAGTATTTCTTAAGTCTTTACCTGGTACAAATTGATGTTGTCCACGTGACGAAGCACTACAACTTTGCCAAGGATCATATTTTAATTGAGAATGGAGGGTTTCAAAAGTCTGTTCCTGAGTATGATCAAATGCAGGCGACAAGAATAAACCAGAATCGTACTCTTCCTCGCCAACTAATCTAGCCATTCCTTTAGGATCTACACCCATTAAGCCACAATTCCATGTATCATTCTCTTCATTAGGAGTACAGGTCCACCCCTTACGTTTAGCAATAGCATCAGGTGGCTTAAGAAAGACTGGTTTGGGTTCGACAGGAACTGCTAAAGGAACAAGAACAGGTAAAGGAATTGGCGATACTGAATTTGAGTCAACCGTTGTGTCAATCACGTTTAATTCTGTCGAATTTAACTCAGCAGGAACCGGGTTTGGAGTTTCAGCTTTGTCAGCAGAAGGTTCCGTAACACACGCCCACTCTTCTCCCACAACCTTCTCACAATTCCAGGCACCATTATTTGCTAAACCCAGCTCTGCATATAATAAAAGGAAAAAAACAAAAAGAAATCGGCAATGCATAGATGCGTGTCGTTAAAGTTAGCTTAATGAGTGGAAAATCGAATAAAATAGAGATCCATTTTACCTTAGTTTAGGAATTCGAATAAAATAAATTACGAAACTATGAGCATAGCAGACTATGCACTATTGTTTCTTCGTAACAAAAAAATAACAACAAAATCAAGTGAAGAATGAAAATCATTTCATTCTCATTACTTAATAAAACAAAGCACCCAATAACCATGTCAATTGCCGACGCCAGAACTCTATCAATCATTCATTGGCTAAATCACACCTTAAAACTGGAAATCAAACATTTTGAACCTGCCTCTAGTGATGCCAGTTTCAGACGCTATTTCAGAGTTATCTACAATCAAGGACAGCAGATTGTTATGGATGCTCCTCCAGAGCGTGAAAACATTAAACCCTTTATCTGTATCGCTGAATTATTAAAAAAATCAGGACTTAATGTACCTGAAATTTATCAAAAAAATCTAACACAAGGGTTTTTACTACTGGAAGACTTTGGTTGCAGCTGCTACCTCGATCAATTGAACGAAAGCACAGCAGAAGACTTATATCTCAGTGCATTTAATAGCCTCTACAAACTACAATCGAATACAACCGACTCAAACTGCCCTTTACCTCAGTATAATGCAGATTTATTAAATAAGGAATTATCAATTTTTTATCAATGGTTTATACAGCAGTATCTTAATTTATCCATTCCTGAACAGTTGCAAGATTCTTTAAACCTACTTTTAATATCATCCGCACTGGCACAACCACAAGTGGTGGTACATCGTGATTTCCACTCAAGAAACCTGATGGTTTTAGCTGAAAACTCACCCGGAATTATTGATTTTCAAGATGCAGTCATGGGTCCAATAAGCTATGACCTGGTGTCATTATTAAAAGATTGTTATATAAGCTGGCCTGAACACCAGGTAGAACACTGGATGACTGTTTTTTTTCAGCAAACAACTACCTCAGGGTTAATCGATGTAGACATAGAAACGTTCACTCGCTGGTTTGATTTAATGGGTTTACAACGCCACCTTAAAGCCATAGGCATTTTTGCACGCTTACATTTGCGTGACAATAAATCCGACTATTTAACGGATATTCCCCGGACGATGAACTATGTCACTCAGGTATGCCGCAAATACCCCGAGCTTACTGAATTTAATGAATTTCTCACACACACTATTTTACCGGCTTATAAATGAAAGCAATGATTTTAGCAGCGGGACGTGGCGAAAGAATGCGTCCTTTAACAGATTCGACACCAAAACCTCTATTAATGGCTGCCGGCAAGCCTATCATTCACTATACAATCGAACGATTAGTCAGTGCAGGATTTAACGAAATAGTGATTAATATTGCCCATCTTGGCCAACAAATCAAACAGGCTTTAGGTGATGGAAGTCAATTTGGCGCAACGATAGCCTATTCAAATGAAGGAAAATCGGGGCTTGAAACGGCTGGAGGAATAATTAAAGCGCTTCCTTTACTAGGAACAGATCCTTTTCTAGTCATAAATGGTGATATAGCCAACGACTATAACTTCTCCTTACTACATAATCTACCGTGTGACCTTGCCCATTTAGTTCTCATTCCCAACCCAGAACATCACCCCGAAGGAGATTTTCATTTATCGACAAACAAACGTCTGACCGAAACAGGATCCCCCAAACTAACCTATAGCGGGATTGGAGTTTATAACCCAGCGTTATTTAACAACATTGCCCCTGGAAAAATAAAACTAGCTCCCATATTAAGACAATCCATGTCAGAAAACAGAGTTACAGGCGAACAATTCAATGGCTTCTGGATGGATATAGGTACACCAGAGCGACTGAAAGAATTAGATGAACATTACCAAAATACAAATACCTTGTGCTGATATGTCATATTATTTCGTAAACCGTATATACCTACGCAATGGAGACCCAGCCTGCCATGTAAACGATTCTGTATAATAATGCATCAAGGATAAGTAGCCGATTAAACCTAATGTAATCGCTTTGTAAATTTCCGTTCCAAAAAAGAATTGGGTCATCACATTAACCCAAGCATCCCCATACCCCTGCAACAAATAAGCCAACACAAAAGAACTTACCGGCAACACCACAAAGACATGTAATTTACAGCGTTCAGCATATTTATAAAGAGTATTTTGTGGCTGCTGGTGATGTTTATTGAAATCATGGGTCACATAAAAAACATAAGCTGTTGCATCATGAACCAATCGCGGAATTAGTATTGCCAAAAAATAATACTGCTGTGTATACATGTAAAAACTGCTGACAATCAACAAAGTATTTGACCACAAAAAATACTTTCCAAATCGAGTAGTAACATAGCGTTGGCACAACACCGAACTCAAAATTAAACCCATCGTTAGCACAGCAGCGATCATCACCACCCATTCAGCTTGTTGTGTATCCAGGCTGTTTTTTAAAAAGATACCCATATAAATAAAAATACCCGCACTAACGCTTAACCATAATAACCAGTAAAAAGCCCAGGCCGGCAGCCTACAAATCCCCTTTCCTATTCCATGTTGTTGTTTAAACACATGATATACTGTCCAACAGGAAGTAACTATATACAGTACTTTATAAGGGATAAACAAACTACCCACACCAAAAACAAGAATAATTAAAACCGTCATAATGATAAGTTTCAGCTTAAAAAACTGTAGATATTCTTTATTACTGGTTAGCATAATTGCGCTTGCAATTATATGAGGCGTTCCAAATAAAATTTGAAATAAAATAAAATGCGATGGACTACTGGGTAAGATTGATTTCAAATAATGGCCCCAGAAATAAACATCCGCCAGGTATACAATAAAACAAAGTGGTATCACTAAATACAGGCCCAGTATCAACTTAAAAGATACGGCTAACTTATTACCCTCTACGGATTGTTCGACAGAAATATTAGATGTGCTCATAGAATCAGGTTTTTTTTATTATTATTTAGATTTTTCATCACTACTCAGCTAAACTCATCTAGCCTTTCAGATTGCAAGTACAACACACAACCCTATGACTTTTCAAGTACATCCACAACTTCAACACGATAGTATTACAATCGGACGATTTAGCTTGTCGCAGCTTCTGTTAATTAACGACAGTCAATATCCATGGTTTGTTTTAGTACCAGAAGTAATAAATACAACAGAAATTTATCAATTATCGGAAAAAAAGCAGCGCTTGTTACAACATGAATCCAGTTTTTTAGCTAAAAAACTGGCAGATCATTTTAATGCCGACAAAATGAATATTGCAGCCATCGGCAATATAGTACCGCAACTGCATATTCATCATATTGTCCGTTATAAAAACGATATTGCCTGGCCTGCACCAGTATGGGGGAGATTTGATGCAGTTCCTTATACAGAACTACAAATTAAAAAAATAAAAGCTGAAATAAATGTTTTACTCAAACCAAACTTAATTAATTAAAAACTCGGTAAAGAAAAGATCTCTAAAGCCATCGCTATTAGAATGCTTTTCTAATGCTTTGGAAATAGCTTCTTTGCTTTCCAACCGTAATGCTTCGCGCTGCTCCATGGTTTGTAATTCAGCACTGGAACGACCGCTATAAAGCATAATTAATTCATGTCTTAATGCCGGCAAATGTTTATTGACCTTTTCAATATATTTCTCACCTTCAACCATTAACTGTACATTAACCACTAAATACTTATTCGCTTTATCTAAATTAACAGTAAACTTAGGTGTCATTTCCAGATACTCAATTTGTGGCTCTGTAGCTTCTTCGTCAGCTGCATAAACATAACCAGAAACTAGAAAAAAACTTAAAAACAAAATAAAAATTCGCATACATACTCCTTAATATTGATAAAGTAAGTTTAGCTTAATATTTTAAAATTATTACAACTAACCATGACAAAACAATCCATTGGTCCGGTGATGATCGATATTGAAGGCACAACGCTTTCAAAGTCAGAACAGAAAATAATAAACCATCCAAATACGGGTGCCATCATTTTGTTCTCCCGTAATTATAACGACCCAGAACAAATATCTAAACTCATCAACAGCATCCGTGCAGCCCGTGATGGTGACATTCTAATTGCAGTTGATCAAGAAGGAGGCAGAGTTCAACGCTTTCAAACAGGCTTTACCCGATTACCTCCCGCAGCAACTTTCTGCCAATGTCCTGATCTTGCAGAATCAGCAGGCTGGCTAATGGCTACAGAATTATTGGCTGTTGGGGTGGACTTTAGTTTTGCACCTGTACTTGATATAGATTGTGGTGTTAGTGAAATCATCGGCAACCGTTCCTTTTCACAAGACCATCAACTGGCAAGCCAATTAGCCAGTAACTTTAGAAAAGGTATGAATTCAGCGGGGATGGCTGCTACAGGTAAGCATTTCCCTGGTCATGGCGCCATTGCCTCTGATTCACATTTAACATTACCGATTGATAACCGAGAACTGAAAACCATTCGTGAAAAAGACCTACAACCATTTAAACAATTAATTGCCGAAGGATTAGAAGCAATCATGCCAGCCCATGTACTTTATCCTCAGATAGATTCACAACCTGCAGGATTTTCCAGCTTCTGGATACAACAAATATTACGCACAGAATTAAATTTTGATGGCACAATCTTCAGCGATGATTTAAGTATGGAAGGCGCGGCATCTATCGGTAATTTTACAGAACGAGCCAAACTTGCCTTACAAGCAGGTTGTGATATGGTTTTAGTGTGCAACAATCCAACAGCAGCATTAGAAGTTTTAGAAAGCATCCCTGTTACTGAAGACAAAAAAAGAACCCAAAGACTTAAAGCGATGCTAGCAAAACCCCATCTATCGCGCGAACAACTTACCCAGACAACTAAATGGCAACAAATTTCTAAACAAATTAGTCACCTTTCGTATGCTTAAAGAAATAGCCGCTATAAAATCTTCCGCCGATTTGTTACATAATGAATCGGAAGTAGAATCTGCCATTGATAAAATGGCTGAAAACATTAATTATCTTTTAAATGACCGAAACCCCGTATTTCTCTGTGTGTTAAATGGAGGTGTGGTTATTTCTGGAAAACTATTAACGCGATTAAACTTCCCACTAACATTCGATGCCATCAACGCAAGTCGTTACCACAACGAAACATCGGGAGGAGAAATTCAATGGATTCAAAAACCAGAAACCAGCCTTAAAGATAGAACAGTATTGATTGTGGATGATATTCTAGACCAAGGCATTACCCTCCAGGCCATTAGCAACTATTGTAAAGACCAGGGCGCATCGTCTATATACACAGCAGTCCTGGTCAATAAAAAACTGGAGTGTATTAAGCCTATCATTGCTGACTTTGTAGGGCTTGAAGTAGAAGACCGCTATCTGTTCGGTTACGGTCTTGACTACAAAGGTTATTTAAGAAATGCCCCTGGCATTTATGCCTGCAAAGAGAGTGATCTCTAAGTATTAAAGATACCCTTGCTATCAAGCATACTGCAACAAACAGTTTCTCTATAGCAACAATCCATTTTAAATTTTAAAAAAATGACTAAATTAGCGATCATAGGTGGTACAGGAATTGGCCAACTAACGGGATTAAACATCACAAGCAGTAGATCATTAGAAACACCCTTTGGAAACCCTTCTGCCGAATATGTTCATGGAAATATCCATGGGCAAGACATTATATTTTTAGCCCGTCACGGAACCCCCCATACCATTCCTCCGCATAAAATCAATTATCGCGCTAATACCTGGGGATTAAAACATCTAGGTGTAACGGATATTATTGCTGTGGCAGCTGTAGGAGGAATTACATCTGCAATGGAGCCGGCCCATATTACTTTACCAGACCAGGTGATTGATTATAGCTATGGTCGTGAGCATACATTTTTTACTGGTGTTCAAGATGATTTAACCCATATTGATTTTACCTTTCCCTACAACCAACAACTACGCACACATTTAATTCAAGCAGCTGACAAGGCAAATCTAATAATCAGCAATACAGGAACTTATGGTTGCACACAAGGCCCCAGACTTGAATCAACAGCAGAAATCAAGCGCATGGAAAGAGATGGCTGTGACCTGGTAGGTATGACAGGTATGCCAGAAGCCGCGCTAGCAAAAGAATTAGGCCTTAATTATGCAGCAATCGCAGTCGTTGCCAACTGGGCTGCTGGCAAATCAGAAGGTGAAATAACCATGTCTGAAATTGAGCATCATTTAAAAAATGGAATGGGTAATGTAAACAAGCTTTTAGACTGCTTTGTTTCAACCTTCGCAGTATAATTTGTACTACTTTCAACGCCCAATAAAACAAACATAAATAACAAATTGTATAGTTTCACCACGTTATACCTGAATTAAAAAAATAAAGGAGGCGGTAATGGTTCTATACCAAAAAATGCCGTTATGAAATCACATATATCACGATGGGAAGCTAATTCGAGGTAGCAGAGATTCTGAACAACTTTCAAGCAACCTTGTTCCAGCAGAGCTTTTTTCAAGCTCCACCCCGTTAACAAAACAGACTGCTGATTCCAATCACATTAAAATATCACATAATAATGGATTTAGCCTAGAGGTTAAAATCTGCTCCGAATTATCTTTATTAAAGCCATTACTCGCTTTAGTTAGGTCTATCGCATGATGAACAGTCTACCTATTAATTAAGTCTACCTTGCAACGGGCATAACTGATATGCGTAAATCAATTAATGGTTTGTCGATTATTGTAGTCTTTCTTTAGCTTACAGTGCTGGTTCCGGTGCACTACTAAACAGTCTATCAGTTGTACTCAACCTTCCCCTTGATTTGTAACATCATATAACTGAGCATAATTTTTGGGATCTAGATATTGAAAAATCCTCCATGCTTAAAAAAACACCTCTTTATTTTTTAAATACGGTAGATTTTTTCCTCCCGGTGTTTCCTGCAGAAAATGGATACCCAAGACATGAAGATGAAGATGATTATGGTTTCTTTAGAAACTCTAGGTCAGGACTGGGAAAAACAGGTCTAACCCGAATAGCACTTACTTAACATCTTATTTAATATAAAACAATACATTACAGTACATGTGAATTTAACAAAATGCAGTAATAACTGCATTTGAATAAGTATAATCTGGATGGGAAAAGTGGGTAAACCTTGTTTAACCAGGGCTAATTTGTTCTACCTCGTAAGCTATTGATTTATTGTCTGTAAATGAATCGTTTGTTTTGTAACCAATTGAAAATAATCGATTTATATTTTTATATACTATTTTATTCAAATGTTCGGTAGAAGCCTTGATACTGATGGGCTTTCTCAATAGAACCAATTAGCCCTGCTTATTTAACCACCTGTTACCAATCTATTAAGATATTGAGCTATAATAAGTTTGTTGCTTAAGTAAGTGCCATTCATATCTGACCCCAGTTATTTATAGGAATAAAGGTAATTGTATGTCAAGTTGTCCCGCAATAAACAGTTTAACTCTTAGTCGTGAGGGACAGGGAGCTTTAAAGGATATTCAGCAAGTAATGAAATTAGCTAAGTATTTGCAAATTACGTTGACAGCAGGAACATTGCTTGTGGTGTTATATGAAGAAAAAGTCATCCCTCAGGTTTTTAATATTAACATGGCGGATTGGGAGGCTCTTGGCGTTGGAATTAAAGCCATTTCAGACGTAAAAAAAGAGCAAATTAAAAAAATATCTATGGGAATGGCTTTGAGGAGTGGTGGCGGTGATGAGTATAGATTTTGGAAGGCCATGTATTATCTTTGCATGTTTAATTAGTAGCTTTTTTTTGATTTTTTCATCCGCAATTTTTGCAGAGACGGATAAAGATATTTATAAAAGAGCATTAGTACGGGCCCATCAGGAAGTGGCTATTGCTGTTGCTAAATTAGGAGATAAAATAAAGGAATGTAAAAAAACGACTATTTCTGGACAAAAAATTAAGGGTAAAGTACAAGGAATAGAAGAAAATAACTTGAAACTTGCTCTTGCGTTTCTAAGTTCTCGAAATGCTGAAAGGTGCGATCATACAGCAAGAGCTGATACACTTTATTCACTTTCCTCGCTTAAACTTTTGAAAAAAGCTATCAAAGAAAAAAAAATTAAAATTAGCATTGAAATTGATGAGTATAAAAAAAGTTTGGATCATGAATTTGATATCTTGATTGGTGGGAGGTTACCACAAATGGCGTATTTATATGCACAGTATGAAGCTTTACCAAGAGATCTTCGCTCAAAAATAGAGTCAATAGAAGAGCTCCAGCAAGCTAGTTTCGACCCATTTGAGCTATTCGATAAAATTATAGAACAAAGGAACAAAGCTCCAAAGAACTAATGACTTGTATATCTATAGTTAAATAAATATTTTTTTCCAAGAACATTGGGGTCAGGTCGCACGCCGTCATCGGCAATCAATCTAGCGGGTTAAAGTCTTGACTGGGGAATTACTCATTCATCCCAGTAGTACTGCGGAACAGCGTATAAGCAATTATGAACTGTAAGTTCCTCGAAGGCAAAACTACAGGCCGCAACACAAGTAAACCTGTATTAGCCTGGTTAACCAAATAAGAATGTTGGTCGAGTAGACGGACTCTCCCAATGAGTTCGTCAATGATTCGATAATACTTTTATTGTACACTTCGCTACACGTAGCTACCATGTGATTTCTAACCATTGCTATGCTCATCAGTTGCTTACCACGCCCCTCAGGTGAG
>JBJPGG010000066.1:0-11521 GCA_048595505.1 Methylococcaceae bacterium
AAGTGTTGTTTTAACGCTATTCAAAAACCCCCGGTTATTTTTAATAGCCGGGGTTTTTTTATGCCTGGTGTTTTTATATTGATTGTTTAACCTAGAAAAATCAGTTGACCGCTTAGTCTTTTCATAAACGATTGAATAGTAGATGTAACTTAGTATTTCGCTTTCACCAATGGGGTGAGGAGTATTCGCTTCACGGTTTTGTGAAGAAATCTGGATAGAAAATCCTGCAGAATCGCTCTCGATAAGGACTATGGCCATTATCTTCAAGCGATTTTTTGTCTTTGAAACACATGGAAGTGTTGAATGTCGAAAATGAAAGGAGCTATTTTCAACCCTGTCCAGATTTTCCACAAAATCCGTGCCCAACTAATTTTTCTAGGTTTAAAGGCAGCAGAATTGTCAAGGATAAGAATTCGTTATTGTGTCATTTGCCATATTAGGTTATGGCAAATGACTTGTTTATATATGGATCATGTGAATTCACCGTTGCAGATATCAAGTAATCTGTGCTGTATGTGAATTACAAATATTGTTTAATGTTGGCCTGGGTTTTGCTTTAACTATATTTATGGGTCGGTTGATGCTGATTCATCCCTGTCAGGTTGATGGCAGGATGTAAATGTCTGATAGGGATGTTGCTGACTCCAGGGGGAGGTTTAGTTAACAAATGCTGAAAGGATTCAGTTTATTAGACATATCATAAAATTGAGAATTAAAAAATACAGGATCAAGAATGTTAAAAAAACAATTAAAAAATTTATCTGTTATTTGTGTGTTGGCTGCTACAAGTAGTGTAGCCATGGCGCATCTTAACATAGCTAAGGAAAATGCTATGTCAATAGGTGAAGGCTCTAGAGAGTATAAAGAAGGCAGTAGTGCTTTTCTTAATGTTAATATTTCTCATGATTGCACCAATGAAGAAGGGAAGCATTTTGCAACATCGGGTATAGAATTGTTATTGCCTAATGGTGAAAGTGTTATGGGAGGTATTACTAAAAGTCATGGCGGTGATGTTTATGGTGCAAATGCTGTGATGGGTATTAAACAGCGTATGAATCATACTTTTAGATCAGTTAGGGTTAAAAAAGGTGCTGTTTCCCCTTATTATAGTCATGGAGAAAAGACTGAAGATGTTCGTTTATTATCATGGATGAAAGGTAATGTAGATAACGATCATTACGATAATCTTGAGTTCAAGACCAGTTTTCCAAAAATTGATGAAGCAAGTTGTGTAGCAAAAATCAAAATGTATTTCCCATCAGTACAGTATTGTAGAAAAGGCTATAAAATAGCGTGGATTGGAACACCGGATAGTGTATGGGGAGAAGGTGATGCGAAAACACGTGTCACAGATCGTTATGCTGCTTCTTTATCAGTGGTAAGAACTACTGAGCTTCCTGCGGAATGTGTTGAAGGTGAAACTGTTGAAGCTAAACCTTCTGTAGATGAGATTAATAAATATCTTGGCAGACATTTTGGGCACAATCATTAAGATAGTTTAAGCGCAGATTTAAAAAGTGGAAGTTAACACTTTTTAGGTTGAATTTTTTAAAAAAACCGTTTTCTTTAATTAGGGAGCGGTTTTTTTTGGTTCGGTTTTTAGGAATTTAGCGGTTAATTTTGTTGGGACTGATATGTTGCTATGGCGATTGTAATTGAACAAAAAAATGGTTTGTATGAGCAGGGTAATACTACAAATTTAATTTTCACTGTTGCAGTCGCTGTCTGCGCAGGTTTCTATGCCAGCTAAAAATACTTCCTAAAATCACAAACAAAGGTCAGTCACTATAGGCTTTCATCTTTTGGAAAATTGAATAGTCGTTCATAATGACGCTAATACCTGATATTCGGCCATTAAACACAATAAAAGTAGTGTTGCACCTAGGGTCAATTAGGGTAGAGAGACGGTTGGAATTTTCCACTATGAATTCCTAAAAGATAATTTATTAATGTTCTGTTAGGTAGGGTTTGTTAACTATTTTGTTTGATCCAGTCAGCACTGACTTGAGTGACTTCATCAAAAACGGACTGTTCAGTTCGTTCCATGCGTTTCAGCAGTTTAAACGAGTGGTCACCACCATCTATAATATGTAAGGTAGGCTGGGGTGATAAGGCTTCCAGTAGAGGTTTAAAAGTACCCAGTTGACATAAGGAGTCACGTGTTCCCTGAATAAACAACATGGGCTCGTGAATGACCTTTAATTGATTAAACCGGGGTTTATTGGGTTTCCCTGGCGCGTGTAGTGGGTAGCCAAATAAGATAATGCCGGCATATAAATCTTCTTTAGATGCCAGGATTGTAGCGTATCGCCCCCCCATGCTTTTACCAGAAAGGAATATGTGTTTGCGACTGATACCTGTTTTTTCAATGACGGTGTCAATAACTTTTTGCCAGGTTTCCTCAAGAACATGTGGTGTATTAGGTGCCTTTAACCCCTGTTCCATATAGGGAAAATTAAACTTCACAGTTAGAATGTTGTGTTTAGCGATACCCTCATGTATTTGACTAACAAATACAGAGCTCATATCCCGTCCTGCACCATGAGCAATTATTAGAACCGCTTTGTATTCATCGGGAATGAACCATACTGATGAAATATCAGCTTTTTGTGTGATGGTGATAGTATGGTGTTCTGTTTTCATAATGATTTTTGCAAAAAACTTAAGTGCTGTGTTGGGGGTATATTGCTTTGTAAATTCCAATAAACAATATTATAGTTTAACTTAATTTATATTTTTCAATAAAATTACTTGACGGAAAAAATTTAGTTCCATAAAATACGCATCCTTCGGAGCGGTAGTTCAGTTGGTTAGAATACCGGCCTGTCACGCCGGGGGTCGCGGGTTCGAGTCCCGTCCGCTCCGCCAGTTATTATAAATCATTATGCAGGGTTACTTCCTATAAAATATTGGAATAGCTATATTGTGTAGTTTGTTTATTCACACTGTTTTTTTTCTGTTTAGATTCAAAAATATCTTTTGGTTGTATGAACCCCTCATAGATGCTGCATAATCAGTCCCGTAGTGTGAACTATTTATATTTGAGATAGTCCGAACGCTAATAATTCATATAATGGAGAATTCATGATTTTCAGGGTAATAATATTCACCTTGTTTTGCTTGCCAATAAGTGCTTACAGTTCAAGTGTTAAAGTTCATCAGCGTGTTTTAGGCAATGGCTTGAAGGTGTTGGTGCAAGAGGATCATCGTTCGCCTGTTGTGGTTACTCAAATTTGGTATAAAGTGGGATCAAGTTATGAGCCGGGTGGTATTACAGGGATTTCTCATATGCTAGAGCATATGATGTTTAAAGGAACTGAGAAATACCCCGCGGGAGAGTTCTCTCGAATCATTGCTGAAAATGGAGGGCGAGAAAATGCCTTTACCGGACGTGATTACACAGCGTATTTTCAAACCATGGAAAAATCACGTTTAGCAGTTAGCTTCGAGTTAGAAGCAGATCGAATGCGTAATTTACGGTTAAATGCTGATGAGCTAAAAAAAGAATTGGAAGTGGTGACTGAAGAACGTCGCATGCGTACTGATGATAAGCCACGGTCTAAAACGCAGGAATATTTCATGGCTATGGCATTTTCCAATAGTCCCTATAAAAACCCTGTCATTGGCTGGCCTTCGGATATTGCCAACTATCAGGTGGACGATTTACAAGCATGGTATCAGCGCTGGTATGCTCCTAATAATGCTACGCTAGTGGTGGTTGGGGATATAAAAGCTGATGAGGTTTTTATATTGGCTGAGAAATACTTTGCAGCATTGAAAGCCAGTGAAATTAAAGCAGTAAAACCACAAGCTGAAATAGAGCAGCATGGTGTGCGCAAAACAACCGTAAAACTTCCTGCGAAATTACCGTATATATTAATGGGGTACAAGGTTCCTGTGTTGGCATCTATAGAAGATGAAGCAGAAGCATACGCACTGGAAGTGTTAGCTGGTATTTTAGATGGAGGGAGTAGCGCAAGGTTGGCCTCAAGATTGGTTAGGGGTAAGCAGATAGCTGTATCAGCTGGTGCAGGTTATAGTTTGATTTCCCGGTTACCTGAATTATTTATGTTAGATGCTACGCCAGCAGAAGGACAAACCGTTTTTGATTTGGAATATGCTTTAAAACTGGAAATTTACAATCTGAAAAGTGAGTTGGTATCAGAGCAGGAATTGCAACGGGTTAAAGCCCAGGTGTTAGCGAGTGCAGTATATGAACGGGATTCTAATTTTTATCAGGCTATGCAATTAGGCATGCTTGAAACAGTGGGTCTAGGCTGGGAAAAAGTGGATGAATATGTAGCAAAGATTAATGAAATAACCGCTGAACAAGTACGTGATGCGGCTCGTAAATATTTGTTGGAAGATAAGTTAAATATTGCTTATCTGGACCCACAGCCTATATCGAAACAAAAACGGAAAAGTAGCATAGCAGGAGGCCGTCATGCGCAATAGTTGTATCGCTTTGATTTTTTTATTATTTAGTCATTCAGTTTACTCGGCTGCAAAAATTGAACATTGGCAAACTTCACAAGGAAGTTCTGTGTTCTATATAGAGACCAAAGGTTTACCTATGGTTGATATCCAGGTGGTTTTTGATGCAGGGAGTGCAAGAGATGGTGCTCAGCAAGGTATAGCAGCGCTAACATCGGGTTTGTTGGATACTGGCGCAGGCACTTGGAGTGCTGACGAAATTGCGCAACGATTTGAAAGTGTAGGTGCTCAATTTGGGACTAGTGCCTCGAAAGACATGGCAAAATTAACGCTACGTTCATTAACTGAAGAAAAACTGTTGAGTAAAGCTTTGCAAACCATGCGAGTTATTTTAACTGAACCTGTTTTTAATGAAGCTGATTTCCAACGTGAAAAAAGTAGAACATTAGCTGGCTTAAAGCATAGGGAAGAATCTCCAGGTGCAATAGCAGGAATTGAGTTTTTTAAATCTTTGTACCAGAATCACCCTTATGCACATGCTTCAGCCGGTAATATAAAAACGGTTTCTGCTTTATCAGTAAAAGATAGTCAGGCGTTTTACAAACAATTTTACGTTAGCAGTAATGCAATGGTGGTTATTGTTGGGGATCTGGATAAGCAGCAGGCGATGTTAACAGCAGAATCATTATTATCTGGTTTGCAGAAAGGGACAAAACCGGAAGTTATACCGGAAGTTAAATTTTCTACACAGGGTGTGAAAAAGCATATTGAGTTTCCTTCCACACAAACACATGTTTTAGCGGGGCTTATTGGAATGCATCGTAAGGATCCTGATTACATCAATTTATATGTCGGAAATCATATTTTGGGTGGGAGTGGATTAGTTTCTCAGCTATTTGAAGAAGTCAGAGAGAAAAGGGGGCTTGCATACAGCGCCTATAGCTATTTCTCGCCATTGCTAAGGAAAGGCCCGTTTACTATGGGGTTGCAGACGCGAAATGATCAAACTTCGCAAGCCGTAGAAGTAATGCAAAATACATTGAGCAATTTTGTAGAGCAAGGTCCTACTGAAAAAGCATTGATTGCTGCAAAGAAAAATATAACGGGAGGTTTTGTCATGCGATTTGACACTAATAGAAAGCTGACGGGTTATGTTGCAATGATTGGTTTTTATCAGTTGCCTTTAGATTATTTGGATGGTTTTCAGCAAAAAGTTGAGGCTGTTACCATTGCTTCCATAAAAGATGCTTTTCAGCGACGTGTACGCCCCGAGTATATTCATACAATCACCGTCGGTGGTTCAAAGTAAAGGTAAAATTTTGCTGGGTATATACCTTGTCGATTGCAATTATTAATAGCAAAAGTTATCGTGGCTAATCAAAGTAAACTTAGAGTTATTGCTGGTGAATGGAGGGGTAGACAGCTGGTTTTTGAAGATACACCTGGATTGCGGCCCACGCCGGCTAGAGTGCGGGAAACATTATTTAACTGGTTGCAATATGATGTTATAGCCAGTGATTGCCTGGATTTGTATGCAGGTAGTGGAGCGTTGGGGTTTGAAGCGGCTTCCAGAGGTGCAAAGTCTGTGGTAATGGTTGAGAATAATGCCCGGGCTTGTCGCTTAATTAAGGAAAATACGCTTAAGCTTTCGGCTGACCAAATTAAAATAAATCAACTTGATGTTTTCAGGTTTTTAGCCGGCGATGCCAGGCTATTTAATTTGGTTTTTCTTGATCCTCCTTTTGGAAAAGGACTGGCTCAACAAACTTGTCAGTGGTTAGAGGAAAAAGGTTGGTTGGCACCTCATGCGAAGATATATGTTGAGGTTGAGAAGCAATATGCATTGCAACAGATACCTGAAAACTGGCAGCAACTGAAAAACAACAATGCCGGTGAAGTTAGTTATAATTTGTTTGAACGTAACTAATTATTGATCTATGTTAAAATGGTCGGTTTTGTGATGAGTTAAAATTGCATGAACATAGTAGCCATATATCCAGGGACATTTGATCCAATTACTGATGGGCATATAGACATAATTTCACGTGCATCAAAGTTATTTCATCAAATTATCGTGGCAGTCGCAGATAACCAGGGGAAAACGCCTTTATTTTCGTTAGCAGAGCGAACAGAGCTAGCGGAACAAGTAACTGCACCCTTTGAAAATGTCCACATCATTGGTTTTAGTAATTTGCTAGTCGACTGTGCAAAGGAGCAGGGGGCTAATGTGGTTTTAAGAGGGTTGCGTGCTGTATCCGATTTTGAATATGAATTTCAATTGGCAGGCATGAATCGTCGCTTATCGCCGGAACTGGAAACCATGTTTCTCACACCGGCAGAGCAATATGAATTTATTTCTTCCAGCATGATTAGGGAAATAGCAAAACTTAAAGGTGATGTGTCTAGTTTTGTACCCGAGTGTGTGGAGAAGCGGTTAAAAGAAAAGTTTTCTTAAGGAGTTAGTATGTCTTTAATAATTGATGAAGAATGTATCAATTGTGATGTTTGTGAACCAGAGTGTCCAAATGGAGCGATTACTCAGGGTGAGGATATTTATATAATTAATCCTGATTTATGTACGGAGTGTGTGGGGCATCATGATCTACCTCAGTGTATAGAGGTATGCCCAGTTGATTGTATTGAAAAAGATTCTGCAAATGTTGAAAATCACGATACTTTGTATCAAAAATATGTAAAATTGACGCAGTAACTATTTTCTAATGTAGTTGTTGTGTTTATATAAAGATATATTTCGTGTGATTTTACGAAGTATAACTAAATTCACTGACATTTTGATTCTTGGGGCAGTAGCAGAGATGCACGAAGTTACTACTGAGAAATATCTCACCAGATTTAGCCAAATTTAACAATCTTCGTATTGCTCAGATTAATGAACTATGCAAATAGGCATATATAAACTAAGTAAATAGTACCACCGGTTCAAAACCAGTATCTCGAACAAGTTTAACAATTTCCTGTTGTGAAAAAATTCCACGAACTTTCAGTGTTGCAGTTTTGTAATCCACGCGGGCTCTATTAATTTTAGGGTGTCTGTTTATTGCCATTTCAAGGGATATGGCGCAAGACTCACATTTCATCCCGGTAATTAAAAAAGCTGATTCAAGCCCGTGTTGGGTGGAAATGACTTCTTCGGCTTTTTGTATAGTGTTACTCACTTTGCGTCTGATATTCGATAATATTGTATCCAGTAGGATAAATAACTTTTCCAGGGATAGTTTTTCGCTGTCAAATTGAATGTCAACGGAGGCGGCAGTGGGGGATGCTTTTGCTGATTTTATCGCATCTCTTTTACATAACAGCATCTCGAATATGCGTGCGCGTTCAGGCTCCTGATACAAACAGGGGGCTTTTATACAAAGCTGCTGTTTAATTTCCTGAATGATTTCAAAATGGATGAACTTATTACTGCTAATAGTGTTATTCAATAGTTTTACCCTTTATCAAGCAAGCTCTGAAAAAATTAGAACACAGTGTTATGTTACTAAAAATTAGTGCTTTAAATATTGATCTAGATCAAAGAGAGTGTTAAATAGGAATAATAAAACCTAAAGGTGTTGAGTATTTGGGGAGGGTGAAAGAAGGCCTGTTAACTCAATAACCTAAGATGTTTTTTTAACCTAACACATATAAAATGTTAAAAACTAGAGCTTGATCACACTATTGACATGGTAAAAAAATCTGTGTATCGTAATATCTGATAGTAAGTACGAAAAGCTAATCCTGGTGTAAACTAGGTGCAGAAAGTTACGGGTCCGTTAATTATGGAAAGCCGAACTACCGAAAATGACCGAAACAGGGTCAATATCTAGGTGGTTCGGTTTTTTTTTGCGTTTTATAAAACCGGGCTAAGCAGTTTATAAAATTTCATTGTGAGGATTGAAATTATGACGTACGTTAATAAGTATATAAGTGTATCATTGCTGCTGCTAGCGGCAATGATTCTTACCGGCGGGGGGGTGATTCCCAGAGCTGAAGCAGGTGGAGGCCCGGGTCCAATCCCATTATCGATCCCAATAGAAGCAAGCACGGATGATGCTGAGGAAAACCTCAACGATGGTGATATGTCGTTGGCTAGTAGTGATTTGGAACTTATTCAGGATGGTGTTAAACCGCAAAAAATAGGGCTTCGTTTTCCGTTGGACATTCCAGTAGATGCGACTATTATCAGTGCCTATATTCAGTTTACTGTAGATGAAACTAGTTCAGTTGCAACTAATCTGACAGTACACGGACAAGCAATAGCCAATGCTTTGACATTTAGTCATGTGGATTTTGATATTTCTAATCGGACGTTGACTACAGCTAGCGTAACGTGGGCTCCACTAGCATGGAATACAAAAGGCTTAGCAGGTCCGGATCAACAGACTCCAGATCTTTCAGTAATTGTACAACAGGTCGTGGACTTAGGTGCTTGGGCACAAGGGAATTACATTGCCTTTATTATTTCTGGTAACGGTAAGCGGGTAGCTGAGACCTTCAATGGTACTGCAGCTCCGGTACTGCACGTGGAGTATACAACGGAAGCAGTTGTTCCTGCACCACCAGATGCAGTAAATGATGATACATTTGCAGCACCTGCGTACACTACAGGCCAGGATGTGACTCTGACAGTGTTAGATGGTGAGAATGATATAGTTGAGCGTAATGATGATCTTGGCTCTCCAGTAGCTGTGGTATCTACTTTTGGATCAACTACAGGCGCAGAAACAGTAGTAAGTGCTTTGGGCACGACCTCCGCCGGAGGTGCTCTGGTAGTACAGGTAAATGGTAGTTTTGTTTACACTCCACCTTCTGGCTATACGGGGGTTGATAGCTTTGTCTACACTTTGACCAACTCCGCGGGTTCAGATACTGCTGTAGTTTATATTAGTGTACAAGAAGTTAGTGCTGTAGAGACTATATGGGTCCCAGTAGCAACAGGAACTGACGATGCCGAGGAAAACTTATCCAGTGGTAGTGTTTCGTTATCAAGTAGTGATTTAGAAATGGTTCGCGATGGATCAAAAGAACAAGTGGTGGGTGTACGTTTTCGAGGAGTAAATATTCCACAAGGAGCAGCCATTGTTGATGCGTATATTCAATATACATCGGATGAAGTTAATTCAGAAGCGACAAATTTAGTCATTCGTGGACAAAACAGTGCAAACCCAGCAACATTTACGACTATAAAGCTTGATATATCAAGTCGGCCGCTAACGGCAAGTCAAGTATCTTGGTTGCCAGTACCGTGGACTACTAATGAACAAAGTAATGCTATTCAAGCGACTCCTAATATTAAAGATATCGTTCAGGAGCTTGTAGACCAAGTTGGTTGGTCTAGTGGAAACGCCATGGTTTTCATTACTTCAGGAACTGGTAAGCGAGTAGCAGAATCCTTTAATGGAACTGCAGCGCCTATGTTGCATATAACCTATGCTACTGAATCAGCTCCTCCCGAGCCACCGGTAGCAGTAGATGATGGTTCAATGGCCGTCCCTGCTTATGTAACAGATATTGATACAGCACTAGTTGTAGCTGATGGTGCTAATGATATAGTAGAGCGAAATGATGATGTTGGTAATCCAGCTGCAACTGTCATACCAAATTTTGTAGGTACTGCAAATGGTGTTGTAAGCATAAATGCTGATGGTAGTTTTAGCTATACTCCAAACCTAGGCTTTATTGGTGTAGACAGCTTTAACTATACATTGACCAATGGGGAATTGCCAGATAGCACAGCAACCGTTTACATCAGTGTAAAAGAGGTAGGGCCTGTAAACAACACTGTATGGTTATCAGTAGCAACGGGCAATGATGATGCTGAAGAGAGAATATCCAGTGGTAGCGTATCGTTATCAAGTAGCGATTTAGAAATGGTTCGTGACGGAGTGTCAGAACAAATCGTGGGTGTTCGTTTTCAAGGGCTAAATATTCCGCAAGCAGCGACGATTGTTGAGGCTTATCTTCAATTTAAAGTGGATGAAACAAGTTCAGAAGCTACTAATCTGGTAATACGCGGGCAAGACAGTGCAAATGCTGCGATATTTACAACGACGCGTTTTGATCTTTCAAGCCGATCGTTAACATCAACGCCAGTAGCTTGGGCGGCATTACCAGTATGGGGTACAGCCAGTGCAAATCAGCAATCTCCTGATATATCTGCGATTGTACAAGAAGTTGTAAATCTAGGTGGCTGGGCATCGGGAAATCCGATTGCCTTCATTATTTCAGGGACAGGCAAGCGTGTTGCCGAATCCTATAATGGAACTTCAGCGCCTGAATTGCATGTGACATATTCTACTGATCCTGTTCTACTAGAAGCTCCGATTGCAGTGGATGATAACTTCACAACAGCAATGGATACGCCTGTAGCAGGTGATTTATTTCTTAATGATGATCTTGGCTTTCCTGTGGCTAAGGTTGACGCATTTGACGGCAATAGTGTGCAAGGAAGTGGGTTTAATGTCACAGTAGCTGAGGATGGTAGTTTTACATATACACCACCAGTAGGCTTTTTGGGTCCAGACAGCTTTACTTATACTTTGAAGAATGGAGAAGCTTCAAATAGCACTGCAACAGTTTTCATCGAAGTAGAGAATCTTGGTGAAGAAGGTGTTTTATGGATTCCTGTGATCACTGGATCTGATGATGCAGAGGAAGATACCAATAGTGGCAGCGTTAATACATCTAGTAGTGATTTGGAAATGATACTGGATAGAACCAAAGTTCAAATCGTGGGTGTGCGCTTTCAAAATATAAATATTCCTGACGAAGCGTTGATTACAGAAGCATACATTCAATACCAAGTGGATGAAGACACCTCGGAACAGACTGATTTGATTGTACATGGAGAGCTTAGTTCTAATGCCGCGACATATAATAATGTAAATAGCAATATTTCTGTTCGGGCAACTACAAGCAAATCTGTAACATGGCCAGTTCCAGCGTGGAATACAAGAGGTCAAGCGGGTCCAGATCAAAGAACACCTGATATTTCTGAAATTGTACAGGAGATTATTGACCAGATCGGTTGGGTATCAGGAAATTCTATAGCCTTTATTACTTCGGGTACAGGTAACCGGGTAGC
>JBJPGG010000067.1:0-3970 GCA_048595505.1 Methylococcaceae bacterium
CATTTATAATCATGGGATAGCTCTATATAAATTACCTCCCAACTCTACTAGCTCTTTTGCAGTATCATTATTAAGAAAAAAGAAAGTTGTTGTATTAGGATATTTTTTACAATAAAAAAACTTTTCTCCACGCTCAATATCTTTCATTGTCTTAAGTAAAATGCTTATATGATCAACAGCAATCTCTTTAGTGTCAGCTGTCCAATAGCGTTCAAGACCATTCAATTTGTATTTTAACCATACCGTTTCTTCTTCCAAATTGATACAGTCTGTGATATTTATTAAATAATCAGGGTTCCCTGATAATTCACATAATTTTTTTACTATGCTGACATAATCCCCTGTTCCTTCGATTTCTTCTATAACAAAATTCCAAGCATTTAGACTGATTGGTTGATCATAAGGTGGAGTTTCTTGGTTCATACCCATTACGTTGAGAACAAGGTTATAAGGGGCATTTTCATACACATCACGTTTAAACATGGATAATAAAAAATCTACTGTAATATTTTTATTTAAATGTAACCCCAACTTATCAAGTTTTTGAATTTGTTCTTCAAGTTTTATCTGTTTTTTATTAATCGTATCTCTATAGATAAGTGTCTCTAATGATTCTATCTCTTTTATTAAGGATAAATCTTTTTCATTAGAACAGCTTTTCTTATACTCTATCTTTTCTTTAGTTTTTCTTAAAACTAATCCTTGCTCCCCTCTTATGTATTTTTCTCTTATTCCCCCATCACTGCTTGGTAATGCGGAAATAAGAAAATCTAATGTTTCTTTAATGTTTGGGTGTTTAACGATGAACTTATTTAAATATAGGGTTGCATGTAGGGTCATTTCATTCCTATCCTGCCCAGGTGTAATAGATTTTTTTATTTTTTCAATAAATTGCAACACCGCTTCGACAGCTGTTTCGTCAGCAAAATCACTAATTACCCACATCACATAGACTTTATCTTTATATTTTGGGTTATTCAATAAGTCAATATAAAAACTAGTGAAATCTTCTCTACCAATTATACCTATAGTGATAATGCTGATAGCTCTTATATCCGCTACTGTATGAAACACAGTCTCTTTTAATCGGGGGATAGCTTTTTTTGTTCCGCAGTGCTGAAGTGCTAAAAGAGAATAACGAACATCATATTTTTTTTTCGATGCCAATTTTTCTAGAAAAAAACTTTCTTCCCACTTTGGTTTATGTAAATCGAAGTATTTTTCAATTGAGTCTATACTCATGTATCGAAACAATAATAAAGATGACATTTAATATCTAAAATCCACTATTAGTACCAACAAAACCATATGATCTTATAAGCCTGTCAAGGTTTTTAACCAGTTTTTGACTACAAATTAAGCTGGTTAACCTCATGACTGAGACTAATTATTTCTTATATAAATAATACAAACCTTCAATTATAAAGAAAAGTGCTAATAAATAATCTGCATCCCCCCCTCCCATAACGAGGACAAAAACAATCACAAGGTTAATAATGGAAAATATATATGTTCTATACATTTTCATTCTAAAAAAATTTAAACTTTATTTTCATTCTATTTGATACTTAATTAAATTGAACAACTATTAAAAGAAAAAACCATAATCTATTTGAAACCTATATCCTCGGATATCAATATTCAGTTCACACAATGATGTATCTGAGAGCCAATTGTTGAGACAAGGTGCAGAACAAGCTACAGACCTTGCTGCGAAACAAAAATTTCTTAAATTCCTATTAGGAATTAAAAAACAAGTAGAAATTAAACCAGCGCAACCTGGCCCAGCTTCAAATAAACAGCCTTTTAAATTTATGCCAGCTTGATCATTGCAATCATCGACATTAAAGCAACCAAAAAGTCCATAAATATCTATGTACATAACAGGATTACTACTCACATAATTATATGTATTCATACCCCCATCTAGACCTATGGGATCACTCTCAATATATCGTCCTATTCCTGGGTTGTAATCCCGATTAAAGTTATAGTGTGTTTGGGTTTCCACATCATAATACTGGCCAGGAAACCGCAAGTTATAGATGAAAACCATACTATTCTCATCTGGGTCTTCATTAGGCAGACTTTCACCAAAAGGCTTAGAACCCCACTGCCAAATAGTGATGTTATTTTCATCGGTTATCTGTCTAGGTGCATCAATCTGATCTGCGTAGACGCGATAGATTTCTTCATGTTTTATAATACCTACAGGCGTACTCCCTAGATAAACCGTTTCCTGAATTGAATTTCCAATCTCATCATATTCAGCAAAAATGCGTTCAGATGTCCAGGCATATAGCGTTATTTCATTGGTGTCTGTATTGGTTTTTTTGACTCTTTGGTTGTCTGCATTGTAAAGGTTGCTCGTAATGCCATTGACACTAACGAGCCTATTTCTGGCATCGTATTGATAGCGATGTTCTCCATCATTTATCAAGTTACCATTACTGTCATAGGCTCTTGCATTGTTATTAATGGCTGTTAATCGGTTGGAATTCTCCTCAATTTGATAGTTTATGGTGGTTGTGTCATCTTCAATCAGCTGAGTGCGATTGCCATTTTCATCGTAACTGAAACTTTGACTTTGCAGTATTTCATCAGCTAAATTAGTATCGGCTATTGCCAGTTTTTTGTTGTAGTCATTGATACGATTGAGTGCATCATAACTAAATTGTTTGTATTCATCGCTGTTGCCGTCTGTCCAACCGATGATGTTGCCTGTTTCATCATATTCAAGCGTACGCTGACTATTTCCCAGTATGAAGCTTTTTAGTTGTCCATTTGGATCATAGCTTTTGCTGTATGGTGTATTATCTGACCATTGCCAGCCTGTAATTCGGTTGGCCCCATCGTATTGAATATTTTGGATGAAGGTTTCATCGTTGATGGTGATTTTATTGAGTTGTTCTTCTGTATAGCTATAGCCTATAACGGCTCCAGAAGGATAGGTCTGGCTTTGTAGTTTATTGTCATCTGTATAGCTGAATTGCTGTGTTAGGGTGATGCCTTGGATATTTTGCTGCTTTTGGGTGACCTGTCCATCTCTGTTGTATTGATAACGGGTGTTTCCGCTGGCATCGGTGACTTGGCAGGTCTTGCCTATGCCATTGTCGCAGCTGTCGTATGTATAGTTGATGGTTAGTTCTGAGCTTCCTAACCAGCTTTCCTGGATTTTTCTGTTCAGATCGTCATAAACTATGTTTTTTATATTGCTATTGGCATCTTTTATTTGGATGCGATTACCACTGATATCGTAATCATAGATAGTTTGCCCTCTATCGGGACTGTTTTCGCTGGTAATCTGATTAAAGCTATCATAACTAAAGGTAGTCGTGGCTCCATTGGCTGCGGTCACTTGAACCCGGTTACCATTGATATCGTATTGATACGTTGTTTCGCCTCCTAAGGCATCAATAGTTTTGGCTAATCGGTTTTGACTGTCATATTGGTTTTGAGTGATGTTACCTTTGGCATCGGTGATTTTTATTTGATTTCCGCTGGCATCATATTCAAAACTAGTAACATTTCCCTCTGCATCAAGGGTTTGTATTACTTGATTGAGTGGGTTATAAAGGGATTCTGATTTTGCTAAAATATTGCCTTCAGCATCACTTAATTGTCTTTTGGTGCGGTTACCATTACTGTCGTAGCTGTTTTCAGTTACTTCTCCTCGTTGGTTAATGGTTTTAATAATGCGACCTGAACCATCATATTGATTTTCGCTGTACGTACCATCAGGATAGGTGACTTTAGTTTGTCGTCCTGAGCTGTCGTATTGATAGCTTGTGCTTAATCCATTAATGGTTGTTTTTAACAGGCGACCTGCACTGTCATACTGGTTTTCGGTGATAATACCATTACTGTCTTGGCTTTTTAAAGGGCGACCGGCCTCATCAAACGTAAGTGTTTGAGTTTGATGGCCTAAGGCATTAGTCGCACTGGTTCTATTTCCTTGATCATCGTAGAT
>JBJPGG010000068.1:0-5312 GCA_048595505.1 Methylococcaceae bacterium
TGAGGATAACCGTGTTCAAACTAAAAACCATTGTAATTCTGTTGGCAACCTTATCTTTTCAACAGAGCTTCGCTCAAGATTTAATCGAAACTTATCAACTGGCTCTGGAAAACGATCCTGATTATAAAAGTGTTTATTTAAACCAGTTTTCAACAGCACAAATCAGATCACAAAGCATCGCCCGAATGCTACCTAATATTTCAGTGTCTGGCTCCAGCTCCAGACAGCGATTAAATAATAAAAAAAATACATTCCAAAGCTCTGGCATTCAACATTATTGGAGCAATGTATTTAGCATCAATTTCAGACAACCGGTATTTAACTGGGGACACTGGGTACAGCTTAGTCAATCAGACAACCAAATTGCCCAGGCCGAAGCGCAATTTCAGGCAGAACACCAAAGTTTGATACTTAGGACCTCCGAAGCCTATTTCAATATCCTTTCGGCTCAGGATAACCTTGAATTTACTACTGCTGAGAAAACTGCTATTGCAAAACAACTGGAGCAAGCCCAACAACGCTTTGATGTTGGGCTCATTGCAATCACTGATGTTTATGAAGCCCAGGCCGCTTTTGACCAAGCACGCGCCAATGAAATTGAAGCTATTAACTTGCTGGATGATAACAAAGAAAATTTAAGAGAGATCATAGGAGAAAATGAGGCAGACTTAAACTCACTACATGCAAAAATTCCACTGATTTCACCAGAACCAGCCGATATCACTTCCTGGTCAAAAGCGGCAGAGAGCAATAATTTTAATATCGTCGCCCAACTAAACCAAACAGAAACCGCTAGAAAAGAAGTTAATCTAAGACAAAGCGCTCACCTTCCAACCATTGATCTTGTTGCCAGCTATGAAAGACAAGATAACACCAGTAATTTTGGCTTACGGGGTGACACACAAAGCCTCGGGTTAGAAGTTAACCTTCCACTCTTTGAAGGGGGTGGCACTTATTCCCGCGCCCAACAAGCTCAATTTGATTATCAGCGTGAAAAAGAGAATCTAACAAAAGTTAAAAGAACAATCATTCGTCAAGTTAGAAATGCATACAGAGGAGTCATATCCAATCTAAGTCGTATTGAAGCCTTAGAGGCAACGGTTAAATCATCAGAAAGCGCACTTGAAGCAAGTGAAGCGGGTTTCCAGGTCGGTACCAGAACGATGGTAGATGTGCTCTCAGAACAACGTAATCTATTCCGATCTAAAAGAGATTTTTCCAGAAGCCGTTATGATTATATAATTAATGGCATTAAGTTAAAAGAGGCAGCTGGAAGTTTGAATGTAGCCGATTTACAGCAAATAAATCAATTTCTTAGCATTTAAGACTTATGGCTATTTACAAACCACAGGTTAAGCTACAATATAAAGGTAGTACCTTGTAGGGCAGACGTCAGCCCGCTATAACATACGGCAACACTCACAATGGCGGACTAAAGTCCGCCCTACAATTCATGCCTGTGGCTTGTTAATAGTCATATTAAATATAGAGCTTTTTATCTTTCCAGAATTTCAAGCCCAGCATCATCAGAAGCCACTCTTGGTTCATCTAGCCCAGTTCGTTCTAACCCAGAAAAATCAAACAACTTAGTATCAGCCATTTGTGAGGGTGAAATATTTTTCAGACTAGAAAAAATACTTTCTAATCGTCCGGGGAATTGTTTATCCCAGCCCGACAACATTTCCTTCATAGCCTGACGCTGTAAGTTTTCTTGAGACCCGCATAAGTTACAAGGAATAATTGGAAAGGCTTTAATTGCTGCGTATTCACTAATATCTTTTTCCTTACAATACGCTAAAGGTCTAATAATAATATTTTTCTTATCATCACTCAGCAACTTAGGCGGCATAGCTTTTAACTTTCCAGCAAAAAACATATTAAGAAAATAGGTTTCTAAAATATCATCCCGGTGATGTCCCAAGGCAATTTTTGTTATGTTATGTTCTTTTGCAAAGCCATATAGCGTTCCTCTTCGCAAGCGTGAACACAAACTGCATGTTGTTTTACCCTCAGGGATAATGCGTTTAACAATACTGTAAGTATCATGCTCAATAATATGGAAAGGCACGCCTTTAGACTGCAAATATTCTGGCAAAACATGCTCTGGAAATCCCGGTTGTTTCTGGTCAAGATTAACCGCAATGATTTCAAATGAAACAGGAGCTGTGGCTTGTAAATGTAACAATATATCCAGCATCACAAAAGAATCTTTGCCGCCCGACAGGCAAACCATAATCTTGTCGCACTGTTCTATCATTTTATAATCAGCTATCGCCTCACCTACATTCCTTCTTAGACGTTTATGGAGCTTATTAAACTGAATTTTAGATTTTCTTTGTGGGTCTGACATAAAGGGGGAAGATTTTGGAAATAAGACTGCAACATACTGTAGAGCGGACTTCAGTCCGCTATAACATACTACAATAATCGCTAAAGCGGACTAAAGTCCGCCCTACAATTCAAAACACGTGGCTTGTTAAAAGCCATAATGAGACTAAGAATATTTGGATTAATTCTGATAACGCTGAAAAATCAAAGTAGCATTGGTACCACCAAAACCAAAACTATTAGACATAATAGTATTTAAGGTTACATTGTCTTGGCGCTCCCTAACAATGGGTATCCCTTCTGCACCTGGATCAAGTTGATTAATATTGGCCGAAGCACTAAGGAAATTTTCTTCCATCATCAACAATGAATAGATTGATTCATTAACACCTGCCGCACCCAACGCATGCCCAGTTAATGACTTTGTTGAACTCACTGCTGGAACACTATCACCACCAAACACAGTACGCAATGCTTCAAGCTCTTTGGTATCACCCACCGGTGTACTGGTGCCATGTGCATTGATATAGTCTATATTACAACCTTCAACCATTGCCATGGCCTGTTGCATGCAACGTACTGCACCTTCTCCAGAAGGCTGAACCATATCATAACCGTCAGATGTTGCTCCATAACCGACAAGTTCTGCCAGTATTTTTGCACCACGTGCTTTTGCATGTTCCAGCTCTTCAATAACCAAAACACCGCCACCACCTGCAATCACAAACCCATCACGGGTTTCATCATAAGGTCTTGACGCAGTCTCAGGAGAATCATTATATTTTGAAGATAAAGCCCCCATAGCATCAAACAATACAGACAAGGACCAATGAAGCTCTTCACCACCCCCGGCAAAAACCACATCCTGCTTACCCATTTGTATCAGTTCCATAGCATGACCAATACAATGCGCACTAGTTGCACAAGCAGAACTAATTGAGTAATTAACACCTTTAATTTTAAAAGGCGTTGCTAAACATGCGGTATTTGTACTAGACATTGTACGAGGCACCATATAAGGCCCCACTCGCTTAACACCTTTTTCTCTTAAAATATCAGCAGCAGCCACTACATTTGAAGTAGAAGGCCCGCCTGACCCCATGACTAGACCCGTGCGAAAATTTGAAACTTGCTCATCATTTAACCCAGAATCGTCAATCGCTTGTTGCATAGCAATATAGTTGTATGCAGCACCTTCACCCATAAAGCGCTTTACTTTACGGTCAATAAACTCATCTAAATCAATATGTACTTCACCATGAATATGGCTACGAAACCCCATTTCTTCATAAACATCAGCATGTACAATTCCAGACTTACCGTGCTTTAAAGACGCTACAACCTCACCCCGGTTATTACCAATGCTGGATACAATACCTAACCCCGTTACCACGACTCTTTTCATTTTATACCTCTAGAAATCTTTAGTCGACGTAAATAACCCAACCCTTAGGTCATTTGCCACATAAATTACTTTGCCGTCGACTTCCATAGACGCATCACCAATACCCATCACTAATCTACGCATAATAACGCGCTTAAGATCAACCCTATAAGTCACTTTTTTAGCCGTGGGTAATACTTGTCCGGAAAACTTAACTTCACCACAACCCAAAGCACGACCTTTTCCTGGTCCACCCAACCAACATAAGTAAAATCCAATTAATTGCCACATTGCATCAAGACCTAAACAGCCTGGCATTACAGGATCACCTTGAAAATGACAATCAAAAAACCATAGATCAGGTGTTATATCAAGTTCTGCAATAATTTCACCTTTACCAAACTTTCCACCTTCATCAGAAATATGGGCAATACGATCCATCATCAACATATTCGGAAGTGGCAATTGCGCGTTGTCAGGGCCATATAACTCCCCTCTTCCAGACATTAATAATTCTTCGCGCGTAAAGCTATGCTGTTTTTCCATCAAGTAATACCTAATTAATTCTTCTTAAAATCAGCAGAATATTATACCTTGCTCAATCGCGTGACGATAGTTTAGTTATAACAATTCCATTTATCTAAACAAAAACCAATTAAACAACACCAACGATAGCCCCGGCTCTACTGTATTATAAATTTTGTAATGCCTCAGCGTATTTTCACTCTATTTTGTAGTCGCGTCTGCTTGTAGGAATAATAATACGCCAGTTACGGACATACAATTTTAGCCCGATAAGCATGATAGAATAGAGGAGCATCAATCGACAAAGATCCTAAAAATTGAATAATTCTTATACTCAGACGCTCGAAACCCGGATACAAGATCCCAAACTGCGAATTATACAAAGAAAGGGTAATAAATCATAAAGTATTCGTAATTCGGGACCTGACCCGCATGCCTTTTCATTTCCTATTCTTTTGCGACGGAGCATGGTTCAAAATACTCATGGTGTCAGGTTACGAATTGTGAATTTATAATTATTAGGGTATAGTTCATCATACAGATAGCCCCTAAGACTCGAACTTCCAAATACTCTATCGCATAACTTCATCTGGAGACCGGCGTGAGGATATGTAGAAATTCATGAAATCCCGAGTTGCGCCATTGTTCCGGAAACTATAGAAACTCTTCCAGAACAACAGATTTCTACTACCAACCAGCACAACACTCAATAACCAAGCCTATGTTAATAATGCGAGATGATCAGTTATCACTAGCCATTGCCGCTGAACAAGGTTTTGTGGACTGGTATGTTGACACCTTTATGCCAGAACATCTGTCAGTATTCTGTGAAGAACTCAGCCGGGGAATACGAAAGCAAAGAGTCATCTATGGGCGTAAGCAAGCCATAGTTCTTGGTTTTAACGAACCAATCAACCAAGCCCACTTCGTCACTCTCATGTGGGATATTGGCCCCGGTTTTTATCATTTTCCTGGCTACAAAGACATAGCCGAAGCTACCGATGATCTTGAATCCAATCGAATAGATCGTTTCTACGACGACATTAGCGATGAACAAGATAAAGCAGCTACCCTG